>NZ_JAGKRK010000042.1:68250-161125 GCF_017939325.1 Aeromonas sp. MaB10011B | reverse complement strand
ACTGGGAATAACGCCTTAAATGGCGAAGAAACGGTCTAAATAGGCTGATTCAAGGCATTTACGGGAGAAAAGATCGGCTCAAACTGAAAAAATGAAATGACTGAGTCAGCCGAGAAGAATTTCCCCGCTTATTCGCACCTTCCCTAATTAATTGCTCCTTGAAGCCAATACATACACCTTTATGTTCATCTGCATAATGGGCCCACATCAATTGATTTTTACGAGCCTTACTAAATGAGCAGATTCCAGTTTCTGATAACTGTTTTTTTATAACGTCATGATAGTATTCTCTTTCTTCTTTCGGAAATGGATAGCGATCCCATACAGCATCCAGAACTTCTGAGAATGAAGATTCGCCTTCAAATGGATCGTTCAACGAAGCTGGTGTGGCGAACCACAGTTCACGATTTAGGAGCAGTTCCAAACAGCTTTTATCGAGTTTTCGATATTTAAATAAAATTCTCGGATGTAACATTTCATCTCTTTGAATATAACAATGTGTTAATGGAGGATGAGCAAAGCCACAGGTGATCCTTGGGGTTTTGGGCAGTAGGGGAAGGGCCGTCTGGGTAAGGTATCAAGTACGAGAAATTCTGTTGAGAAAAAAACCATCTAAAGCATGGAATCTGAATGATTTTTTGAAGGCGATCTGATTTCAAGGCGGTCAATATCCCGTCATTTCCAGATAGCCGACGCCTTTGGCGTCCCCCGAGACTAAGACCGCCCCTTCCCAGTAGTCAAAACGCCCCGTCATGGCCTGATTGGGCTGGCGCGCCTGGATGGTGAGCTTGATATCGGCGGCTTCCAGCTGCCACTCGATGGGGTAGGCTTGCCCCTTGGGGCCGCGCCAGGTCTTGCCGGGAGTGAGGCGGATGTGATCTGGGCTCAGCACCCGGCTGCTGCCGTCCCGTTCAATCAGGATGCCGTAGCGGTTCTCGGGCTTGTTTTCGGAATGGGCGCGGCCCGATTTGGTGCGCAGGCGAAACAGCATCAGCTCGCGGCCATCTTCAAATTGCAGCGAAAACCAGTCCCAGCCCGATTGCCACTCGGCCAATACCGAGCTGCTCCACTCGTGATCAAACCAACCCTCACCGCTGACGTTGCGGGTCTCCCCATCCAGGGTCAGGGTGCCGCTGATGGTCAGGCGCGGGTAGGAGTAGTAGAAGGAGGCGTTGCCCGGGCTCTTCTCGCTGTAACCCTGTTTGCCCTGTAGCACCGCCGGCTTGGCGGCGCTCACCTTCACATCAAGCTCCCCCGCCTTGCTTTGCACCTTGAGGGTGGCGGGAAAAAGCGCTTCGCCCTGAGAGGCCAGCACCCACTCTTTCAGCCAATACTGACCGCCGCTGGCACCGGCGAGCCCTGGCCCCTGGCGGCTGGTGCGCTCGTCCTGCTGGTGGCTGCCTTTGCTCACATCCGTGATGGCGAACTGGGCCAGCCAGAGCTGGGGGGTGAGCCAGGGGTTCTCCGATGTGATCTCCTGCTCGATGCCTTGGCGAAACAGGGTCCACTGCATGCCGTAATCGCGCCCCTGCTCGTCTTTCAGGTTGCCGGTGAGATACCACCACTCGGAGCGGTAGTCGGGGTGGGCACCGTGATCCACGGGCAGGTTGATGGACTGACCCGGCAGTGCCTTTTTGAAGTGATCGCTGCCGCCGCCAAGGATGCTCCCCAAATCGCTGGCCTGCGCGTTGCCGCTTATGGCAATAAGCGGGATCAAGGGGGCTGCAAGCCACAGGGTCCGTAAAGAGGACAAGATTTCCCTCACCCTGGCCCTCTCCCGAAGGGAGAGGGGATGGTTCACGATAGCTCTGTGCGCTTCTCTGCGTTGAATCAAGGGCGGTGACAGGGATCTGGTCAATGGGAACGTCAAGCCATGGCTGAGCCAGTGCGCCAACCGATATTTCATACCACTCTCCTTGCGGCGTACCAGGAGGCGAGCGCGCCACAGACGGGGGCGAGCAGGAGCGCCGTGACGGCGTGCAAGGGGGCGGCCTCGAAGGCCAGCCGCCAGCCAAAGGCGCGGGGGTTGACCACCTCGATGAGCACCCAGGCAAGGCCATAGCCCACCGGCAGGGCCAACAGCGCGGTGAGCAGCCCGAGGCCCGCCCCTTGCCACACCAGCAGCCGGCGGCAGTGGCGCGGGCTCAGGCCAAGGCTTTGCAGGGTCTGCAACTCGCCGCGCCGGGCCAGCCCCAGCACCATAAAGGCCGAGCCGATGCCGACGAAGGCGATCCCCAGAATGAGCAACTTCAATAGCTCGGTCACCACGAAGGTCTGATCGAACACCTTGAGGGCTGCGGCGTGGATGGCGGGGGCGGGCAACAGGTTCACCTGCTCACCAAACTGGCTCCTGAGCCTGTCACCAAGGTGCTCGGGATCCGGGCTGAAGAGGGCCAGGGATTGCACCTTGCCCCCTTCGAAGGCGTGCAGTATCTGCCCCTTGTCGCTGCCGTAATCCTGATAGACGCCGGTGACGGTGAAAGCCCTCGGCCCCCCTTCGCTGGTTACCTCGAGGCGCTGGCCCACCCTGACCCCGAGACGTACCGTCAGCGGTTCGCTCGCCAGCACCTCGTCGGGAGCAGCGGGCCAGCGCCCGGCCAACAGGGGATAGGCGGCTTTGAGCTCGGGGATAAAGTCCATCTGCGCCCACTCGATGGGCTGCCCCTGCCAGCGGGCGGGGAGCACGGCGCGGCGGGAGGCGGCGCGCACATCTGGCGAGGCGAGGATGGTGTTGAGGGTCTGCTCGCCGAGTGCGCCCCTGCTGCCGGCCACCCCCTTGGGAGCGGTGACGTAGAGATCGGCGGCCAGGCGCTGGCCGAGCCAGATCTCCACGCTCGAGCGAAAGCTCGACACCATGACCCCGATGCCGATGGCCGCGGCGATGGCCAGTTGCAGCGCCATCACCGCGATGGCGGTGCGATCCAGGTGATAGAGGGTTTCTGCCACCCCGAGCCGGGCGGTGAGGGGGCCGCGTGCACGCAGCCGCCCCAGCAAGGAGCGAAGGGCATCGGGCAGCAGGAGGGCCATGGCGAGCAGCCAGCCTCCGGCCACGAAGAGGGCGCCGCCAAGGCCGGTGGCGGGCTGCCACAGACACAGGGCGCACAGCAGCAGAATGACGATGGCAAGCCCCCGGCGTTGCCAGGGGTGAGCCGGTGGGCGACTGTTGCCCTCTCGCAGCGCAAGGGGGGATTGGCGCAGCAGTTGCCACCAGCCGGGCAGGTTGGCGGCAAGCATCCCCAGAAGGCCAATCACCAGCGCCTTGCCAAGGCTCGTCGGGGAGAGGCGCAGCAGGTCGATGGGGTTGGGGCCATAAAGGTCGGCCAGCGCCTGGGTGAGCTGCCCCATCAGGGCGAGGGCCAGCAGGCTGCCGAGCAACAGCCCGAGCAGAGTGCCGAGGGTGGCGAGGATCAGGATCTCCAGGGTCAGCCAGCGCAGCACCCGGCGCGGCGGCATCCCGAGGATGATGAGCTGGGCGAGCAGGGGGCGGCGCACGCTCTGCACGAAGCGCTGGGCGTTGAACACCAAGAACAATCCCACCGCCATGGCGAGCAGGGAGAGGGCGGTAAGGTTCAGCGCCAGCGCATCTCCGAGCTGGCTGGCATCGAGGGCCGGGCTGATGGGCTCAAGCCAGAGGGGCTGATGGGGGGCATAGGATTGCAGGGCCGCCTGCAAGGCTCTTTGCAAGGTATGGGCCTCTTGCTCGCTGAGTTTGAAGACGATGCGATCCAGTCTGCCTTCCTTGCCAAGCAGGGGCTGGGCGAGGCCGATGTCGGTCACCAGCAGCCGCTCCATGGGGACGGCGCCGGGCTCGAAGGTGCCCGCCAGGGTCAGAGTCAGGGGGCGTTGCCCCTCATCCCCCAGCACAAAGGTTCGCGACTGGCCCGCTTGCCAGTCAAGGCGCCTCGCCTCGGGGGCGGCCAGCCAGACGCTGTCGGCGCGATTCAACGAGACATCGGGTTGGCTGTCAGGCGCATCGCCAAAGAGGCGGCGCAGGGGGCCGGGGTTGAAGAGATCCATCCCCAGCAACTGGAAGCTGTGCCCCTGCTCGTCCTTGAGCCAGGCGTGAAGCTCTGGCATGGCGTCAAGGTTCGGCTGGCTTCGCACCAGCCTCACGTAGACTTGCTCATCCAGGCCACCCTGGGGGGCCAGGCGGTAGTTGGCCTCCCCGGCGAGCTGGCTGCGGGCGGCGACGAAGTTGGTGCGGGCGCTGTGGTTCAAGAGCTCGATGGCCACCACCAGGGTGACCCCGAGGGTGAGCCCGGCCAGGCTCATCAAGAGCAACCAGGGGTGAGCGCGATAGAGGCGCAGCAGCGCCTTGAGCGGCAACATCAGCAGGCCCCCCGGCAGACGTCAGCCATGGCGGCGCCCCTTGAGCTCGACCAGCTGCCCCCCTTCAAGGCGCAGCACCCGATCCGCCAGGTCGCCATAGCCCGGGTTGTGGCTCACCAGCAAGAGACCGGCGCCGGTATCGCGCACCGCGCTCATCATCAGGGCCATCACCTGCTCGGCGTTGTGTTCATCAAGGCTCCCGGTGGGTTCGTCGGCGAGCAGCCAACGGGGCTGATGAATGAGGGCTCGGGCCAGCGCCACCCGCTGGCGCTGGCCGCCGGAGAGCTGTTCCGGCCAGGCGTGGCGTTTGTGGCCCATGCCAAGGCGCGCGAGCAGGGCATCGAGGCGCCCATCGTCCTGGGGCAGGTTGTTTATCTGAAGGGGCAGGGCGAGGTTCTCGGCCACGGTCAGGGTCGGCAGCAGGTTGAAATCCTGATAGACGATGCCGAAATGGCGCCCGCGAAGCCGGGCCCGCTCGTCTGTCGGCAGGGTGTCGAGACGGGTCTCTTTCAGCCAGATCTCCCCCTCGTCCGGGGCGATGAGACCGGCGATGAGGTTGAGCAGGGTGGACTTGCCACAGCCGCTTTGCCCCAGCAGCAGGCAGGTTTCCCCCGGGGTGAGGGCGAGATCCAGCCCCTCAAACAGGGGGAGCGTCTCGCCGCCGTTGGCGAAGCGTTTACTGAGGTTGCGCAGGCTAAGCATGGGATAACCGTTTGATGGTCAATGGCTTTCACAATGTCCGTCACTATGCCAGTTAGTGATCGCGCCTGCAAAAGGGATGGGGATCCTCGCTGGATCCCGCTTGCCTGAGGTGGTTAGAATAGGGCCTTCCATGGGTCACAGGATGAGCAAGGATGTTACACAAGCAAGTCAGTTTTATCGTCGACAGCAAGGGCGTCAAGCAGGCTGCCGTGGTCCCCATCGATATCTACAACGAGCTGATGACCCTGCAAAAGGCCCTCTCCGACAACAAGCCGGGGGAGCGCGAGCTCTACCACTTCAACGGCAAGGGGGCAGAGGCCCATGGTTATCCGGTGGGCAAGCGGCAAAACCCCGGTTTCATGGTCCAGGCGGGCTCCACCGCCAACGGCGAGGATGCGGCCTCCCTGCGCGAGGCGGTGATCGAGCTGCGCCAGGAGCTGCTGGGCAAGGGGGTGCTCGTTCCCCACCCCGAAGGGGGCTTCATCTTTACCGCCGATCAGCTCTTCAACAGCCCGAGCCTGGCTGCGAGCCTGGTGGCGGGCAACAACCGAAGCGGGCTGGATGCCTGGCAAAACAGCGCAGGCTACACCCTCAAGCAATCGGGTTTTGGCAAGAAGACCTCCTGATGACGGGGCCCGGCAACGGGCCTATCTCATGTTTGCCTGAGTGCCCGCGGCGGGCCGCTCATCAGGATGACAAAGAGGCGGCTTCCCTTTGCGCTGCTAGCCTCAATGCCAGACGCCTGCCAGGAGATGCCGCCATGTCTGGACTCCTTCGCCTCGTGCCCGGGGCGGCACTGCTCAGTGCCCCCGCCGCTGCGGGCAACGTCCCCCTCGATCTGACCCACAGCGGGGTCGGGCTCTTCGCCCTCGCCATCTTCGCCTTGGCTTATGCCCTGGTGATGGCCGAGGAGTACCTGAAGCTGCGAAAATCCAAGCCGGTGCTGGTGGCCGCCGGCATCATCTGGATAGCCATCGGCCTGGTCTATGCGGGGCAGGGGCAAAGCGAGCTGGTTCAGGCCGGGTTTCGCCACAACCTGCTGGAGTATGCCGAGCTGATGCTCTTCTTGCTGGTGGCCATGACCTATGTGAACGCCATGGAGGACAGGCTGCTGTTCGCCGTGCTGCGGGTACGCCTGGTGCAGGCGGGATTCAGCCTGCGTACGCTCTTCTGGCTCACCGGTTTTCTCGCCTTTTTCATCTCCCCCGTGGTGGACAACCTCACCACGGCGCTGCTGATGTGCTCAGTGGTGCTCAACGTGGCCAACGGGGAGCGCCGCTTCATCAACCTGGCCTGCATCAACATCGTCGTGGCAGCCAATGCGGGCGGCGCCTTCAGCCCCTTTGGCGACATCACCACCCTGATGGTGTGGCAGGCGGGCAAGGTGCCGTTCCAGCAGTTCTTGCTGCTCTTCATCCCCGCCCTGCTCAACTTCCTGGTGCCGGCCACCCTGATGAGCCTGATGGTGCCCCGTCTGGTGCCCGCCATCCCGGGCGAGATGGTGGTGCCAAGGCGCGGCGCCGTTGTCATCGTGCTGCTCTTTGTGCTCACCATAGTGACCGCCGTCGCCTGCCATCACTTCCTGGGGTTGCCCCCCGTGCTCGGCATGATGATGGGGCTGGGCTACCTGCAATTTTTCAGTTTCTATCTGCGAAAGACCCAGCCCGTCACCCTGGCCCGGGCGCGGGCGCTGTATGAGCGCACCGGGGACGAGGCCAGGCTGCTGCGTCTGGGCTCGGTGGTGCCGTTCGATGTGTTCAACAAGATTGCCAAGGCGGAGTGGGACACCCTGCTCTTCTTCTACGGGGTGGTGATGTGCGTCGGCGGTCTCGGGTTTATGGGGTATCTGGCGCTTGCCTCCCATTTCCTCTATGACGGTGGCGATCCGACCCTGGCCAACGTCGCCATCGGCCTGCTCTCCGCCCTGATCGACAACATTCCGGTGATGTTCGCCGTGCTCTCCATGGAGCCGCAGATGAGCACGGGGCAGTGGCTGCTGGTGACATTGACCACCGGGGTGGGGGGCAGTCTGCTCTCGGTCGGCTCCGCCGCCGGAGTGGCCCTGATGGGGCAGGCCAGGGGCATGTATACCTTCGTCGGGCACCTCAAGTGGTTGCCTGCCATTTTGCTTGGCTATATGGTCGGCATAGGGGCGCACCTGTGGCTCAACAGCGCCCTGTTTTAGGCAATCCGGTTCCAGGCACCAGGGAGAGGCAGGATGGGACAACTGTTCGAGGCGCTTTTGCCGCGCCATGTCACCTTTATCGAGGGGCAGAAGATCTTCTTTGTCGGCACGGCGGCCGCGAAGGGATCGGTCAATCTCTCCCCCAAGGGCGGGGATTCGCTGCGCGTCCTCGATGCCCACACCCTGGCCTGGCTCAACCTGACCGGCAGCGGCAACGAGTCCGCGGCCCAGGTGCTGCAACAGCCGCGCATGACGGTGATGTTCTGCGCCTTCGAGGGGGCGCCGCTTATTCTGCGGGCCTATGGCCAGGCACGGGTGCTGCACCGCACTGATCCGCAGTGGCCGTCGTTGCTGGCGCTGTTCCCCCCAAGCGTCGCGGCTCGCCAGATCTTCCTGCTGGACATTGAACGGGTCCAGACGTCGTGCGGCATGTCGGTGCCCCTGTTTGACTATCAGGGAGACAGGGAGGATCTCGCCAACTGGTCGGCACGCCAGGGACAGGAGGGGATTGAGGCCTACTGGCGCAAGAAGAACCAGCTAAGCCTGGATGGGCTGGAGAGCGAGATCCTGGCGCGCAGCGGGTTGCAGGCCGATGACTGAGGCCTGCGCCCCGATGCAAAAAGCCCTGTCCATGGACAGGGCTTTTTCATTGCAAGGCATCAGGGGACGCGCTTGCCGCTCAGCAGCCAGTAACTGAGGGCCGACCCCAGGCCGCAACCGGCGATGGCGATGGCCATGGGGAGCGGCGATTCGGGGGGATTGAGGTTGACCAGGACCCCCACCAGGGCCCCAAGGCCAAAGCGCAGGGTGCCCGCCAGCGCCGAGGCGGTGCCTGCGGACTGGGGAAAGTGGCCCATCAGGCCGGTCATGGCGTTGGCCCCCACCAGGCTGATGTGGCCGACGAAGAGCACCACAGGGATGACGATGCCCCACAGGCCGCCGGTCTGGCTCCAGGCGTTGTAGATGAGCAGGGCCCCGGCGAGCGGCAGCACGGTCAGGCCGTATCGCAGCATGCGCTCGGCACCCACCCCTTTCACCAGCCGGCTGTTGGCGAAGGTGACCACCATCATCAGCAGGATATTGAGGCCAAAAAGCCAGCCGTAGTGCTCGGTCGGCACCTTGAAATACTCGATGTAGACATAGGGGGAGGCGCTCAGGAAGGCGAACATGCCGGAGCTCGACAGGGCGCCGCACAGCACATAGCCCATGGCACCACGGTGGGAGAGCACCCCCCAGTAGTTGCGAAGCACCTGCCCGAGTCGCAGGGGCTGCTTGTGCTCGGGTTTGAGGGTCTCCTCAATCTTCCACTGCATCACCAGGCAGATGAGCAGGCTGATGGCCACCAGCAGCCAGAAGATGACCCGCCAGTCGCTGTGAGCGCTGATATACCCCCCCACCACGGGGGCCACCAGGGGGGCGAGGGTCATCACCAGGATGACGAAGGACATGGCGCGGGAAAACGCATCCTTCTCGAACAGGTCGCGCAGCAGGGCGTTGACCACCACGGAACCCGCGGCGCCCCCTGCGGCCTGCAACATGCGCCAGGCGAGGAGCTCAGGCAGGGAGTCCGCCATGGCGCAGCCCACGGAGGCCACGGCAAACATCGTCAGGCCCGCCAGGATCACCGGCTTTCTGCCGAAGCTGTCGGCGAGCGGCCCGTAAAAGAGCTGGCCGATGGCAAAGCCCCCCAGGAAGGCGCTGATGGTGAGCTGGGCGCCGTCGATGCTGGTAGCCAGATCCCGGGCGATGGCGGGAATGGCGGGCAGATACATGTCCACCGCAAGCGGCGTCAGGCCTGCCAGGGCGCCGAGCAGGATGAAGAGGAAACGGGGGGAGAGGGAGCTGGCTTGGGGCATAGGGTATCCAGTCTTGATGAGTGCGAAGTCAGGGAGTGACAAACATCCAGTCTACCAGTTTTGGTGACGGGGGTGATCCTGTATGCCGAGCCAGAGGCCGGGCTCGGCGTGAAAGCGGGGGGCAAACCAGACTCGCTGGCCACCGGCGGGCAGATCCTCCGGGCCGAGGGGGCGCCGGCTGAGCCGGCAGGCCCCTTGCGCCAATGCAAGGCGTGCATCCCCCTGATACCAGCCGTCGGTGACGGGCAGGGCCGTGGTCTCTCGCAGCAGCCTCACACCCCACTGGGTCACCAGCGCCGGGCACGCTTGCTCGGCCAGTCTGGAAGCCCGGGTCATGGCTGGTGCCGCCAGCGGGGTGAGGGTGCAGAGCAGCAGCACGAGGGCCCCCAGCATGGCTGGCAGCTCGCCCCGGCGTGGCAGCCAGCCTGCCAGCAGCACGATACCGAGCAGGGTGATGGGCGCGAGATGGCGGGGATTGTCCGGATTCTGGCCAACCAGGGTCCAGAGCAGCAGGGCGAGCCAGTAGAGCGTCCAGAGCACGGAGGGGGTCGCATTGTGATCTTTTGACCGTTGCCAGAGTGGCAGTATCAGCAAGGCTCCCATCAACAGGGGCCAGAGCGGGGTGAGCTGATCGTTGAAGGTATTCGCCCAGCTCAGCAGTCGATCCCCGTGGGCCGCCGCCGTGTTGCCCCACAAGGTAAAGTGACCGTCGGTAAAGCGGCGCCCCTCGCTGAAATAGGCCCAGCCATCGGCCTGCCAGACAAACAGCAGGCAGGCTAACCCCACCAGCGTGATGGGGAGCATAAACCTGACGCGCATTCCCTTTTGCGCCATCCCCAGCCAAAGGGGCAGCAGCGCCAGCACGAAGTAGGAGGGGCGCAGCGCCAGCATCAGGCCCAGCAGCAGACCCGCCAGCGTTATCTTGCGCTGTTGCAAGCCCAGGAGAGCTCCGAGCCAGGCGGCCAGCGCAGGCCCGTCCGAGAGGCCGGAAAGAGCGAGAGTCGGGGTGAGCGGCAGGGCCAGCACCAGCAGCCAGACCGGCGCCAGCAGGCTGGGCCGTTGCCACAATCTGACCGCCAGCGAGGCGGCGAGCGGCGCCAGCAAACAGCTCCCCAACAGGCTTGCCCACTGCACCGCGCGGGCCGGTTCGTCCACCGCCAGATTGATCAGCCGCGCCAGCCAGATAAAGGCGGGGTAGCCCGGAAAGTGGGGGGAGAACTCCAGCACGCTGAAACGCACCACCCCGTGGGCGAAGTTGAGGGCATCGTCGGAATCGAGGGCCACCGGGAAGGCCAGCAGCCAGCCAAGCCAGACCAGTTGTAGAAGGATCAGCAAGTAGGGTCGATTAGCGAAGCGTAATCGGCCGTGGTAACGCCCCCCTTCTCCCCTTGCGGGAGAAGGGGCGGGGATGAGGGGGGCCGTCGTCATCGATGAGAGGTCATCAAAGTGCGTAGGGTGGGTAGCGCGCAGCGAAACCCACCGCTTGTCACAGCGAGGTGGCGTAGTGATGGGCAGGTAGCCATCAGTGCGGTGCCAGCACGGCCATCAGCGCTTTTTCGGCATCGCTAAAGGCGGCCGCATCGGCGGGCTTGGCGCCCACCCCGAACACCCCAGGGTTGCCGATGGCATCGAGCACCTTGGCCAGCGCCTGTTCGGCGGCCTTGCGATCCCCTTCATTGAGGGAGGGGAGGATGAGATCCAGGAAGCGCTTGCTCTTGACCACCAGCACCTTGGCGGTCTGGTAGTCGCCAAGGTTCTGGCTGGCCCCCTCGAGGCGGCGCTCGATCTCCGCCTTGTAGGCCCGGTTGAGCAGGGCGGCGGTGGCTGCGGCGTCTTTGGCCTTGATGGCGGCTGCCAGCGGTGCTTGCAGCTCGACCTTGTGGTGCTGTTCCAGATAGGTCAGCTCCTCGGCAATCTCGCTCAAGGTGGCACTGGCATCCTTGCCGTCAGTGGCGGCGCCCAGCAGTGCCTCGCGAGCATCGATCAGCGGCTCCTTGCCGGCAGCGGCGTAGGAGTAAGCCTGCGCCTGCCCGCAGAGGGCCAGCAGCAGGGTGAGGGCAAGTAAACCCGGGCGGATGGTCATCCTCTTCTCCTTGTTTGTTTATGGCGCGGCCATCAGGCCACGCTCTGGGTCTCAATCACGGTATTTTCGTTGCGATGATTGAAGATGGCGTGACGTCTGTCTACCCCGTCGATCACCATGTCAGCGGCCATCATCCCCATCTCCATGGCGGTGTCGGTGAAGATGTAGCGGAATGTCCCCTGACGGCCGGTCATGATGAGGTTGGTGATGGGCATCAGCGCCTTGATGGCCTCGTTGCGGCGGGCCTGATAACCGAGGTCCATCAGCGGATAGGCGTACTCGCTGCGCGCCTCGAAGGTCTCATCGCCAAGCTTGGCGATATCGACGCCGAGGCTCGCCAGATCATCGGTAACCCGACCGCGCAGATCAGAGAGCGGCGCCTGCCAGGTGGCATCTCCCGGGTTGCAGGGGATCTCCAGCATCACCGAGGTCTGGCCCTGGGGCGCCATAAAGGGGCTGCGGCGGCGCGGCTCCTGCAAGCGGGTGGCCAGGATATGGGGGTCGGAGAGGTACTGCCAGGTGTTGTCCGACAGGTTCTCCTGTTTGAGGGGCATATTGACGAAGCGCAGCGACCGGTAGTGGAGATCGCACGGCAAGCCTAGATGCTGGCAGGTGAGCGGCAGCGGCAGGGTGGAGATGACCTGATCAAATCGCTCGCTCTGCTCCACGTTATCTTGTGACCAATAAACCCGTTCAATGCGGCCACCAGCCTGCTCAAGGCGGGTGATGGTGGCGCCGGTTTTGAGCTCAACCCCTTCGGCAATCAGCCGCTCCCCCAGGGTGGTGAAGATCTGGCCGAAGCCGTATTTGGGGTAGCGGTACTTGCGGGCATAGGTGCGCACCGAGATGCTGCCGTTGCGTCTTGGCAACAGGCGGCGCGCCACGTCTTTGAGGTCAATCAGGCTGATGCGCTGGCCAGCCCAGTCGGCGGAAAGCTGGTCCGGGTTGATGCCCCACAGCTTGCCGGTGTAGCCCTCGAAGAACTGGCGATAGAGGGTGCGACCGAAGTGGCTCTGGATCCACTCGGCAAAGCTTGCCTTGGCAAAATCGGTGGGCTTCTTGGCAAAGGGCAACAGCAGCAGATCCTTCACCGCCCCAGCCATCAGGGCGAGCGGCGCCGTCTTGAGCAAATTGGGCAGGTTCAAGGGGTAGTCGTAGGTGCGCCCACCGAAGCGGATCACGCTCTTGCGCTCGGCGTGGAGCAGATCGTCCCCCATCAGCTCGTCGATAAAGGCGAGCAGCTCGGGGTTCTTGGTGATGAAGCGGTGGCCGCCGTAGTCGAAGCGATACTCACCGTCGTGTCCCTTGAAGGTCTGGGTGGCGCACATGCCGCCCACCACGCTCTCCTGCTCGAACAGGGTGACCGCAAAACCGGCCTGGCGCAGGCGCCAGGCGGCCATCAGACCGGCAGGGCCGGCGCCCAGTACCGCTATGTGTTGTGTGTTGTTGTCGCTCATGACTCTGTTATCCGAAACGCTGACCAAAAGAGAAGAAGTGGAAAAGGCGGCCCCGCTGAGCCGCCTTGTCATCCGCTGCTGCGCCGCGCTGGGCAATCAGCGCTGGGGACGATAGTTGCGATGCCAGACGGTGACGAAGATCACCAGGTAGCTGGCCCAGGTCAGCAACTGCAGGCCGGCTGGTGAGGCATTGTAGCCAAACAGGGCGCGCAGGAAGGTACCAAATACCCCCTGATCGTCGAGAATGTGACTGATGTTGAAGACAGGCTCGGTCCAGAAGGTGATGAGCCCGGCTGCCTGCAGCATGTTGACGGCGGACGACAGCAGTCCGGCGGCGATGATGATGATAAGCAGACCGGTCCAGCGGAAGAAGGGGGCCAGCGCCACCTTGCGGGTGGAGCGCAGCAGCCCCCACACCAGTACCACCGACAGCAGCAGGCCGCCCAGCGCCCCCATCAGCCCCTCGTGCAGATCCACCCCTTGCCCGGAGTAGACCAGAGCCGAGAAGAAGAGCACGGTTTCAAACCCTTCGCGCATCACCGCCAGGAAGGCGAGCAGCACCAGACCGAACAGGTTGCCGCCGTCGATGGCGGCATCGATGCGCGCCGTCATGGCCCCCACCTGGGATTTGGCCTGCTTCTGCATCCAGACCGCCATGTAGGTGAGCACCAGGGTGGCGAAAATCAGGATCCCCGCCATCAGCAAATGGTTGTAGCGCTCGCTCTCGAACTGGCTCACCACCACCTGGAACAGGAAGGCGACCACGAGAGAGGCAAGCAGGCCCAGCACCACCCCCAGATAGACGAACTTGTTGTAGCGGCTCGCCCCCAGCTTGGCGAGGTAGGAGAGGCAGATGCCGACCAGCAGGAAGGCTTCCAGCCCCTCGCGCAGAGTAATGAGAAAACTTGCAAACATCAGGTGTGAGGCTCCGTAGCGGGCGTGAGGGGGAGAGGCTGCAGGGTGAGTTGCAGCCGATTGAGTAGCACTATGGGTGGCTCCGGCAAGCTCGGCTCGGCGGCGCGCACCGCATCATTGACCCACTTGGGGTAAGTGCGGAAATTGAGTTTGATATCGGCTTTGAAGGGGCCCTGGGCATCCGCCGGCAGCGGCCAGGCTTCATCGCGCCAGCCATCGGCCGGAATGCGGGTATCTTCAAGGAGCTTGGCGTAGCGCCAGAACTTGAGCCCCACCGGCTTGCCCTCGGCGTCGCCGAACACCTTCCTGAACAGCCGCGCATCTTCAGGGACGGCGCCATCCACCGGCTGGCCACTGGCAAGCACCAGCTTGCCGTTGGCGTCGGTGACGGTCAGCTCCAGCCAGAGTTCGCGGAAATCGGCGACCCCGGTGGGCAGGGCGTGGCCGGCGCCGGTATTGGCGACCCGCACCACCAGCTCGGGCTGGCCGCTCTGGTTTTCAATGCGGGCGGAGAGGGTGGCGCTTGAGCGCAAGAGCGCCAGGCTCTCCTGCTCGAGCGCGGGATTGCGCAGCCCCACCAGCTGGTGCTGGGCACCGGTAAAGTTGTGGCGATAGAGCCGCTCTTTCACTGTGCCGTTTTCGGTGGACTGGCCGGCCACCGGCGCGCCGCCGTTGCCCGGTGTTGGGTTCATGTGACAGTCGATGCAGGTGCGCCGCTTGGCGGGATCCTCCGCCTTGGCGAAGCTGGATTTTTCCCACTCGTCCCAGGTGTTGACGATATTGGCGCCGGTGCCCGGGACGAACTCGTTGTGGCAGGACTTGCACAGGGCCGCGTCGCGGTAGAAATCCTTCTGGTAAGAGGCCTTGTGCATGGCGGGGCGGGCGTTGATCTGCCGCTCCGCCAGCCAGTGCTGGAGGCTGCCGCCGGCGGCAGCCTCAAACACATAGCTCTCGCGGTCTTTCAAATTCACGGTAAAGGCGCTGTTGCCGCCGGCATCCTCGAGCCGGGTGATGCGATGGCAGAGCACGCAGCCGGTGCCTTCTTCCACCACGGGCTCACCTTTCTGGTGGGCTGCGATCAGTGAGGCGCCGCCCCGCTCGAACATATTCGAACCCTTGGGCAGATCCTGTTGGCCGTTCAGCACCTGCTGAGGCATGTGGCAGCCCTGGCACCACTGACCGAAGGCTTCCCCTTCGGTTTCGCGGGCCAGCGCCTGTACCACCTTGTAGTAGGGGTGGGAGTTGCCCATCAGCCGGTGGTTGCTCTCGCTCCAGTCCTGGAACGCCTGTTGGTGGCAGTTCTGGCAGGAGGCGGAGTTGAGCCACTCTTTCGGGTGAGTGGTCGGCGCCTTGGCAGGATCCCTGCGCGGGGCATCGAGCCGCAGCCAGTTGGCCAGATAGGGGAGGTTGCCATCGGCGGTGACGAAGGCGTGCAGATCCTCCATCATCGCCTTCACCTCGGGCTGGGGCCTGGCAGGGTCGACCGCTTCGGCGCCATCGCGGGTATCATGGCCCATGCCGCCCTGGGTCTGTTGGGTCATGCGCAGGTATTCGCCGATAAAGTCACCCGCCACCATGTTGACGAGGTTGGCGTGGCCGTTGATGGCGTTGTCGCCGCTCTGCTGGCGATGGGCTGCCATTAGATAGCGGTTGGTGAAGTTGAACCCGTCCAGATGGCAGGAGTTGCAGCTCATCCAGTTGTCCCCCGCCATGGGGAAGCGGCTGTTGGCGGCGGTGTTGCCCAGATTGAACAGCCGCTCGCCGCGCTGAAGCGGTTTGGGGCGCGGATCCGTCTCGACCAGTTTGGCGAAGTGGGGCACATCCACTGTGACCCGGGCGAAGGGGCCGCTGCCGCCGGTGTTGAGGCGGGTGAGATCCTGCCCCATGACGTTGTGCACCAGGATGTGGTCGCCGTCTACAAACAAGTCGCGCGGATTCTGGCCCGGCAGGTGGCGAAGGAGCTGGGTCGCCTTGGCGCCCCCCTGAAACTTCTTGCGTCTGTGGCGGTTGCTGTTCTGCTTGCCGCTGCGCGACAGGTCGAACACCAGCAGATCTTCCGAGCCCGCCAGGGTCAGGTAGACCCGCTTGCCATCGGCGGCGAAGCGCGCCGCGAACGGGTTGGAGACGATCTGGCTGCGGTTGCCGACGCTGGGCAGGTTGATCTGCAAGAAGAGCTGCTTTCTTTCATCGACCCGCTCTTTCTCTTCATCCAGGTCGATGATGGAGACCGCCGGGAAGACGGTGCTCTGAAACTGGAAGGGGTGATCGAAACTCCACAGCACGTGGGGCAGCCAGGCTTCGCTGCCATCGGGGGAGAGGGCGATGCCATCCAGCAGGCGTGGCAAGCCCTGCGAGTCGCTTGGGGTATCGCTGTGGGTCTCGGCCAGGGTGATGAGCTTGGGCTTGGGGAGGGTAGCGTCCTTCTCAAGCTTGGCGAGATCATAGATGGCGAGCTGGCCGGTCATGGCGTGGGTGAGCAGCAGGCGATCGTCGTCGGTCAGGGCCAGCCCGCGGGGTGTCTCGGCGGTTTCTGCATCCAGCTGCAGCTTGCCCGTGGTGTCGTAGGCTTGCAGGCGAGCGGATTCGAACAGCGTGACCCAGAACCACTGTCGCTTGGGATCGAAGATGACGCCGTAGGGCCTATGGCCGGTGGGGATCGCCTCTTCCAGCTCGAGTTCACCATCCAACAGCAGCAGGCGATCGCCGCTGTAGTCGGTGACCAGCAGGGTGCCATCGCCGGCGCGGGCCAGCTGGCGCAGATCGCCCCCCAGCTGCACCTCGTTGAGTCGCTTGCCAGTGCCCCGTTCGAGCAGGGTGACGGAGCCAGCACTCTGGTTGGCGGTGACGAGGTGCGGGGCGCTCCCCTCGTCATAGGCAATCATGGCGGTGCCCATCTCCTGGGCCGAGGCGGTCCCCAGCAGCAGGGCGGCCAACATCAGGGATAACAACAACTTCAACATAAGATCAGGTGCGCCATTTCAAGATGGTCCAGCGCCAGGCGTGGCGAAGCACCAGGGGAGTCAACGCGAGGGCGCTCAGCCAGTGGGCCCAGCTGGCAAGGTTGCCGAGGCTATCCCCCGGGGTGCCGTGCAGCACCAGCACCAGTCCGCTTGCCAGACAGACCAGCAGCAAGGCTTCGATGATGCGCCCCGTGGTGCGCAAAAAAGGCTTGCGGCTCTTGCGCAGCAGGCTGCGATGGGAGAGCCAGAAGGCGCCAAACAGCAGGGGGAACAGGGTGAGCGAGAGGGCGACGTGCAGGAACAGATTCCAGCGTGCCAGCGACCAGAGCGGGGTCAGCGGTTCCCACAGCAGCAGGCCGGAGAAGAACATCAGATAGAGGGAGCCCTCGGCGGCCTGATGGTGATAGGCCAGCCACTGCCAGCAGTGTCGTGGTGAGAGGGAAAGGCTTGTCATAGGTGCTCCAACGCCCGGGCAGTAAAGCCCGGGGGAGCAAGTTTACAATGCAGTAAAGGTAATGAAAAGAGTTATCAATTCGGCCTTTGATGAATAAAGGCTGAATGGAAACCGGAGTTACTTGTGGTCCGCCAGCCGCTCGGTGACAGCGTAGATGAGCGCTGCGGTGGAGAAGGCGAGGAAGACGATGACCGACCACTTCATCTCGATCTCGTTGCCGGTACCGTCGGTCAGGAAGGCCTTGAGCACCTCGATCCCGGCGATGGTGACCAGGGAGTTGATGACGATAAGTTTGAGGGAGGCGAAGTTGATCTTGCTGAGCCAGTTGTCGCCAAGGGCTGCCCGCTGCTCCGGGGTCTTGATGAACTGCACGTAGCCGCAGATGGCCACCAGGATCAGCATCTGGGCCACCAGCACGAAGTCCACCAGGGTGAGTACCCCCGTGATGAGATCCAGATAGTGGATGTCGATGATGTCGCGGCACAGCACATAGAGCTGCATGGCGAACTTCACCATCAGGAGGGCGACACAGATAAGGATGCAGACATAGAAGGGGAACATCATCAACCGGCTGCCGTTGAGCATGACGTTGAAGCGGCGCATGGGAAACTCCATCGAAAAGGAAGGCAGCCAGAATATCCGGAAAGAAAGGAGCGGGAAAGCGCCTTGGCGCCTCCCGCCCGGCCTAGAGGGGGAAAGTGGGCAGGCCCTGGAACAACTGCTGCAACCCCTCGCCCCAGGCCTTTCGCAGCGCCACGAAATGGGGGTTCTGTTCGGTGATGCGGTGCTGGTTCGTCGCCGAGAAGCTGCCCTCGTGATAGACCAGGGCATCCAGGGGCAAGCCCACCGACAGATTGCTGCGCAGGGTCGAGTCGATGGAGATGAGGGCGCACTGCAATGCGGTCTGAAGCGGCGTCTCATGGTGGATGATGCGATCGATGATGGGTTTGCCGTACTTGCTCTCACCAATCTGGAAGTAGGGGGTGTCGGCGCTCGCCTCGATGAAGTTGCCCTCCGGATAGATGTGGAACAGGCGGTGGCGCTCCCCCCGGATCTGCCCCCCCAGCAGGATGTTGCAGCCGAAGTTGATATGGCCCTGCTGCTGACCCCCATCCCGGCTGATGACGGTGCGTATGGTCTGGCCGATGAGGGCGGCAGCCTCGTAGAGGCTGGGGAGGGCAAGGAGCTCCTGCCCCTCCGTCAGCAGGCTGATGACGCTCTGGGTGGTGGCCAGATTGCCCGCGCTTTGCAGCACTATCACCCTGTCCTCCCGGGTGAAGAGGTGCAATTTGCGGAAGGTGGCGATGTGATCCACCCCCGCATTGGTGCGCGAGTCGGACGCAAACACCATGCCGTCTTGCAGGCACATGGCGACGCAATAGGTCATGACCGCGCTCCCGCCAGGACTCTCCCGGTCTTCATTGCTGCTGTCCATCCAGGCGGGTCACCTGCGCCTGGCTCTGCAGCTGCTCGCACCCGCCGCCATAGCGCACGCCGCGCACCGGACAGGCATCCAGATAATCCATGCCGACTGCGAGCTTGAGGTGCTCGCTGGTGGAGCTGGTGAGGTTGGTGACGTCGAACGTGTGCCAGCGCTCCTCGATCCACACCTCGGCCCAGGCGTGCATCGCCACGTGGCTGTTGTCCTGGCTGTAGAGGTAACCGCTCACGTACCGGGCCGGCAGGCCGGCGTGGCGGCAGCAGGTCAGGAAGACATGGGTGTGGTCCTGACAGACGCCGCTGCCCGAAGCAAGTGCCTCGTCGGCGCTGAAGGTGGCATCCGTGCTGCCGGGCTGATAGGGCATCAGCACCAGGATGCGTGCCATCAGGCTCTGCAAGTCGGCCAGGGTCGGCTCCTCTGGCAGGCAGGCCTTCGCGAGATCCTGCAGGGCCGGGGTCGGTCGGGTGAGGGGGGTGGGCCTCAGGTAGCTCAGGGGAGAGATGAGGGAGGACTCCTCATCTTCCGGGGCGTCGTCGCAGATCTCCACCTCCCCGTGGGCGCGGATCAGGATCCCCTCGTGGGGGGACTCCAGGCTTAGCACATGCAGTATGTTGCCGTAACCGTCCGTGGTGCAGGTGGCCTCCCCCGGCAGCTCCAGCTCCCAGGAGAGGATCTGCTGGCGGGCCGTGCTGTGGGGGGTCAGGCGCAGGTACTGGGTGCTGCGGCGCACCACGTCGGCATAGTGGTAGCGGGTCTGGTGATCGATGATGAGTCTCATAATACCTCCAGGTAGGCGGCGTGGATGCTCTGGCCGATGGCGCCGATGTCGCTGAGGAAATCACTCAGGTACTCCTGCATGCCGAGGGCAAAGACATCGTCGATGGCGCCATAGGTCAGATGGGCGTTGAGTATGGTGGTCAGGCGCCGGGGCGTCTGACCGGCGTTGCCCTCGATCTGGGCAAGGATCAGCTCCATCTCGTCGAGACAGGCCCGCAGGGAGCGCGGCACGTCATTGCGCAGGATCAGCAGCTCGGCGATGGAGGCATGGGAGAGCGTCTTGTAGAGGGTCTGGTGGGCCTCGTAAGCGCCCACTGACCGCAACAGGGCGTTCCAGCGGTAGAACTCGCGCACGCTGTCCTCGTCCTCCCGGATCACCTGATACTTCACGGTCAGGATGCGTGCCGTGTTGTCGGCCCGCTCGATGAAGGTGCCAAGGCGCAGGAACCAGAGCACGTCACCGCGCATGATGGTGCCATAGGTGGCGCCGCGAAACTGGTGGGAGCGCTCCTTGATCCAGTCGAAGAACTCCTGGGCCTGGCCGCTGGACAGCCCCGCCTGGCGGCGTCGGCGGATCTCTATCCAGGCGGCGTTGATGCTCTCCCACACCTCACCGGGGATCTTGCCCCGCACGGCGTGGGCGTTGTCCCTGGCCATGCGCAGACAACTGAAGATGCTGCTCGGGTTCTCCTCGTCGAAGCAGAAAAATTGCAGCAGGTTCTCCATGTTCACCTGGCCGTAGCGGGCCAGGAAGGGCTCATGGGTGCCGCTGATGGTGAGAGGCGCCACCAGCTCGCTGTGATCGGCGTCGATGGAGGGCATCAGCGACATGGTCTGGGTGACGTCCAGCATGCGCGCCGTGTTCTCCGCCCGCTCCAGGTGGCGGGACATCCAGTAAAGTTCGCTTGCGGTGCGGCTCAGCATGGGCTGCCCTCCATGACCCAGGTGTCCTTGGTGCCACCACCCTGGGAGGAGTTGACCACCAGGGAGCCTTCGGTGAGGGCGACCCGAGTCAGGCCGCCCGGTACCAGGCGCAGCTCCTGCCCCGTGAGAACGAAGGGGCGCAGATCGATGTGGCGGGGGGCGATACCGGCGTCGACGAAGGTCGGGCAGGTGGAGAGGGAGAGGGTCGGCTGGGCGATGTAGTTGTCCGGCCGCGCCTTGAGCAGCTCGCGAAAACGGGCCAGCTCCTCGCGACTGGCGCAGGGGCCGATAAGCATGCCGTAGCCGCCGGCGCCATGGACCTCCTTGACCACCAGCTCCTCCAGATTGGCCAGCACGTGGGAGAGGGCAGCCGGCTCGCGGCACTGCCAGGTGGGCACGTTGTTGAGAATGGGATCTTCCCCCAGATAGAAGCGGATCATCTCCGGCACATAGGGGTAGATGGACTTGTCATCCGCCACCCCGGTGCCGATGGCATTGGCCAGTACCACGCCGCCGGCGCGGTAGACCGAGAGCAGCCCGGGCACGCCGATGAGGGAGTCCGGGTTGAAGGCGAGGGGATCGAGGAAGTCGTCGTCGATGCGGCGATAGATGACATCCACCCTTTTCAGCCCCGTGGTGGTGCGCATCAGCACCTGGCCATCCTTGACCACCAGATCCGCGCTCTCCACCAGCTCCACCCCCATCTGCTGGGCGAGGAAGCTGTGCTCGAAGTAGGCGCTGTTGAAGCGTCCCGGGGTCATCACCACCACGCAGGGGTTGTCCACAGGGCTGCTCTCGCGCAGGGTCTGCAGCAACAGGGCCGGGTAGCGCTCCACCGGGGCGATGGGCTGGTTGTGAAACAGCTCCGGGAAGAGGCGCATCATCATCTTGCGGTTCTCCAGCATGTAGGAGACCCCGGAGGGGGTGCGCAGGTTGTCCTCCAGCACATAGTACTCACCGTCGTGGTTGCGGATGATGTCGACCCCGGTGATGTGGACATAGGTGTCCCGGTGCAGGTCGACCCCCTGCATGCAGGGCTGGTACTGGGCATTGGTGAGGATCTGGGCGGCCGGGATCACCCCCGCCTTCAGGATGCGCTGATCGTGATAGATGTCGTGCAGAAAGGCGTTGAGGGCGGTGACCCGCTGGCGGATCCCCAGATCCAGGTGTTGCCACTCCCGGGCGGGAATGATGCGGGGAATGCTGTCGAACGGGATGAGGCGCTCGGCGCCGTCCCCGTCTCCGTAGACGTTGAAGGTGATGCCGACCCGGCGAAACAGCAGGTCGGCCTCCTCGCGCTTGCGCTCTATGCTCTTCTCGTCGGTCTGGTGCAGCCACGAGAGGTAGGCGTGGTAATGATCGCGAAACTGGTTGTCGGTGAGCAGCATCTCGTCGTAACAACCGGGTCCGGGGGGCTTGATGGGCAGCATAGGCAACTCCTTGTGACGTCCCTGCGTACATCACAAAGTGCAAGGGCTGTGCCAGCCAATTGAGTCGCTATCGAGGCCAGTGTCAGTAATTTTTCATTCAAAAATCATATGGATGACTTTTATGTCATCACGGGGCAAGGCAGGGCGCACCAGAGTGGTACCCCATAGAGGGTAAGCCTGCGCTATCTTGTGGCAACAGGCCATGAGGGCAAGGGACGGGCGCAGCGGGATGCGGGGGTGGAAGGCGAGCGCCCTTGCCCCGAGGTGGGGCAGGGGGTAAGAAAGAACCCGGCCGATGGCCGGGCTTTCAGGCGCAAGCCTATCCTGAGTGAGGTGTCGGTGGACTGGGTCAGCCGCGTTGGTGCGGGATCCCTGTAGCAAGGCGCATGAAGCGGTCAAATGCACGATCCGGCAACAAGCGGCGCAGGAAGATCATCGGCCTGGCCCCAAAACCAACGGCATAGCGGGTCTTGGGGCGACGGGTCTGGACCGCCTTGGCGATGGTATCCGCGATGAGTTCCGGCGGGGACTGGCGCTGGCGGCTGGCGCGTCCGATCATGGACTCCCCCATGGGGAGGGCCTGGTGACCATAAGGCCCCTCGCCGGAGACCTCGCGCAGTTTTTGCGCGGCAATGTCGGCCCACTCGGTCTTGATGCCACCCGGTTCTACCACTACTACATTGATGCCAAAGGGTTCCACCTCCATGCGAAGGCAATCGCTGATGGCCTCCAGTGCGAACTTGGTTCCGTGGTACCAGGCTCCTAGCGGGGTGTGGATCTTGCCGCCCATGGAGGTGATGTTGACTATGGTGCCAGTCTGTCGGGCGCGCATGTGGGGCAGCACCAGCTGGATGAGGCGAACGGCGCCAAACACATTGACGTCAAACTGGGTGCGACCCTCCTCGAGAGAGACTTCTTCAACCGAGCCGTAGGAGCCATACCCGGCATTGTTGACCAGTACGTCGATCTTGCCGGTTTCGGTGATGATTCTCTCAACTCCTGCCTGCATAGATGCATCCTGGGTCACATCCATGGCGATGACGCGGATCCCCGCGTCTGTCAGTCATTGCATGCGTTCGATGCGCCGCGCTGCGGCATACACGGTGAATCCTAGAGCCTTCAGTTTCATGGCGGTGGCCGCTCCGATACCGGAGGAGGCGCCGGTGACGAGCACAACGTTTGAGTTCATATGGAAGATCCTTGAGCAAAATGAATCGCATGCGAGTCCAGAATCGGCTTGCCTGCGGTATCGATACCATATCCGACCCGTGATGCCATGGTTCTGGCAAACGGCGCCATGACGCCATCGAACTGCGCCATCCCTATTGCTTTCGAGTCAGCCTGTGCGGCGATCACCGTCCTTGACCGCGGCCCTGGCGGCGGCCAGATTGGCCGTGAAGTCGACGGCGCTAAATGCCTCCCGGCTGCCAGCGACGGCGAAGGTGGCCCCGGCGAGCAGCACGCGACGGGATTGATATGGGTGGTCATGAGGCTGACCTCAGTTGAATCGATATGACTGGCGAGTGCTTTCCAGCGTCCGCCCGGTCCAATCCTGGAATGCGCGGTAGAAGGAGTTGGGATCTTCGAAGCCAAGCAGAAAGGCTATCTCCCCTCCAGACAGGGTGGTGTGCTCAAGGTAGTGGCAGGCGAGCCTTCTTCGCGTCTCGCTGACCAGGGCTCGAAAGTTTTCCCCTTCCTCTTCCAGCCGGCGTTGCAGGGTTCTCTTGCTCATGCCCAAGCGACTTGCCGCCACCTCAATGGTGGCCGAGTTGCTTGGCAAGAGCTCGAGCAGAACGGCATGCACCCGCTCCGCCGTGGTGGCGGCAGAGTCCATTTCGCACAACTGGCGACGCAGCTCGGGCTCGAAGGCTTGCCACATCCCCTCGTTGCTCGTGAGAAAGGGGCGCAGCACGTCCACGGCAGAAAACGTAATGCTGGCATGGGTTCCAAGTGTGATGGCGGTGCCGAAGAAGCGCTCGTAGCGCTGCAGTGCCTTTCCAGCAGGGAGCGCAGGCAGTGTCACTCGCACGGCACAGATCGCCTCACGTGTGGCGATCTGTGCCAGTCGGACAAAGAAGGCGAGTTCCACCACCTGCAGGGAGACCGGGACCTCGGTGTGCCCTCCTTGCCAGCGAGGGGAGAGCGTCATCTCTCCCCAGGAGCCTACCGAGATCTCGAGGCTCATGGGGGCAACGAGCGCCTTGTATTTGGCCAGCCGCTGGACAGCCCGCATCAGATCCGGGCTGCACAGGGCGGCAAACAAGGGGGGACTGAAGACTTCGCTGGAAACGGTCTCGATGAGCCGCAAGGGAAACAGGACGTCATTGGCTTCCTGCTCCAGCGCCCGCCAGAAACGGAAATACTCATCGGTGGTCAACCCATGATTCTCGCGCGACAACGTGTCTTCCGGCAGCAGTGCCCTGCGCAAGACATGCCTGGATGGCAGGCCAAGGTCTTTGAGCAGTAGCTGCCATCCGACGTCCAGGGAAAAGTGAGATTTGTGTGCCATGCGTGCGCCTTTGCCGTGCGAGGTGAAGTCAGTGCTAGCGGAATGAGGACCAGTATAGGGGGCAGGGCGAGAGCATTGACATGCAAAAGGCGCCAATGTGGTGGCATTGGATGCCAGAGACAGGCAAAACAAAAAGGCCCGATCTTGCGATCGGGCCTTTGAGGCATGGAATATGGCTCCCTCGACAGGACTTGAACCTGTGACATACGGATTAACAGTCCGCCGTTCTACCGACTGAACTACGAGGGAATTGGCTCCTCCTACTGGACTTGAACCAGTGACATACGGATTAACAGTCCGCCGTTCTACCGACTGAACTAAGGAGGAATTGCCTGTCTCGTCGAGACGCAGCGGATATTAATGATCCCCCGGACGGGTGTCAACCCGCCACTCCACGGAAAAAGGGCTTTTCGGCCCGTTTGCCCAAAACTTGGGCGCTGTGGACTATTTTCAGCACAATCAGCAGCTTGAGATGCCCTGCCTGCGGCCACGGTCGGGCTGGCGATGAAGGTGCCATCGGCCTGGAGGGGGCGAGGCAATGGATAAGCCGATCATGGCGGGAACCGATGAAAATCGGCGATGTCGCCCCTGTCGATGGGCTTGCCTCTGAGGTGTGGGGGATGCGAGGGAGGTGCCGGTTCGCGATGACCAGGGATCTATTAAAGGAATGGCAGGGAAAATCGGCGATATGCGAGCTATCGATGACAATAATGCGGGGTAATGGCCATTTCTTGATCCTGCCCATCGAATTATCTGGCCGGGTCGGGTATGGTTGCCTTCGATACCATCGCCGCGTCGACAGCTCTGCCGGCCCTTGATGATGATCGGGTGCCGGTTCACCCCGGCCTTTGTCTCCCTCTTCTGGTATTACCCTAGACATGCACAATCAAGCTTCCTTACAAGGCGTGAAGCTGGCCATCGCATTGCGCCAATCCTGCATTGACGAACCCTACAGCGTGGCGCGCTTTGGCCGCGACCTCATCGCCGGCATCACGGTCGGCATCATCGCCATTCCCCTTGCCATGGCACTGGCCATCGCCAGTGGGGTGCCGCCCCAGCACGGGCTCTACACCGCCATCATCGCCGGTATCGTGATCGCCGTGACCGGCGGCTCCCGCTTCTCCATCTCGGGGCCCACCGCCGCCTTCGTGGTGATCCTCTACCCGGTGGCCCAGCAGTTCGGGGTGGGGGGGCTTTTGATGGCCACCCTGATCTCGGGCTGCTTCCTGGTGGCCATGGGGATGGCGCGCCTCGGCCGCCTCATCGAATACATTCCGCCCTCGGTGACCCTGGGTTTTACCGGCGGTATCGCCATCGTGATCGCCACCCTGCAGATCAAGGATTTCTTCGGCCTGCAGGTGCCCGAGATGCCGGAAACCTACCTCGGCAAGGTGCAGGCGCTGGCTCATGCCCTGCCCAGCTGGCAGTGGGGGGACACCCTGGTGGGGGTGGCGACCCTGGCGGTGCTGCTGCTCTGGCCTAGGCTGCGTCTGCCGGTCCCCGGCCACCTGCCCGCCGTGCTGGTGGGGGTGGGCCTGGGCTTTGGCCTGCACCAGTTCGGGGTGGACGTGGCCACCATCGGCAGCAAGTTCAGCTATACCTTGGCCGACGGTACCCAGGGCATGGGGATCCCCCCCATCGCGCCGACCCTGGTGATGCCCTGGGCGCTGCCGGGGCCGGACGGGGCACCGGTGGAGTGGAACCTGGCCGCCATCCAGAGACTGCTGCCCGCCGCCTTCTCCATGGCCATGCTGGGGGCCATCGAATCCCTGCTCTGCGCCGTGGTGCTGGACGGCATGACGGGTCGCAAGCACAGCTCCAATGGCGAGCTGCTGGGGCAGGGGCTCGGCAACATACTGGCGCCCTTCTTCGGCGGCATCACGGCGACGGCCGCCATCGCCCGCTCCGCCGCCAACGTGCGGGCCGGGGCCACTTCTCCCATCTCCGGTATCGTCCATGCGCTGGTGGTGCTGGCCGCCATCCTGGTGCTGGCGCCCTGGCTCTCCTGGTTGCCGCTCTCTGCCATGGCCGCCCTGTTGCTGCTGGTGGCCTGGAACATGAGCGAGGCCCACAAGGTGGTGGATCTGGTGCGCCGGGCGCCCAAATCCGATGTACTGGTGCTGCTGGTCTGCCTGTCGCTGACCGTCATCTTCGACATGGTCATCGCCATCACCTTCGGGGTGATCCTGGCCTCTTTGCTGTTCATGCGCGAGATAGCCAAGATGACCAGGCTGCACAACCTGGCGGATCACAAGCGCTATGCCAGCGAGGTGTCCCCCTCGACCCTTGTCTACAAGATCAACGGGCCACTGTTCTTTGCCGCCGCCGAGCGGGTCTTTGACGAGTTGCTTGCCCAGGTGAAGGACCACAAGGAGTTGATCCTGCAAATGGAGGCGGTCTCCATCCTGGATGCTGGCGGTCTCACCGCCTTCCAGCAGTTCGCAAAACGCATGGCCAAGGCGGGGGTCCGTCTCAAGGTGGCTGAATTGCAATTCCAGCCCCTCAAGACCCTGGCGCGGGCCAAGGTGCGTCCGGTGGCGGGAGAGCTGGAGTTCTACGGCTCGCTGGAAGAGGCGATTCGAGGAGAACATTTGCACGAAGCGGTTGAAAATTGATGGAAAGGGATAGGAAATGGCATATTTTTAGTCACTTGGTTCGCTTATTGAGCAAACAGTGGCAAAAGATAAAAAATTGCATTGACCGCCTCGCGCCTATCCCTTATATTACGCCCCGTTCCAGCGCAACGGCGCAGCGAATTCGTGTTGGCTGAACACGTTAAAGCACAGACCAAAATTGGGTGCGGTGTCCGAGTGGCTGCCCACCGACGAAGTCGGCAAGATGCACGCGCAGCGTGCTCCGAAAGCCACTTCAAGCAGTGAAAATTTGGTGAGGTGTCCGAGTGGCTGAAGGAGCACGCCTGGAAAGTGTGTATACGGCAACGTATCGAGGGTTCGAATCCCTCCCTCACCGCCAAATAAAACAAAAGGCCCCGTCGAAAGACGGGGCCTTTTGTTTATCAAGGGCTGGTTTGACACTTCTCTGTGGCCGGTCTCAGACCGCTTGCTCAGGCCAGCTTCAACATCGGCATCTGTTCGCGTTTGTCACAGTGCGTCAGATGGACCCGGCTGGTCAGGCGGGTCAGCAGCTCGTAGGGGATGGTGCCTATCTTTTCGGCCACCTGTTCCACCGGCAACCCTTCCCCCCACAGCGTCACCTCGTCTCCCACCTTGTCGCTGGCCGCCGGCCCCAGATCGACGGTGATCATGTCCATGGAAACCCGACCCACGATGGGCACCCGGCGGCCATTGATCAGCATGGGGGTACCTTCGGGCGCCATGCGGGGGTAACCATCGCCATATCCCGCGGCCACCACGCCGAGGGTAGTATTTCGATCCGCCACCCAGTGTCCTCCATAGCCGACCGCCTCGCCCTGCTGGCAGGCGCGGGTGGCGATGAGCTGGCTCTTGAGATTCATGACCGGGCGCAGGTCATGGTCGGCGGCAAGCTGACCGGTAAACGGGGAGGCGCCGTAGAGCATGAGGCCGGGTCGGATCCAGTCGCTGCGCGATGCCGGCCAGGCGAGGATGCCGGCGGAGTTGGCCATGGCCCGCTCGCCCGGCAGATGAGCAGAGAGGCGGTTGAATTCCTCGATCTGCAGCCGGGTGGCCTGGGTATCCTGCTCATCGGACTGGCTGAAGTGCGTCATCAGATGGAACGGCTGCACCACGTTGCGACAATGGCTCAGCCGCTCGATGAAGGCGGGCAGCTCCAGGGTGCGCAGCCCGAGCCGGTTCATTCCGGTATCGAGCTTGAGCCACACCTTGATGGGGGCGGGCAGACTGGCCTGCTCGAGCAGTGCCAGCTGCTCCCAGGTATGCAAGGTGGTTTGCAGTTCGTGTTTCGCCAGCAGCGGCAGCGCCTCGGCACTGAAGAAGCCTCCCAGCACCAGAATGGGCTTGGTGATGGCGTTGGCACGCAGCACCAGCGCCTCCTCGACCCTTGCCACCGCATAGGCATCGGCCTGGGCGAGGGCGTGGGCCACCTGCAGCAGCCCATGGCCATAGGCATTGGCCTTGAGTACCGCGATGATCTTGCTGTGGGGGGCATGGCGGCGCACCACGGTGAAATTGTGCTGGAGTGCATCGATATCGATGCTGGCCGTAACTGTGTTCATCATGGGTCGGGTGTCTGCTCGATGAGTAGTTGGCTGATGGTTTCAATCCCGATCCGGTGATCCTGGCTGCCGGGACGAGCAAACGGGGGTCACTGAATCATGTTTTTATATGCTTTAAAATGTAAAAAGATGTTATCAGTTGTTTTTTTGTTGGTAAATTATGTGGCGAATAGGAATGCGTAAATGCGCAAAATACGGAATATTCCTCGGTATAAATTTCCCTGCCAACGCTTTCTCTGGCTCCCTATCGGGCAATATTTATCACTGGTTTTTCCCCTTAAAACGGGAGGGGGATCGAGCCGTTTTCGCACATTGTTGGCGGTTTTTCGCACCGGCTGCGTGCAGGTGGGGTTGCCGACCCCTGGCCAAGGTGCGGGGAGGGGCAGGTGCATGGCAGAGGAGAAAAGCAGGCTACCAGCTCCATGGGGGGTGAAGGTGGAACTGCCGGATTAAAGAGGGCATCTCGTCGAACCGGCGAGTGGTGTACGCCACCAAGAAAGCTTGTGGCCGGCTTGGTGGCGCACGCGGCCGGAGAGACAGGTCATCCGTGGCCAGGGATGGTGAAGCATGGATGTGGGCCGGTTAATTAAGGAAAGTGCGAACAAGTATCCCACGAACAAAAAATGAAAATTTTAGTCATTTAATATCAATGGGTTACCAGTAAATGCTCTCGTGCCATATGACTTATTCGCACCTTCCCTAGTAACGGCCTCAACGGAGCTGGTTGTCGCGTGAGTCATACTAATCGGCCGGTGAAAAAACAGAAGGGGGAGCCGTTGAAAACCGGCGCAACGTCATAAATCGGGACCTCAAGAGGGCATTTATTGTTTGGTTTTGTTAAACGATAACTGGTTATCGAATAGAAAAACCAAACAATGTGGGCCTGGTTTCTGGCCGTGCTGGCTTGTCTGGAGGCTGGTGGGGAGTGAGTTGGGGCAATCTGGGAGGGTTTCCCGGTTTCCCCGGAATTGGATTGGCAATCATGGCGTGATCTGGGTTGTGGGAAGAGGGGAAAGGGAGGTTGCCGCTCAGTGCTGCGCCCCGACCGGGGTGATGTTGGGCCGTCAGGCACTATGGCGGGATCGGCCATTGGCGCCCGGGGCCGGCTCGGGTATAGTCCTGCGCCAACAAGATAGGTTCGGATGGAGGAGTCGGCGCCGCTTCAGACAAGCGGGTCGAATCACTCCTTCGGCGCGGCTTTAAAGGATATCCCCATGAAATTCAGTCCCCTGCTCGATGAGATGATGAAGGCGCTGCAGGTCTTGCCGGGCGTGGGCCCCAAGTCGGCCCAGCGCATGGCGTTCACCCTGCTGGAGCGCGAGCGCAGCGGCGGCCTGCGTCTCGCCTCCCTGCTCAACCGGGCGCTCACCGAAATCGGTCATTGCAGCCACTGCCGCACCTTTACCGAGAACGATCGCTGCGAGATCTGCGCCAATCCCAAGCGCGAGGAGAATGGCCTGCTCTGCGTGGTGGAGAGCCCGGCGGACGTGGCCGCCATCGAGCAGACCGGCCAGTTCTCCGGCCGTTACTTCGTGCTGATGGGGCATCTGTCTCCCCTTGACGGCATCGGCCCCGAGGAGCTGGGGCTCGATATCCTGGAGCGCCGCCTGCAAGAGGAGCAGATCAAGGAGCTGATCCTCGCCACCAACCCCACCATCGAGGGGGATGCCACCGCCTGGTACATCGCCGACATGGCCCGCACCGCCGGGGTGGAGGTGAGCCGCATCGCCCACGGGGTGCCGGTGGGCGGGGAGCTGGAGCTGGTGGATGGCACCACGCTCTCCCACTCCCTGATGGGGCGTCAGCGTCTGAGCTAAAGAGGCCACGGACCCCACCCCGGCCCTCCCCTTGGCAGGGGAGGGAGCAATGGATCTTGCCCCACTCCTCCCTTTGGCAGGGGAGAAAGCAACGAACCCCGCCTCAGCCCTTCCCTTGGCAGGGGAGAAAGCAACGAACCCCACCCCGGCCCTCCCCTTGGCAGGGAAGGGAGCAATGGATCTTGCCCCACTCCTCCCTTTGGCAGGGAAGGGAGCAATGGATCTTGCCCCACTCCTCCCTTTGGCAGGGAAGAAAGCAACGAACCCAACCCGGCCCTCCCCTTGATAGGGGAGGGAGCAATGGATCTTGCCCCACTCCTCCCTTTGGCAGGGAAGAAAGCAACGGAGCCCGCCCCATGCCCCCTTTGGCAGGGGAGGGGGCAACGGATCCCACCTCATGCCTCCCCTTGGCAGGGGAGAGCAAGGCTGACCTCGCCATTGGCTCCACGCTCGATCCCAATCTGACCCTCCTCGCCAGACTGGGGATGGCAGTTCACCTCCCCCTTGTGAAGGGGGAGGCCGTGAGGGGGTTGCCTGTGTGGGCCAAGCGAGGGGCCGGTGTGCAAATTTGCTCTCAAGTTTGCACGCAAGCCCCTTGATATTTGAAAGGCCAACCCCATCTAGCTTGGGAATCTGTTCAACCCGACGTTTTGAGGACTGGTCGATGACCCAAAGTGTTCACGCCGAAACCCACGGCTTTCAGACTGAAGTCAAACAACTGCTGAGCCTGATGGCTCACAGCCTCTACTCCAACAAAGAAGTATTCCTGCGCGAGCTGATTTCCAACGCCTCCGATGCGGCGGACAAGCTGCGCTTCAAGGCGCTTTCCGATGCCTCTTTGTTCGAAAACGACGGCCAGTTGCGCGTGCGCCTGGTGGTGGACAAAGAGAACAAGACCCTGACCATTTCGGACAACGGCATCGGCATGACCCGTGACCAGGTGATCGAGCACCTGGGCACCATCGCCAAGTCCGGCACCGCCGAGTTCTTCAAGCACCTCTCCGGTGACCAGGGCAAGGATTCCCAGCTGATCGGCCAGTTCGGGGTGGGCTTCTACTCCGCCTTCATCGTGGCCGACAAGGTGACCGTGGTCTCCCGCGCCGCCGGCACTGCGCCGGAGCAGGGCGTGCAGTGGGAATCACAAGGGGAAGGCTCCTTCACCGTGGCTGACGTGACCAAAGCCGGTCGCGGCACCGACGTCATCCTGCACCTGCGCAGCGATGAAGAGGAGTTCCTGGACGACTGGCGCCTGCGCTCCGTGGTCAGCAAATATTCCGACCACATCAGCGTGCCGGTGGAGATGTTCAAGGAGGGCACTCCGGATCGGGAAGAAGACGGTGAAACCATCGTCGGCACCCCGGGGGAGTGGGAGCAGGTCAACCGCGCCACCGCGCTCTGGACCCGCAACCCGAAGGACATCAAGGACGAGGAGTACCAGGAGTTCTACAAGCACGTCGCCCACGACTTCGAAGATCCGCTCCTGTGGGGTCACAACCGGGTGGAAGGGGCCCAGGAGTACACCAGCCTGCTCTACATCCCGGCCCGTGCGCCGTTCGATCTCTACAACCGCGAGCAGAAGCACGGCCTGAAACTCTACGTGCAGCGCGTCTTCATCATGGACGACGCCGAGCAGTTCATGCCGACCTACCTGCGCTTCGTGAAAGGGGTGCTGGACTCCAATGATCTGCCGCTCAACGTCAGCCGTGAAATCCTGCAGGACAACAAGGTGACCGCCTCCCTGCGCAAGGCCTGCTCCAAGCGCGTGCTCACCATGCTCAACAAGCTGGCGAAAGAGGATGGCGATAAGTACGCCAAGTTCTGGAGCGAGTTCGGCAATGTGCTCAAAGAGGGCCCGGCAGAGGATTACGCCAACCGGGAAGAGATCGCGAAGCTCTTGCGCTTTGCCAGCACCGCTGGCGAGGGCGAAGCCCAGACCGTGTCGCTCGAGGATTACGTTGGCCGCATGAAGGAAGGTCAGCAGAAGATTTACTACATCACCGCCGACTCTTATGCCGCTGCCAAGAACAGCCCGCACCTCGAGATCTTCCGCAAGAAGGGCGTCGAAGTGCTGCTGATGTGGGAGCGGGTGGACGAGTGGCTGATGAGCCACCTGACCGAGTTCGACGGCAAGCAGCTGGTCTCCGTCACCCGTGGCGAACTGGATCTCGGGGATCTGGAAGACGACGCCTCCAAGCAGGCGCAGGAAGAGGCTGAAAAAGCCAACGCCGGTCTGGTTGAGCGGGTCAAGAAGAGCCTCGGGGAGGCGGTGAAAGAGGTGCGCGTCACCCACCGTCTGACCGACTCGCCGTCCTGCATCGTCACCGACGCCCACGGCATGAGCACCCAGATGATCAAGCTGATGCGCGCCGCCGGTCAGCCGGTGCCGGAGCAGAAGTACATCCTGGAGCTCAACCCCGACCATGCCCTGGTGAAGAAGCTCGGCACCATCGAGGATGAGAGCCTGTTTGGCGAGTGGGTCTCCCTCCTGCACGAGCAGGCCCAGCTGGCGGAGCAGGGTGGCCTCAATGATCCGGCGAGCTTCGTCTCCCGTATCAACCGTCTGCTACTCCAAGCGTGATGTGATTGTGATTGGCCCACTGCATGACAGTGGGCTTTTTTTTTGGCCGTTCCCCTCTGGTGCGCTGCTGCATTTTCAATCATTTTTCGTGGTCGTCGTCTGCGTCTTTGGTCGCAGAGACGGGGCGGGAGTGTGGTGATAATCTGGCCACTCACACGGGGCGAGCTTGTTAATACGGGCGAAAACGTGTAGTTTTTTGCCTTCTCAAGAATTGAATAACCAATCAACTAGGAGCGTGTATGCGCATTGTTCTGTTGGGAGCTCCGGGCGCCGGCAAGGGTACCCAGGCTCAGTTCATCATGGAAAAACACGGTATTCCGCAGATCTCCACCGGCGACATGCTGCGTGCGGCGATCAAGGCGGGTACCGAGCTGGGCCTCAAGGCCAAAGCCGTGATGGACGCAGGTCAGCTCGTCTCCGACGACATCATCATCGGCCTGGTCAAAGAACGCATCGCGCAACCGGATTGCGCCAACGGCTTCCTGCTGGACGGCTTCCCCCGCACCATTCCCCAGGCGCAAGCCATGAAGGATGCCGGTGTGACCGTGGACTTCGTGCTGGAATTCGACGTGCCGGACGAAGAGATCGTCAAGCGCATGAGCGGCCGCCGCGTGCACTCCGGCTCCGGCCGTACCTACCACGTGGTGTTCAACCCGCCGAAAGTGGAAGGCAAGGATGACGTGACCGGCGAGGATCTGGTGATCCGTGCCGACGACGAAGAGACCACAGTGCGCAAGCGTCTGGATGTCTACCATCAGCAGACCGCGCCGCTCATCGGTTTCTACGGCAAGGAAGCGGAAGCGGGCAACACCCGTTACGTCAAGATCGACGGCACCCAGCCGGTGGATCTGGTCAGCCAGCAACTGGCCGCCATTCTCGGTTAAGCCATTCTGGGCCGGCAGGACGCAGCCGTTCGCCGGCTGGCTACGAGAGTGAGAAAAGGGTCCATACCGGGCCCTTTCTTGCATTCCATTCCCACGACACAGAACGACAGGATGCTAACGTGACCACGAAAACCGGGATCTTGCTGGTCAATCTGGGTACCCCGGCCGCGCCGACCACGGCGGCGGTCAAGGCGTTTCTCAGCCAGTTTCTGCACGATCAGCGGGTCGTCGACCTGCCGCGCTACCTCTGGTGCCCCCTGCTTCACTTCATTATCCTGCCGACCCGCTCCCCCAAGGTGGCCAAGCTCTATCAGCAGGTGTGGACCGAGCAGGGCTCCCCCCTGATGGTCATCAGCCAGCAGCAGCGCGCGGCCCTGGAGCACGAGCTCAAGCGGGAAGGGGTCGAGGTGCCGGTGGCGCTCGCCATGACCTATGGCGCCCCGTCGTTGGCCGATGGCTGGCAGGCTCTCAAGGCCCAGGGGGTCAACCGGGTGATCCTGCTGCCGCTCTATCCCCAGTATTCGGTCAGTACCACCGCCTCGGTATTCGACGCCTGGGCCAGGGCGATGAAAACCGAGCGCAATCTGCCGGTGGTGCGGCTCATCCGCGATTACCATGCCCACCCGGAGTACATCCAGGCGCTGGCCATGAGCGTGCGTCGCCACTGGGAGCAGCACGGCCAGGGGGAGCATCTGCTGATGTCCTTCCACGGCATTCCCGAGCGCTACGAGCGGGAAGGGGATCCCTATGGTCATCAGTGCAGGCGCACCGCCGCTCTGCTGGCGGAGGCGCTGGGGCTGGCCCCGGAGCAGTGGACCGCGAGCTTCCAGTCCCGCTTTGGCAAGGAGGAGTGGCTCAAGCCCTACACGGACCTGACCGTGGCCGACTTGCCCTCTCGCGGCGTCAAGCGGCTCGATGTCATCTGCCCGGCCTTCTCGGCGGATTGCCTCGAGACCCTGGAGGAGATCCAGGTGCAGAACCGGGAGATCTTCATGGCCGCCGGTGGCGAGCAGTTTGAATACATCCCGGCCCTCAACAGCGATCAGGCCCATATCCGCATGATGGTTTCCCTCATCTGTCGCGAGCTGGCATGATGGCCGTTCTCATCCGGTGCCCTACGTGGCGGACGTTCGGATTCAACGATAAAGGAGTGTCCTGATGATGCATATCACGCTGATTTACGCCGGCCTGCTCGGGCTCTTGTTTCTGCTGCTCTCCTTCTGGGTGGTCAAGCGCCGCGCCCAGTTCAGGGTGATGATTGGGGAGGGGGAAGCCCCCGAGATGCTGGCCGCGATCCGCGCCCACGGCAACTTTGCCGAGTACGTGCCCCTCACCCTGCTGCTGATGGCCCTGTGCGAACTGGCGGGGGTCGGGGCGCTCTGGCTGCACCTGGGCGGTGTGCTGCTGGTGGTGGGGCGCATCCTGCATGCCATCGGCATCCAGATCCCCAGGGCTCCCAACATGCCGCGCCTCTTCGGCACCCTCTTCTTCTGGCTGTCGCTGGGGATGTTCTCGGTGCTGGCCCTGGTGCAGGGGCTCTCGGCAAGCTGAATGTCATCCCGCAACACCACCCCGCCACGGGGTGGTTTTTTGTGGCAGCCAAGTCAAACGTTTTCCTCGCAAACCCTTGTCTATACTGACCTCAAAATTCAATCGTGCGACTTTTCGGCGTGGTGGATTGTGTTAAAATCCCGCCCCTCTTTTCCCCAGAGCACAGAAGATTGCCATGAAATTTCCCGGTCAGCGCAAGTCCAAACACTACTTCCCGGTCGACAGACGTGATCCCCTGATCCCGCAGAACTCCCAGCTCACCGAACTGGGCAAGGCCTATGTAGTGGGCATCGATCAGACTCTGGTGGATATCGAAGCCCATGTGGATGAAGACTTCCTGAACCGGTACGGCCTGAGCAAGGGCCACTCCATGCTCATCTCCGACGAGGTGGCGGAGCTGGTCTACGACGAGCTCAAGGCCAACAACATGGTGGTGAGCGAATTTGCCGGCGGCACCATCGGCAACACCATGCACAACTACTCCGTGCTGGCGGACTCCCACTCCATCCTGCTTGGCGTCATGAGCCAGGACATCCGCATCGGCAGCTATGCCTACCGCTATCTGTGCAACACCTCCTCCCGGGTCAACCTCGACTACCTGCAGCCGGTGGACGGCCCGGTCGGGCGCTGCTTCACCTTCATCACCGAAGGGGGAGAGCGCAGCTTTGGCATCAACGCCGGCAAGATGGATCACCTGGATGTGGACCACATCCCCGAGACCATCATCAAGGAGGCCTCGGCCCTGGTGATCACCGCTTACCTGGTGCGCGGCGCCGACGGCACCCCCATGAAGGAGGCCGCCATGGCCGCGGTGCGCTATGCCCGCGAGGCCGGGGTGCCCGTGGTGCTGACTCTGGGCACCCGCTTCGTCATCGACGAGAATCCCCAGTGGTGGCGCGATTTCATCAGCGAGAACGTGACCGTGCTCGCCATGAACGAGGACGAGGCGGAGGCCCTGACCGGGATAAAGGATCCCCTCGGCGCGGCCGACAAGGCGCTGGACTGGGCGGACATGGTGCTCTGCACCGCCGGCCCCATCGGCCTCTACATGGCGAGCTACACCGACGAGGACTACAAGCGCGAGACCACCCACACCCTGCTGCCCGGCGTCATCCCCGAGTTCAACATGTACGAGTTCAGCCGCCCCATGGCCCGGGACAAGTGCCGCAAGCCTGCGCGTATCTACTCCCACATCTCCCCCTACATGGGCGGCCCGGAGAAGATCAAGAACACCAACGGGGCAGGGGACGGGGCGCTGTCCGCCGTGCTGCACGACATGGTGGCGAACGCCTACCACCGCATGAACGTGCCGAACTCCGCCAAGCATCTCTCGGAATTCCTGACCTACTCCTCTCTGGCCCAGGTGTGCAAGTACGCCAACCGGGTGAGCTACGAGGTGCTGGCCCAGAGCAGCCCGCGCCTCTCCCGCGGGTTGCCGGAGAAGGAAGACAGCCTGGAAGAGGTGTACTGGGAGCGGTGATACCTCTTCCTGTCGACCACGAGAAAGGGTGCCACTGGGCACCCTTTCTTGTTTTTGGGGCTGGATCATGTTTTTGGCATCGCTTTTGCTGACATCGTGGACAGCCCGCGTCGCGGCGGCATACCTTGTGTTAAGGATATGTAGCTGCTGCGGGGCGAGGGTATGTTGAGACAATGGAGTATCGGTCGGCGTCTGTCGCTGGTGACCCTGATGGTGCTGGCGCTGCTGGGACTGTTGCTGTTCTTCTGCCTGCAGATCTATCAGCAGGGGCTGATGGGTGAGAAGAGCCGCCAGACCCAGGCCCAGGTGGAGACCGCCTACAGCCTGGTGGCGGGGCTGGAAGCCAGGGTGCGCAAGGGGGAGCTGGACGAGGCGAGCGCCAAGGCCGAGGCGCTGGCGCTGATCAAGGGGTTGCGTTACGGCAACGATGACTACTTCTGGATCAACGACAGCCACCCCACCATGGTGATGCACCCCATGAAACCCGAGCTGGACGGCAAGGATCTCTCCGGGGTGGAGGACAAGCAGGGGCTCAGGCTGTTCGTCGCCTTCGCCGATCTGGCCCGGGCCCAGGGCGCGGGGGAGGTGGCCTACTACTGGCCCAAGCCGGGGGTGGACGAACCGGTACGCAAAATCTCCTACATCAAGCGCTTTGCCCCCTGGGACTGGATCATCGGCACCGGCGTCTATGTGGACGACGTCGAGACCCAGTACCGGGAGGTGCTGCACACCCTGCTGGGGATCGGGCTGGTGCTGGCCCTCCTGCTGTTTGCCGTGGTCGGCCTCATTGTGCGCAGCATCGTCGTGCCCCTCTCCCGCTCGGTCTCGGCCCTTGGCAACATCGCCAGGGGGGAGGGGGATCTGCGGGTACGTCTGCCGGAGTCGGGGCGTGACGAGCTGAGCCAGCTCAGCATCAACTTCAACCTCTTCGCCAGCCAGATGGCGCAGCTGGTGGCCCGCAGCCAGCAGATAGCGGATCAGAACCGGGTGCATGCCCACCAGCTGGCCGAGGTGGTGGAGCGTACCGGCGCCATCGTCACCGGCCAGGAGCAGGATACCCTGCGGGTGGCCAGCGCCATGGAGCAGATGACGGTGAGCAGCCGCGAAGTGGGCCAGCACGCGGCCCAGGCCGCCGACGCGGCGGACTCGGCCCTCAATCTGGCCCAGCATGGCCGCGAGGTGGTGGTCCAGACCCGGGAGTCCATCAGCCAGCTGGCGGACGAGATGGTGGAGACGGTACAGGCGGTGAGCCGCCTCGAGCAGGAGACTCAGCAGATTGGCTCCGTGCTCGACGTCATTCGCGGGGTGGCGGAGCAGACCAACCTGCTGGCCCTCAACGCCGCCATTGAAGCGGCACGGGCCGGGGAGCAGGGGCGCGGCTTTGCGGTGGTCGCCGACGAGGTGCGTACCCTGGCGACCCGCACCCACAGCTCCACCGACGAGATCCGGCAGATGATCCAGCGGCTGCAGGAGGGGGCCGGCAAGGTGGTCAGCGGCATCAGCCAGTTGCAGCAGCTCTCCCGCGCGACGGCGGACAGGGCCGGCGATGCGGATGTCGCCATCAATGCCATCGATGGATCCGTCCACACCATTACTGCCATGAATGGGCAGATTGCCACGGCGGCGGCGGAGCAGAGCCGGGCGGCGGAGGAGATCAACCAGCGGCTGGTGGCCATCACCCAGCTGGCGGCGGATGCCCTGGCCCAGAACCGGCTGACCGAGCAGGCATCCGGGCAACTGGCGCTGGCCTGCGACGAGCTGGGGGCCCTGGTGGCGAAATATCGCATCTGACGGCCTTTCTCCCCGCTTTTTCGGGATAAGGCTTGAGTCTGGGGGGCTTTTGGGACACCATCTGCCCCATTCTCGGCCAGCCTGGCCGACAGCCTGCCATTGCTTTGCAAGAGAGAGACCCCATGAGCAAACTAACTGACAATCTTGACGCCAATTTCCAGCTGTTCATCGAAGAAGTCCGCGAGTCGGGTCAGGTGTGGGGTCTGCGCTACGGTGAAGACTGGGTGGTGTGCCGCTCCGCCGAGTTCGAAGATGCGGACGTGATGCCGCTCTGGTCCGCCGAAGGGGATGCCCGCCTGCACTGCGTGGACGAGTGGGCGGATTACGAGCCGGAAGTGATCGAGCTCGAAGAGTTCCTGGACATCTGGATCAACGATCTGGACGAGGACGACGTGCTGGTCGGCCCGAACTGGAACGCCGATCTGGAAGGCCAGGAGCTCGAGCCCATCGAGCTGGCCAAGGCGCTGGTGGAACTGGACGCCTGAGTCTGCCGTCCTGCCGGATTGTGATGAACCGGCCCCCTTCGGGGGGCCGGTTTTTTATGGCCGCCATGGGCCATGAAAAGGCGATTTGCCTTTGCACCCGTCCCGGGGATGGGTCATCATCAACCCTTTGCCGATCGGGAGGTGCCATGTTTGTCTTTGACGTGACCACGAAGGCGGGGGCGCAGGGGAGGATCCAGGTGCAGGCGCTGGACTGGAGCCAGAGCGGCCCGGTGAGCTTTCAGTGTGACAGCGACGAGCTGGCCCTGGTGCTGCTGAGCGGGTGCCGCTGCGATGCCGTGGGGTACTTCAATCTACTGGGGGGCTGCAAGCCGCTCTACGTGGAGCAGTGGCTCACCTATTTGCAGGAGCGTGGCCAGCTGGAGAAGGTCACGGCCCGCCAGGAGAGCCCGTCCCAACCCGATTACCTGACCCGGGCCGGGCTGGCGGACGACGAGCTCAATGCCCTGCTCGGCCAGATCTACAAGGTGGCCGGGTTCAACCGCCTGCAGATCAACCGCTACCTCAAGCATCGCCACAACCCGACCATGCTGGCGACCCGTTACGATCAGAAGGAGCTGGAGCGCTATCGCCAGCTCAACGACATCATTCTGACCCTGTTGAAGCTGAAACCGTCTCCGTGAAGATCCCCATCTGACCGATCTCCGGTCCCAGCTCCTGGGGCCGGGCGATGAGGTAGCCCTGCAAGCCGTCCACATACATGCTCTGCAGCATCTGCTTCTGGCCTATCTGTTCCACCCCTTCCGCGATCACCAGGCAGCCCATGCGATGGGAGACGTCGACGATCATCCGCACGAACTGCTGGTTGGTGAGATCCTGCTCCAGCTCGGTGATGAGACCGGGGTCCAGCTTGATGTAGTCGGGTTTGAGCTCGCGAAACAGGCTGAAGGAGCCGATCCCCTTGCCGAAGTTGCAGATGGCCGAGCGGCTGCCGTGGCGCCTGAGCAGCTCGAACAGCCGCCTGGACCCGGTCAGGTTGCGCTCCAGGTGCTCCTCGTCGAGCTCGAACACCAGGTTGGCCCCGATGTCGGGGTCTTTTTGCAACTGGTGATCCAGCCAGATGAGAAAGGCGCTGTTTTGCAGCAGGGAGCCCGGCAGATTGAGACCCCACCGGCTGTTGCGGCCTCCGAAGGCGCGGTATTGGCGGATGACGTGGCGGATCACCATCTGGGCCAGGCGCAGTACCATGTCCAGCCGCTGCGCCATGGCGAGCAGGGTATCGCTTGGCAGCACGGTGCCGTCGCTGCTGCTGAAACGGGGATAGATCTCGTGGTAGGCGAGCATGCCGCGATGCAGGGGCTGGATGGGCTGGCAGGTGAAGCTGATGCTCTCCTGCTCCAGCAGATCGGTCAGCACCTGGGTCCAGTGACGCTGACCCTGCACCTCGACCACCTCGTCGTTCTGCTGGATGGCCCAGCCATTGACCACCTCTGTCTGGGCACGGGCCAGCGCGAGATCCGCCCGGGCCAGAATGGCCTCTATCTTCTGCTCGCTGCTCAGGCGGGTCATGCCCGAGTAGGCGGCGCTCTCGAGCTCGTGATCGTGCTGATAGCGATCGAAGGCGAGCTTCAGATCCCGTCCCAGCAGATGGGGCGGGATCTGGGCCAGGGGAGGCAGCAGGACGGCAAAATCGGCCCCCGAGATGCGATAGACCCGGTGGCCCGGGAAGCGGCTGACGGTGTGGCTGATGAGGGCGGCGATGTCCCGGATGTAGGCATCCCCGGACTGGAAGCCGCGCTGGGCGTTGAGGGTCCCGAGCTCGGTGGCGCGGATGAGCACCAGGATGGCGGTCTGGGTGTTTTCCTGTTGCAGCAGCTCGGTCAGATCGCGCCGGAAGGCGTGGCGGTTGCCAAGCCCCGTCATCTCGTCCCGGGTCGCCTGATTGTGCAATTCGGTGATCTGGCGGTGGGCATCGATCTCGGCCTCATTGAAGGATGCAAGGAGCTGGCGCAGAGCCGTTTGTGCCTGTACGCTGTCGAGCATGGCGGGATCCCGCTGCTGCAGCGCCAGCAGCCAGCGTTGCTCCTGCCTCGCCTTTTCCCCACGGCGCACGCTGTGGGTGAGAAAGAGCTGCAGGGCGAATCCCGTCAGGGTGGTCATCAGGACCAGCAGCAGGGTGAGCGGTGAGGCGGGGGGGGCGAGCAGCACTCCCTGCAACAGCAGCATGGGAATGCAGACCAGTGCGCTGACCAGCAGCAGGTTTCCCTCATGTTTATTCAACATCGTTTCATCCTTGATGATGTTCATGATGTAGAAATTCTAACCAAGTCGCTGGCGCAAAACATGAGTACTCACGCAACTCCACGATAAAGCGCCGGCGGAATGCAACTAAATGTGAGTGAAAACACTTTCATGGTCTGTAAAAAAAGCGAAGATGGGTTGAAAACAGCCCCAACAGAGCAGAGGTAGATATGTTGCTAGAACCCGTAGACACCGCCAAAGCACGGCAACTATTGAATCAGAGTATGGCCTTGGTGCTCGCAGGGGGACGGGGCAGCCGCCTGAAGCAGTTGACCGATAACCGCGCCAAGCCCGCCGTCCACTTTGGCGGCAAATTCCGTATCATCGACTTCGTGCTCTCCAACTGCATCAACTCCGGCATCCGCCGGGTGGGTGTGGTGACCCAGTACAAGTCCCACAGCCTGTTGCGTCACCTGCAATCGGGCTGGTCTTTCCTGCGCTACCAGATGAACGAGTTCATCGACCTGCTGCCCGCCCAGCAGCGGGTGGACGAGGTGCACTGGTATCGCGGCACCGCAGACGCCATCTACCAGAACGTCGACATCATCCGTGACTACGGTCCCAAGTACATCGTGGTGCTGGCAGGGGATCACATCTACAAGATGGACTACGCCGCCATGCTGCTGGATCACGTGCGCCTCGGTGCCAAGGTGACGGTGGCCTGTATCGAGGTACCACGCTGCGAGGCATCGGCTTTCGGCGTCATGGACATCGACGAGCAACGCAAGATCCGCGCCTTCGTGGAGAAACCGGCCAATCCGCCTGCCATGCCGGGCTGCGAGGATCGCTCGCTGGCCTCCATGGGCATCTACATCTTCGAGGCGGAGTACCTCTACCAGTTGCTGGAAGAGGACATCCACAACCAGGAGTCCAAGCACGACTTCGGCATGGACGTGATCCCGCGCATCGTGGGGGAGGGCAAGGCCTTTGCCCACCCGTTCAACATGTCCTGTGTCGGGGCCAAGGAGGGGCAAAAACCCTACTGGCGCGACGTGGGGACCCTGGATTCGTTCTGGGAGGCGAACATGGACCTTGCCTCCGTGGTGCCCGAGCTCGACATCTATGACGAGAACTGGCCCATCTGGACCAGCCAGAACATGTCGCCCCCGGCCAAGTTCGTGCAGGACAGAAACGGCCAGCACGGCATGACCATCAACTCCATGTTCGCGGGGGGCTCCATCGTGAGCGGCTCCTTCGTGCTCAACTCGGTGCTGTTCACCAACGTGCGGGTGCACTCCTTCTGTACCCTGGATCAGGCGGTGATCTTCCCCGGGGTCGAGATCGGGGCTGGTTGCCGCTTGCGCCGGGTGGTGGTGGACAAGGGATGCAAGCTGCCAGACGGCCTGGTGGTGGGGGAGAACGCGGACGAGGATGCACGCCGCTTCTACCGCTCCGAGCAGGGCATCGTGCTGGTGACCAAGCCGATGCTGGCCAAGCTCGGCTAACTTCGTCGACACAGACAAAAAAAGGGAGCCCTGGGCTCCCTTTCTATTGGTGGTCGATTTATTTCTCGCTGACCAGGGCCTTGCCGGCCATCACCATGGCGGTGCCATGCTTGCCACCGGCGGCGGTCACTTGCGGGACGCCATCTTCGTCGGTGTCGCTGCTGGCCCCCTCGATGACGTTCTCGCCGGAGTCGCCGATCCACTCGGCCATCTGCATGCCGCCGTTGACGGTGCCGCGGAACCAGCTCACGTAGCGCTGGGTCAGCTGGGCCAGCTCCAGCTCGGGTGCCTTCTCGGCCCCTTCGTTGCGCAGGTTCAGCATGGCAGAGCGCAGGGCGCCGGAGATGGCGGCCTGGGTCCAGGGGGTGTATTCACCCTGCTTGCCGGCGAGCCAGGTACCGGCCTTGGCATTGAAGTAGGCCTTGTCGGCGGCGATGAAGAGCTCGCGCGCCGCGGTGCGGTACTTGGCATCCGAGGTGGCCAGGAAGGCGGCGGTCAGGCCGCGGATGGCGGCGAACTGCGCGTCGATGGACTGACCGGCGTCAAGCTTGCCGCCCAGTGTCAGACCGTCATGGACCAGGCCGTTCTTGCCCTTGAGGTTGGCGAGGATGAAATCGGCCTGCTTGCGGACCAGTGCGATCGCCTGCTCACCCTGTGGGGTCTTGAGGTTCAGCTCGCCATTGTCACCGGCGGCGTAACCCACAGGCAGCGCATCCTGGGCGCGCTGGAAGATCTGCAGGGCGACCAGGGCGTAGGCGGCGTCGAAGGTGGTGACGTGCCCGGCCTGTTTGCCAGCTTGCCAGCTGTCGACCAGGGTGCCGGCCTTGGGCTCGAAGTGCAGGGCCAGCAGGTTCTTGAAGGTGAGGTTGGAGAGGTTCAGGGCCAGGGAGAAGGCATCGCTGCCCGCCACCGCCTTGCCCAGATCGTTGGTCTGGTTGGCAGCCGGAGCGGCGGCGAACGGGGCACCGTCAAACACGGCGTGGAAGGCCGGGTTCTGATTGGTGTTGGCCGTGCGCTGATCGCTGAAGGCGTAGAACTCGGAGAGGGGCCACAGCAGCATCCAGGCGTCGCGCAACTGGGCGGAGCCGTCCACGACCTCCAGCTTGCCGATGGCACCGGCGTCGTTCTTGCTGGTCTCGGTCACTTTCACCTGATGAGGGAAGTAGACAACCCCCTTGGCCGGATCGTACTGCGGGGTGATTTTGGCGCCCAGGGTCTTGCCGTCAAAGCCGAGCTGACCTTGCAGGATGGCGAGCTTGTCGATGGACTGCTCGGTCAGCATCATGCCGTTGAAGCCGTCGGCGGCAGAAACCCCCAGCTTGTGCTTGCCGTCCTGATCCATGGTGGCGGACGCGGCTTCCACCTCTTCATCGGTCTCGGCCACGTGCATGCCCCCGAGGAAGTCCTGGGACCACATCACTTCCTTGAGCAAGATGCCGCCCACGGCGGCCGGGACCAGCAGGTTGTCACTGCCGCTCCAGCGCAGGGTGGCGTAGTCGCGGAAGTAGGCGGGGACCTGGGTCTTGACGCTCTTCTCGTTGCCCTTGGCGGTCTTGATGGTGATCTGGTCACCGTTGACCGGGGTGGCGTTCACGGCCTGGGCGAACTCCGGGTTGGCGGAGGCGTAGGGCAGGGAGAGGGGATACATGCCCTGGGGAATTTCATCGGCGGGGAAGCCGACGGCCTCGGCCATGGCCAGTACCCGTTTGCCCAGGTCGGCCAGGGTGCCGCCACGGGCCTGGTTTTGCGGCCCGTTGACCAGATGGGGGCCCATGCCGGACTGGTAGTTGAGGGCGTACATTGCCTCTTCGGAGTATTCATAGGATTCGATGCCGGCGGCGAAGTCGAACGGGGTCGGCTCGTCGGCGCGGTTGGCGTCCAGCACATCCAGATCCAGACCGATGGCCTCGGCCAGCGGCTCGCCGGAGAGCTCGAATTCGGTGTAGGCCAGCATGTTGGCGGCGGTGTTGAACGTCTTGTCCTCCACCTTGACGGCAGCCTGTGCGGCGCTGCTGAGGAGTGCGCAGGCGATCGCCTGCACCAGTACGGTTTTTCTCATGTCCTTCTCACCATATTGTTGATTTTATTATGACGCTTCTCATGAATCTAAATGAGAATGGTGTGCATTATGGGGCAAAGGGCGGGGCTTGAGAAGAAAAAAACCGCGCCCCGGTGGGGTGAAGAGGAGGGGCGCGGCGGCAGGTGTCACATCAGTTTGAAGGGGATGACCAGTCGGCCCGGCTCCACCTTGAGGGCTTCGACCTTCTCCTTGATCCGCGCCTCGTTCTGGCGGCTGCCATCGAGCCGGTAGACGGGGGTCTGTGAGAGGAACAGAGAGAGGGACTGGTTGAAGGTGGGCAAGAGCGGGGAGAGGGCGGTGCCCACGTCCGCCGGCTCGGTCTTGACGGAGAGCAGCTCGAGATCGCGCAGATAGATGGCGCCCTGTTCGGCCACATAGTCCGGGCGTGCCCGCAGGGAGAGGCGGATCTTCATCTGCTGGCTGCCAAGGGGGCTTGCCACCTGCAGCTCGCCGGCGGCATCCAGCTCGACCTTGTCGGCCTGGCTGCGGCCGATGCGGCTTTGCATGTCATCGAGTCGGATCTTGCTCGACATGATGCCGGGGATCCCCAGCTGTTTCTCGAAGGCGACTCGCTCCTTGAGGTACTGGTTGATCTCCCCTTCGCTGACGCTGTACTGGGTCAGCGAGCAGGCCGCCAGCAGCAGGGCGAAGGGAAGCAGAAGCAGGTGTTTCAACATGGGAGGGTTCCATTTTCGGGGCTGTCACAAGAGGTGGCGCCATCTTAGAGGCAAAGCGGGTTGGCCGCCAGTGGGGCCTCTATGACCGGTTTCTGTCGCATCCCCCATATGGGGATGGCAATCCGTTTTCATTCGAGTAGCTGTTTCCCTTCACGGCCAGCAGGCCCGTCCTGGCGTCATCCCCGACATACCCACAGACAAGCTCCTGTTTTAACGATGCAAAATCCCATTGACCCCGCGATTTCAAAGCGAGTATTTTACCGCCGCACAAAGTCAAACTGATAATCATTATCATTTTGAATCTTCTTTGAGGGTATGACGTGAAGACTCGAGTAATGGACAATGGCGCACCTGCCGAGGCGAAGATGTCGCCTGATTTCTTGTTTACCTCGTGTCAGGGCACGATCAGTGCCACTGACCTGGGGCAACCCATCACCACCCCCGCCTGCGAGTGGCCCCTGCTGGCACAGCAGATAACCCTGGCCCTCGATGCCGCCAGGGCTGCCGGCCAGAGCAACCCCCTGCTCATCGGTGCTTTTGCGTTTGATCCGGCAGAGGCTTCCTGCCTCTATGTGCCCGGCCGCTATAAGCGGGGCGATCGCCCTGTCCCGGCAGCACAGGTGCCGGCAACAGCGGCGATGGCAGAGCAGGCCCCCGAGGCCAACCGGGTCATCTCGGTGCAGAGCACCCCGCCGGCAAGCGAATTTCAGGCCTCGGTCAGTGCGGCGCTGGATGCGTTTGCACAAGGTCGGCTCGCCAAGGTGGTGTTGTCGCGCAAACTCACCCTTACCCTGCACCAGCCTGCCGATCCTAAGCAGGTGATGGCCCGTTTGATGGCCCAGAATCCCCACGCCTTCCACTTCTCCCTGCCGCTCGGCCAGGACCGCCGCCTGCTGGGCGCCAGTCCGGAGCTGCTGCTGCGGGTCAGCGGGGGAGAGGTGTTCACCCATCCGTTGGCGGGCTCCGCCAGACGGGCGAGCGAACCGGCGCAAGACGAGATGGTGGCCCGGGATCTGCTGGCTTCTCGCAAGGATCAGCATGAACACCGCCTCGTGATCGACGAGATCCGCCGGGTGTTGACCCCCCACTGCCGCGAGCTGGCGATACCGTCCAGCCCCTCGCTGATGAGTACGGATACCCTCTGGCATCTGGGCACCCCCATCGCCGGGCGGCTCAATGGCGGCGAGGCATCGGTACTGTCACTTGCCTGCCAGCTGCATCCCACCCCGGCCCTGTGCGGCTATCCCACTGATCTGGCCCGCCAGTTCATCCGCGAGCAGGAGCCCTTCCGGCGCGCCCTGTTCAGCGGCATCGTCGGCTGGTGCGACAGCCAGGGCAACGGCGAGTGGGCCGTAGTGATCCGCTGCGGGGTGCTCGATGGCCATCAGGTCGAGCTGTTTGCCGGCGCCGGTATCGTCGCGGGCTCGGATCCCGCCATGGAGTGGGCCGAGACCGGCACCAAGCTTGGCACCATGCTCAAGGCACTGGGCCTGAGTCCGGAGGTGGCGCAATGAGCCAACTCAACCGCTTCCTGCCCTATACCCGCTGGCCCGAAGAGCTGGCCCAGCAGTACCGCGCCAAGGGTTACTGGCGCGGCGAGCCGCTGACCGCCATGCTGGCGCGTCAGTGCGAGCTGGCCCCCGACGCCGAGGCCATTCTCTGCGGCGAGCGCCGCGTCAGCTATCGTGAGCTGGACGCCGCCTCGAGCCGGCTGGCCGCGAATCTGGCCCGCCACGGCCTGGGGGTGGGGGACACCGCGCTGGTGCAGCTCCCCAACGTGGCCGAGTTCTATCTGGTGTTCTTCGCCCTGCTCAAGGCCGGTATTGCGCCGGTCAACGCGCTCTTTAGCCACAACCGGCTGGAACTCCTCTCTTATGCCGAGCAGATCACACCGCGCCTCTTTATCGGCTCGCTGGCTCATCCGCTGTTTGCGAGCAAGGGTCGCGAGAGCGAGCTGCTGACAACCATCAGCGCCGAGCTGGTGCTGCTGGATGGCGATGGGGGGGAGCTGGGGCTGACTCACTGGTTGACGAAGGGGGATGAGAGTGAGCCAGTGAAATATGGCCCGACCCCGGCGGACGAGGTGGCCTTCTTCCAGCTCTCCGGCGGCAGTACCGGCACTCCCAAGCTCATCCCGCGCACCCATGACGACTATTACTACAGCGTGCGCCGCAGCAATGAGATTTGTGGCCTCGGCTCCCATACCCGTTATCTGTGCGCCCTGCCGGCGCCCCACAACTTTCCCTTGAGCTCCCCTGGCGCCCTGGGGGTGTTCGAGGCGGGTGGCGCCGTGGTGCTCGCCCCCGACCCCAGCCCCATCAGCTGTTTCCCGCTGATCGCCCGCCACCGGGTCAACCTCACCTCGCTGGTGCCGCCGGCGGTCTCCCTCTGGCTGCAGGCCGCGGAAGCGGACCCCACCGCGCGCACCCAACTCGAGAGCCTCGACTTGCTGCAAGTGGGCGGCGCCAAGCTGGGGGAGGCGGTGGCCAGCAAGATTGGGCCGCTGCTCGGCTGCCGGCTGCAGCAGGTGTTCGGCATGGCGGAAGGGCTGGTCAACTACACCCGGCTCTCTGATCCCGACGAGAAGGTCATTCACACCCAGGGCCGCCCCATGAGCCCGGACGACGAGGTGCGCATCCTCGATGAGGCGGGCAATCCGGTTGCCCCCGGCGAGCCTGGCGCCCTGCACACCCGCGGCCCCTATACCTTCCGCGGCTACTACCAGAGCCCGGCCCACAACGCCCGGGTGTTCAATGCCGAGGGCTTCTACTGCTCCGGCGATCTGGTGGTACAGGATGCCGATGGCTACCTCACCGTGGTGGGGCGGCAGAAGGATCAGATCAACCGGGGCGGCGAGAAGATCGCGGCGGAAGAGGTGGAAAACCAGCTGCTGCACCACCCTGCCATCACCCATGCGGCCCTGGTCTCCATGCCTGACAGCGCCATGGGGGAGAAGAGCTGCGCCTTCATTGTCAGCACGGATCCCGCCTTGAAGCCGCTGGCCTTGCGCAAGTTTCTGCGCGAGCGCGGAGTGGCGGATTTCAAGCTGCCCGACCGCTTCGAAACCCTGGACGCCCTGCCCATGACGGCGGTGGGCAAGATTGACAAGCAGGGGCTGCGGGCACGCATTGCGCACGCCATCGCCGCCAACCAGCCTCTACAGCATAAAAACTAGTAAGGAATCATGACGTTATGGCTATCCCAACTCTGAACAATTACGCCATGCCCAGCCAGTGGAAGGCCAACAAGGTCAACTGGTCTCTGGATCCCAAACGTGCCGCCCTGCTGATCCACGATATGCAGGAGTACTTCACCGCCTTCTATGGCGAAAACAGCCCGCTGATCGCGGCGCTCACCGAGCGCCTGGCCGCCGTGCGCAAGCAGTGCAAGGCCCTCGGCATCCCGGTCTTCTACACCGCCCAGCCCAAGGATCAATCCCCTGAGGATCGCGCCCTGCTCAACGACATGTGGGGCCCGGGGCTCAACAAACGGCCCGAGCAGCAGCAGGTGGTGGCAGCCCTGCGCCCGGAGCGGGACGACACCGTGCTGGTCAAGTGGCGCTACAGCGCCTTCCAGCGCTCCGAGCTCGAGCAGATGCTCAAAGCGCTGGGGCGGGATCAGCTGATCATCGGCGGCATCTACGGCCATATCGGTTGCATGATGACCGCCTGCGACGCCTTCATGCGCGACATCCAGCCCTTCTTCCTGGCGGACGGGGTGGCGGACTTCTCCCTGGCCGACCACCAGATGGCGCTCGACTACGTGGCGACCCGCTGCGGCAAGGTGATCCGCTGCGAGGAGGTGCTGGCCCTTGCGCCGGTTGCCGCTTCTGCCGTCCAGAGCAATCCGTTGCTGACGTATGAGGGGCTCAAGGCGCGGCTGCTGAGTCATATCGACGAGGACGAAGATGAGTTTGACCCCGATGAGAACCTCATCGACTACGGTCTGGATTCGGTGCGGATCATGGCCCTGCTCACCGAGTGGCGCGCCGCCGGGGTCGAGCTCGGCTTCGTGGATCTCGCCAAGTTGCCGACCCTCAACGGCTGGTGGCGCCTGATCGAGGCCAGGCTGGCAGCCCAGGCGCTGGAGGTGACCCCATGAACCGCTTCCCCTTGACCATACCTCAGCAGGGGCTCTGGTCCGGACATCTGCTGAACGACGACAAGGCGATGTTCAACACCGCCGAGTGCATCGCCTTCGACGGCAAGGTCGAGGCGGCCGTGCTGGCCGCGGCCCTTGCCAAGGCGGTAGGGGAGTGCGAGGTGCTCAAGGGCCACTTCGAAGACGATAAGGAGGCGGTCTGCTTCGTCTCGCATGAGCTGCCCCTGGCCTATGAAGAAATCTCCCTCGAGCACGATGACGAGACGCTGGCCCGCGCCTGGGCCTGGGCCGATCTGCGCCGCCCGTTCGAGCTGACCCAAGAGGCACCCTGCCGTTTCGCCCTGCTGCGCGGCCCCGGCCGCGATTATCTCTACAGCTGCGTGCACCACATCGCCCTCGACGGCTTTGGCACCACCTTGCTGTTCCAGCGCATCGCCGAACTGTATGCAGAGGGGCTGGCCGGTGAGATGAACTCCCCATCCCCCTTCGGCTCGTTGGCTGAAGTGCTGGCAGAAGAGGCGAGCCGCGAGCAGAGCGGCAAGAACGACGCCGCCCGCGCCTTCTGGCAGGAGCAGCTGCAAGGCTGGCCCGAGGTGAAGTCCTTTGGCGAGACCCGCGCACCCATCGCGGCCGAATTTATCCGCGAGAGCCGCCCACTGCCGGCGGCGCTCTGGCAATCCCTGACCGGCTTTGCCGACGAGCACAAACTGGGCTGGCCCGATCTGCTGCTGGCCGGTATCTCTGCCCAGCTGTCGCTGTCGAGCGGCCAGGATAAGACCCTGCTCGGCCTGATGATGATGAACCGCATCGGCTCGGCGTCGCTGACCGTGCCCTGCATGCAGATGAACATCACCCCCCTTGCTCTGGAACTCGAAGAGGGGTTGAGTCTGGCGGGGGCCGCCGGCGCCGTGGCCAAGGCCAAGCGCGGGGTGCGCAAACACCAGCACTACCGCTACGAGCTGTTGCGCCGCGACCTTGGCCTGGTGGGGGGCGACAAACGCCTGTTCGGCCCGCTGGTCAACATCATGCCCTTCGATCACGCTCGCCGCTTCGGGCCGCTATCTGCCCATATTCTCAACATCAGCGCCGGCCCGGTGGAGGATCTCACCATCGAAGTGCAGGTCGGCGTCGATGGCCAGCCCAGACTGGATCTGGACGCCAACCCCGGCTGCTACCAGCAGGGAGAGCTGGCGGTCATCGCCGATACCCTGTTTGCCCTGCTGGGCCGCTGGCTGGCCGAGCCTGCTCAGACCCTGGGAACGCTCAAGGCCGACTGGCTGGCCGAGCAGCGAGCCAGGGCCCTGATCGCCGGCCCCTCCCATGAAGTGATCAAGGCACGGCCTGTGCTGGAGGCGATCTGCCACTTCGCCGCCCAGACACCGGACAAGATTGCCTTGATTCAGAGCACGGCGCAGGGAGAGGCCCGCTTCAGCTACGAGGCGCTGCTGGCCAGATCCGAACAGATGGCGGCTGCCCTGCAGGCCGCAGGCGTCGCCCCCGGCGACAAGGTGGGGGTCATGCTGGCCCGCACCCCCCAGGCCATCTTCGCCCAGCTGGCTGTGCTGCTGGCGGGCGCCGTCTATGTGCCGCTCGATCCCGAGCAGCCGCTGGAGCGCCAGGGCCATATCCTGCGACTGGGGGAGGTCAAGACCCTGATCACCCAGGCCGAGTACCGCCACAAGCTGGCCAGCCTGTTTGAGGGGCGCACCCTGCTGGCGGGGGATCTGGTGAGCGATGATCGGCTCAACCAGCCGACAGCCGGCCGCGCCGTCGCCTACCTGATGTTCACCTCGGGCTCGACCGGCCTGCCCAAGGGGGTGGCGGTGAGCCACGGCGCGCTGGATCACTTCGCCGCCGCCGCCCGCTGCCGTTATCACCTGAATGAAGAGGCGCGGATGTTGCAATTCGCCCCCTTCAACTTCGACGCCAGCATCGAGGAGGTGTTCGCCACCCTGAGCGCCGGCGCCACCCTGGTACTGCGCACCGACGCCCTGCTCGAATCCATGCCCGCCTTTGCGGCCGGGGTGGAGCAGATGGGGATCACCCACCTCGACCTGCCCACCGCGTTCTGGAACGAGTGGGTGGTGGCATTGACGGCGGGTCAGGCCCACATTCCTGCCGGGCTTACCACCGTCATCATCGGCGGCGAGGCGGTCTACCCCGAGCAGCTGGCCCAGTGGCAGCGCCAGGGTCGCTCCGATGTGCGCCTGTTCAACACCTACGGTCCCACCGAAACGACCGTGGTGGTGACCACTCAGGAGCTGCAACAGGAAGACCCGAGCCAGGCCCAGTTGCCCATCGGTCTGCCGCTGCCCGGCATGCAGGCGCTCATTCTGGGGGCGGGGGAGCAACCCGCCGAGGAAGGCGAGCTGGTACTGCTCGGCCCGCAGCTGGCCAACGGCTATGTGGGGGGCGTACAAGGCAGCTTCAATACCTTGCGGGTTGGCGCGGAGCTGATGCCCGTCTATCGCACCGGCGATCGGGTGCGCCTGGTGTCCGGCCGGCTGGTCTACCTCGGCCGGCGCGACAACGAATTCAAGATAAGCGGCTATCGCATCCAGCCCGGCGAAGTGGAGGCCCAGTTGCTGGCCCTGCCCGGGGTGGACGAGGCGTGCGTGCAGGGGGTGAGCATCGGCAGCGTGCGCCGACTGGTGGCCTTCGTGGCGGGGTCGGAGCGCGACAGCCGGGTCATCAAGGCGCAGCTGGCCAGGGTGCTGCCTGCCGCCATGATCCCCACCGACTATCGCCACTATGACCAGCTGCCCCGCACCGGCTCCAACAAGCTGGATCGCAAGACCCTGCTGGCCGCCTACCAGGCGGGCGGCGAAGCCCTGACCCTGGGCAGCGAGACCGAGAACCGGGTCGGCGCCATCTGGCAACAGATCCTGGGGCTCGCCACCATGGCGCCTGCCGACAACTTCTTCGAACTGGGGGGCCAGTCCCTGCAGACCATCCAGATCGTCAACCGGCTCGGCGCCGAGTTCGGGGTGCAGGTCAAGGTCTCCGACGTGTTCGATCACCCGCGCCTCGATGATTTCTGCCGTTTCCTTGACGGCCTGCTTTCCGAGGACGAAGAGAGCGTGGAGATGGTGTGGTGATGGATAAGGAGCAACAAGCAATGGCCTTTGATTTCACTGGCAAGCGGGTCTGGGTGACCGGGGCCGGGCGCGGCATCGGCCGCAAGGTGGCGACGCAGTTCGTGGCGGCCGGAGCAATCGTGGTGGGGCTGGATCTGGCGTTTCCCGAAGCCGACTACCCCTATGCCACCCGGCTGCTCGATATCGGCGATTCGAAGGCGGTCAACGCCTGCTGCGCAGCGCTGCTGGCGGACGGCGGGCTCGATGTGCTGGTGAACGGGGCCGGGGTCTTGCGCCTCGGCTCCACCGAGACTCTGAGCGATGACGACTGGCACGACTGCATGACGGTCAACGCCAGCGGCGTCTTCTATCTGCTGCGGGCCCTGGTGCCCCACTTCAAGGAGCAGCGGCGCGGCGCCATCGTCACCATCGGTTCCAACGCCGCCCATGTGCCGCGCATGCAGATGGCGGCCTACTGCGCCTCCAAGGCGGCGGTCACCAGCCTGACCCAGACGGTGGGGCTGGAGCTGGCCCCCTTCGGCGTGCGCGCCAACCTGGTGTCGCCGGGCTCGACGGATACCCCCATGCTGCGCGGCATGCTGCCAAGCGAGGAGGCCATGGCCCGCACCATTGCCGGGTTGCCGGAGCAGTTCAAGCTCGGTATCCCCCTGCGCAAGGTCGCCACCCCGGCGGAGATCGCCCATACCGTCCTCTTCCTGGCCTCGGATCTGGCCAGCCACATCACGCTGCAGGATCTGGTCGTCGACGGCGGCGCCACCCTGAGTGCCTGAGGCTTGAGAAACAGATGAACAATATGATTTTGCTGTTGAAACAGCTGGAACGGCAGGGAGTGAAGCTGGCGCTGAACGACAAGGGCCAGCTTATCTCCCAGTCGAGCAAGGAGGCGGTGACGCCGGCCATCGGTGCCACCATCAAGGCCCACAAGGATGAGCTGGTGCGCTGCCTGGCGGCCCGTGCCGCCTTCGAAGAACCTATCGCCGCCGAGGGCGCCCGGCAGGGGCCGCTCTCCTCGTCCCAGAGCGGGCTCTGGTTTATCGAGCAGTACGAGGAGGCCTCCCACCTCTACAACATGCCGGTCTATTTTCGCGTCAAGGGAGAGCTGGACACGGTGGCACTGGAGTTTGCCTTCGACCACCTGTTTGCCCGCCACCCCAGCATGCGTACCCGCTTCATCAAGGACGAGGCGGGCAGGGGGGCCCAGGAGATCCTGCCCCACACGCCCTTCAAGCTGCAGATAGAGGACGTGAGCACAGAGCCCGCTGCCGAGCGCGAAGCCTATGTGGCCAGGCGGGTACGCGAGGAGATCGGGCGCCCCTTCTCCCTGACCCAGGGGGAGCTCAGCCGGGTGCATCTTATTCGGCTGGGCAGCCGCGAGCACGTGCTGCTAATCACTCAGCACCACATCATCTCCGACGGCTGGTCGGTCAAGAACATGTTCGCGGATCTCAAGCGCGCCTTTCTTGCCCATCAGAACCGCGAGCCTCTGCAGGTGAGCGAGCTGCCGCTCACCTACATCGACTATGCCCGCTGGTTCAACTCGGACCGCTTTCTCGATTATCACGCCGAGTTCAAGCCGTTCTGGGTCGATCGGCTCGGTGGCAGCCCCGAGGTGCACGGTCTGCCGCTCGACAAGCCGCGCCCGGCCCATCAGGACAGCGGCGGCGAGCTGGTCTTCTCCACCATCGAGAGCGACCTGTGGGAGAGCTTCAAGCGCCTCTGTCAGCGCCACAGCACCTCCAACTTCATCGGTCTGCACGCCCTGTTTGCCCTGCTGATGGTGCGCCAGAGCGGCGAGAAGGAGGTGGTGATCGGCACCCCGCTCGCCTATCGCGAGCGCCACGAGATCGAGTCGCTGGTGGGCTTTTTCGTCAATACCCTGGTGCTGCGCACTCAACTTAGCGGCAAGCCCAGCTTTGTCGACTATCTACAGCAGTGCCGGGAGGAGGATCTGGCGGCCTTCGATCACCAGCTCTACCGTTTCGAGGCGCTGGCCGAGGCCATCGGCGCCGATCGCACTACTGCCATCAACCCCATCTTCCAGATCATGCTGGTCTATCAGGCCAAGGTGGACTTCAACGATCTCATCCCCGGCTGCCAGCTGGTGGAGGAGACCTCGCCGGTGCTGCCGGCCAAGACCGACATCTCGGTCAAGGTGACCGAGCTGATGGATTCGGTCAGAGTGGACTGGCTGTTTGCCACCGCCCTGTTCGAGCGAGAGACCATCCAGGCTTATGCCGATCGCCTGCTGCACCTGATGCGCGCCGTGGTGGCGGCCCCCGAGACCGACATCTGGCAGTTGCCGCTGGAGGAGGGCACCGACCAGGCCGCGCTGGCCGCCGAGCTTGCAGACCTGCCGCCGGATTACCCGAGCCGCGACACCCTGCTCTGTCATATCGAGCGGCGCGCTATTCAGTTGCCGGACGCGTTGGCGGTCAGCGACGGCGCGCAATCGTTGACCTATGGCGAGCTGGAGATGCGTGCCAACCGGCTGGCCCACTGGCTGCAATCCTGCGGCGTCACCCCGGGCGCCGCCATCGGCATCCAGGCCAGACGGGATGTCGCCTTCGTCATCGCCCTGCTCGCCTGCTGGAAGGCGGGGGCGGCCTATGTACCGCTGGATCCTGCCTATCCCGCCGAGCGGCTGGCCCATATCCTCACCGACGCTGACATCAGCCTGGTGCTGGGTGGCGTGCCGGACCCGCGGCTTGGCGAGGCGCTGGCGGGCACGACTGCCGAGTATCACGATCTGCACCAGCTTGCGTTGGACAAGATGCCAACCAGCACGCCCGCACTGCCTCGGGACGCCGCCATGCTGGCCCAGATCATCTACACCTCCGGCAGCACCGGCCTGCCGAAGGGGGTCATGGTGGAGCAGGGCAGCCTGGTCAACCTGATGGCGGATCACGGCGAGCGCATCGCCCTTGGGAAGGGTGGGGCCATGTTCAACTGCATGTCCCTCTCGTTTGATGCTGGCAACATGACCACCCTGCTGCCGCTCTACTGCGGCGCGGCCCTGCACTTTGGCGAGCCGGGCGAGGGGGTGATCGGTGCCGCGATCGCTCGGGGCGTCAGCCATATGATTTTGCCGACCGCCCTGCTCGCGAATCTGCCGCCACCGACGGATCTCGGTTCCCTCAAGGCCATCGGCTTTGGTGGCGAGGCGTGCCCGAGCAGCCTGGTGGAGCGTTGGGGGGAGCGGGTGGCGCTGTTCAACATGTACGGCCCGACCGAGTGCACCGTCACCGCGCTCTGCGCGCGGCTCACCCCGGGGGCGCCCATCACAATCGGTCGACCCGTCAACCACCTGAAGGCGCTGATCCTGGACGAGGCGGGCAACCTCTGCCCGGTGGGGGTGCCCGGTGAGCTCTGCTTGGCGGGGATGGGGCTGGCCCGCGGCTACCTCAATCTGCCAGAGCGCACCCAGGAGGCCTTTATCGAGCTGGCGCTGGCGGAACGTACCCATCGCCTCTATCGCACCGGCGATCGGGCCCTGCTGCGCCGCGATGGCAACATCCAGTATCTGGGCCGGATAGACGAGCAGATCAAGCTGCGCGGCTATCGCATCGAGCCGGGTGAGATAGAGACCCGGCTTGCCGAATTGTGTCCGACGATGCGTCAGATCAAGGTGGTGGTGCAGGAGGGGCGCCTGCTCGCTTACGCCTGTTTGCAGGCCGGGGCAAGGGAGCCCGACGGCGATGCCCTGCTGCAGCGGGCCGGCGAGTGCCTGCCCGAATACATGGTGCCGGCGCGCCTGTGCTGGCTGCCCGAGATGCCACTCACCCCCAACGGCAAGCTGGACTTGCGCCGACTGCCCGCCATCGTCTGGCAGCAGAGCAAGGGCGAGCCACAAAACGAACTGGAGCAGACCGTGCTCGCCATCTGGCAAGGGGTGCTCAAGCAGCCCCTCGGGGTGGAGGATGACTTCTTCCGGTTGGGCGGTGACTCCATCCTCAGCATCCAGCTCACCACCCGGTTGCGGGATGCGGGGCTGCACTGCAGCGTGAAAGACGTGTTCGAAGCCAAGACGGTGCGCCGCCTCTGTCGCCAGCTCGGCCAGCAGCAGGCGATCAGCCACAGGAGCGAGCAGGGCAGCCTGACCGGCGAGTTCCCGCTCCACCCCATTCAGCACTGGTTCTTCGAGCAGGGCTTTGCCAAGCCCGGTCACTGGAACCAGGGGGTGATCCTGCGCCTGCCGGCCGGGGTGGACGATGAGGACCTGCGCGGCTGGCTGTATGCCCTGTGCCAGCACCACGATGCCCTGCGCCTGGCGGTGACCCCGACCGGTCAGCGCTACCTGGCCGAACTGCCATTGCCGCCGCTGCCGACCCTGGATGCCGCCAATCTAGACGAGGCCGAACTGCAGGCCCGCCTGACCGAGCTGCAGGAAGAGCTCGACCCTGCCAGCGGCCACACCCTGGCCTGGGCCCGTCTGCGCAATCTCGTCCTTGATGGGGATCGCGAGAGCGAGACGGTGGAGGGGCTCTTCCTCGCCTTCCACCACCTGGTCATCGATGCCGTCTCCTGGCGCATCCTGGCCGAAGATCTGGCACGGGTGAGCAGGGGCGAGCCGCTGCCCGCCAAGGGCAGCAGCTATCGCCAGTGGGGTGAGGGGCTGGCGGCCTACGCCAAACGGGAAGAGGATCAGCTTGGCTTCTGGCTGGCTCAGGGGGAGGGCTGCGAGTCAGGCTTGCTCTCGGCGCAACGTGCCGCCGATGGCCGTGCCACCGCCAGCCTGCTGCAACTGAGTCAGGAGACCACGGCTCGGCTCATCGACGCCGCCAACCAGGCCTACTTTACCCGGGTGCCCGACCTGCTGCTGGCGGCCCTGACCCGTACCCTGAGCGAGCTGGGTTACGGCAATCGTCACTGCGTGATGCTGGAAGGACACGGCCGCGAGGCCATCGATGCTGAACTGGACGTGAGCCGTACTCTGGGCTGGTTCACCAGCATCTACCCGCTGGCGCTGGCGGATGCCAAGGAGTGGGATGCGCTGGTGTGCGCCACCAAGGAACAGCTGCGCGCCGTGCCGGACAAGGGGGTGGGCTTCAACGCCCTGCGACTGCACCACCCCCGTGGTTGGGCACTGCCCGAAGCCCTGATCGTCTTCAACTACCTGGGGGTCAGCCATCAGGGCGAGGCCGCTCAGCCCTGGCAGCCCCTGCCGCTGGCGCCGGGGGCACCTACGTCCCCTGACAACCTGCCGCGGGAACTGGTCAGTCTGCATGGGGGCGTGTTTGATGGCCGCCTCACCCTGCGCCAGGTGGGCGCCCTCAACCAGCAAGGGAGCGACGCTCTGATGGCGCGGCTGGCGGACAACCTGACGGCGCTGGTGGAGCACTGCTGCAACCTGAAGGCGCCGCGCCATACCCCGAGCGACTTCCCGGGGCTTGACCTCTCGCAAGCTGGGCTCGATCGGGTGCTGGCCGGGCGCGAGGTGGAGACCCTGCTGCCCATGACCTCGCTTCAGCAGAGCATGTTCCATCACAGGGCGCTGCTGCCCCGGGATCACGCCTATCACCTGCAGACCGAGATGGACTATCACCAGCCGCTGGACGTGGCGGTCTACCGTCAGGCCTGGCAGGGGCAGATTGCCCGCTGGCCGGCCCTTCGCAGCGAACTGGTACTGGCGGACGGGGTGGCGCTGCAGCGCATTCTCAAGCACGCCGAGTTGCCATTCCACTATGAGGACTTGTCCGAGGTGGGAAATGCAGAGACACGGGTCCAGGCATACCGCGAGCAGGATCTGGCCCGCCCGATCCCGCTGGAGCAGGCCCCCCTGCTGCGCCTTGCCTGTTTCAAATTGGCCCCCGATCACCACAAGGTGATCTTCAGCGCCCATCACGGCGTGCTGGATGGCTGGAGCGGTCCCGTGTTGCTGGGCTCCCTGCATCGCGGCTATCAGGCGCTGATGAACGGCCTGCTGCCACAAGCCGAGCCGGATACCGCCTGGCTCGAATTTGGCGGCCATATCGCCAGCCAAGCCCGCAGCGCCGAGGCTTACTGGCAGGGGCGTGGCGAGCTGCTAACAAAGCCTAACGATCTCGCCTGCCTGTTCGGGGTGACGCTGGACGCTGGCTCAAGCGGGCGCCATACCCAGCAGCGACCGGCGGTGTGCGCTAGGGTGTTGCCGGCCGAGGTGGCGACCCTGCTCGCCCATCGTGCCCGCGACCTTGGCGTGACCGCGGGCCTGTTGGCCCAATATGCCTGGCACCGTCTGCTGGCACGCCGCTCTGGCGATGCCGTCACTCTGGTGGGCAACGTGACCCCGGGCCGGGATTACCCCATCGAGGGGATCACCGCGAGCGTCGGGCTCTATATCAACAGCCTGCCGTTGGCCCTGGCGTGGCGCACCGAGCTGACCCTGGCCGAGCATATCGCCCGGTTGCAGGCCGATCTGATGGCACTCAACGAGCACGGCACCCAGTCGCTGGCGGCACTGACCAAAGGCCGGGCGCGTCTGTTTCAGAGTCTGTTCGTGTTCGAGAACTACCCCATACCGGCGGCCCCTGTCGCCCCCGAACCTCACCAGCTGGTGCCACGCTTTGGCACCGTGGTGGAGAAGGTGGAGCTGCCGCTCTCCTTGGTGGTCAGCAGCCGGGGTGAGACGCTCCAGCTGCGCCTCGAGTTCGATGGCGAGCAGATCCCCGAGGCACGGGCAGAGGCGGTGCTGGCTGACTGGCTGGTCGAGCTCGGCTGGCTGGCGCAGGCGGATCTGAGCCAACCGGCCAGTGTGGTGGCGACGGCACTGCCCCCGGTGATGCCGCAGGTGGTCGCCACCAGGACGGAGCCCGGTCTGGCTCAGCCGCCGGCCGAGGCCCGCGTGCTGGTGGCTCTGTGGGAGCGCCAGTGTGGCGTGCCCGGCATCTGGCAGCAGACCTTGTGTGAACTCGGGGTGGATTCGGTGCAGCAGCTCGCCCTGCTGGCGGCCCTCAACGAGGCGTTTGGCCAGGAGCGGGCGCCGCTCAGCCTGCAGACCCTCAAGGCCCATCCATCCCCCAGCCGGCTCTATCGGCACTGGCTGGTGCGCCAAACGGAGGCCGCACTATGACGGTGACCATCAAGCATAAGGCTCAACTCGTGCAAACCCGGCCCGCCCCCCGTGAGGGGGCGGCCAACCTGGGTGCGCGGCTGGCCGCCTGTCTGGCCGCCAGTCCGCTGGCCCCCGCCATCCGTATGGGCGGGGAGGGCATCAGTGAGGGCGGATCAGATGAGCAGTGGCTCAGCTACGGCGCGCTCAATGTCAGGGTCGGCGAGATTGCCGCCCGATTGCAGGGGCTGGCGGTGGGGGAGCGGGTCGGCCTCTATCTCTCCCGCAGCCCCGATCTGGTGGCCAGCCTGCTGGCCTGCCTGCGGCTCGGTCTCACCTTCGTGCCCCTTGAGCCGGACTTTCCGGTGGAGCGGCTGCAGGGGATCGCACGCCAGGCGCGCCTGTCGGCGGTGATCTGCGACGGCGACAGGCCGGCTCCCGCCTTCGGCTGTCCGCTGCGTACCCTCGATGGCCCGGCAGCGGCAGGGCCCGTCTCCTGGCCCCAGGTGGATGACGCCCTGGCTGCCTACATGATGTTTACCTCGGGTTCCACCGGCGAGCCCAAGGGGGTGGTCATCAGCCGGCGGGCCCTGCTCTGCTTCCTCGACGGGATCCGCGAGCGGCTCGGGCTTTCACCTGGCTGCCACTGGCTCTTCATCACCACCCCGGCCTTCGACATCTCGCTGCTGGAGATGCTGGGGCCGCTCTGGGGCGGTGGCCGGCTGACGGTGGCCGGCGGTGAGCACAACAAGGATCCCCTGGGGATGCTGGCCCTGCTCGAGGCCGACCCCTCCATCAACTGGCTGCAGGCCACCCCGGCCTGCTGGCGCATGCTGCTCAAGGCGGGCTGGCAGGGGCGCAATACCCTCACCGCCCTGTGCGGTGGCGAGGCGCTGGACTCAGGGTTGGCCGAGCAGCTCTGTGCCCGCACCCGGCGGCTGTGGAACTGCTACGGGCCGACCGAGGCCACCGTCTGGTCGCTGGTGAGCGAGGTGCGCTGGCCGCCGGTTGGCGGGCAGATCACCATCAGCCACAGCCTGCCCGGCTATCGTCACTGGGTGCTGGACGAGGCGGGGCAGCCGGTGGCAGAGGGGGAGTGCGGCGAGCTCTGCATCGAGAGCCCGGCCCTGTGCGAGGGGTACTGGCGCAAGCCTGCCTTGACCAGCGCGGCCTTCCTGCGCCTTGCCACCCACCGCCTCTATCGCACCGGCGATCGGGTGCGCCTCCTTGGGGCGGACCGCTTCCTCTATCTGGGACGGCGCGACGATCAGGTCAAGCTGCGGGGCTTTCGCATCGAGCTCGGGGAGGTGGAGGCGGGGCTGCGCCGCCAGGCCGGGGTGCAGGAGGCGGCGGTGCGTCTGGTGGGTGAGGGGGACGATGCCATGCTGGTGGGCTACGTGGAGGCGAAAAGCGGGGTGACTCTCAATCGCCTCGCCCTGCGCAAGGGGCTGCAGGCGACGCTGCCGCACTACATGGTGCCGGCGCGGCTCATCCTGCTGGATGCCCTGCCCAAGACCGGCAGCGGCAAGCTCGACAGAAAGGCGCTGCCATTACCGGGGTGACAAAGGGCTTGCAGGCTCGATGCCTCAATAACAGGGTGCTGGCACGGATCCTCTTGCTGGATGCCCTGCCCAAGACCGGCAGTGGCAAGCTCGACAGAAAGGCGTTGCCTTTGCATGAGTAAGCTGTCTTGCCGGATGGTAAGAGCGATGGATAAAAAGAAGCCCGCATCATGCGGGCTTCTTGTTGGCTGTAAACCGAGGGGGCTTAGTGAGCGATGGGGGCGGCATCCGGTTTGGTGAGCAGGCGCTCGACGTCGTCGATCACCTTGAGGGCCGCCTGGGGGCCGCCGGTGGAGGTCCAGAGAGACCCGTCCACGGCGCCGAAGCGCTTGCCCTTGATGGCGCCGAGCTGCTGGAAGGCCGGGGTCTGCTCGGCCTGCTTCATGGCATCCACCGCATCCCCGCTGGTGCTGAGGGTGCCGATCACCAGCCAGTCACCGTCCAGCAGGTTGAGGGATTCGAGGCTCAGGGCCGGGGAGTGGGGGCTCTTGTCGCCAATCTGGTGGGACGGTCGGGTGAGCCCCATCTCGGTGACCACGCTGCTGGCAAAGGTGCCGCCGTGCATGTAGCTCGGCCCCTTGGGGTTCCAGCGCACTATGCTCATCTGCTCCCCCTGATGCTTGGCGAGCTTGCTGCGGGCCTCTGCCAGGCGGGCCTCATACCGGGTGAGGAACGCCTTGGCCTCGGCCCCCCGGTTCATCGCGTCGGCGCTGCGACCGAACACGGTTTTCCAGGGCTCGCCCCAGTTGCCGGTGACGACGGTAGGGGCGATCTCCTTGAGCAGGGCCAGGAGCTCGGGCTTGGTCTGGCCGGTGAGGATGAGGTCCGGCTCCAGATCGATGAGGGTCTCCAGATTGGGGTTGTCCAGATCCCCGACCACGGCGATCTCCTTGCCCGCCTTGTCCAGCAGATAGCGGGGCAGGGTGGACTGGCCGCGTCCATTGACGGTGCCTACCGGCTGCACCCCCAGAGTCAGGGCGCTGTCGAGATCGAGTTCGCTCAACACGACGACCCGCCGGGGCGCATCGGGGACGCTCTGGGACTGGCCGTTGGCATCGATGACCTGGCGGCTGCCCGCCTGGGCCTGGAAGCCCGTCAGGCTGGCCAGCATGAGCAAGGTGGCCAGCGGGGAGAAGATCTTCATGGTGACATCCTTATGGGTGAAATCGGTGGGCCGGAGTCTGTGAAAAGTGCCTGAGAGCCGCCCGGCCAGCCCCGAATGGGCGGGGACATGCTACCACAAAGCAAGTGAGAAGCGTTGTCATTTGTATTTGTGGCATTACCTCGGCTTGCTTTGGTACCATCGCAGGCCCCTGTCAGGAGCCTTTCATGTTGCCTCGTTGTCCCTCACTCGATGGACCCTTTGTCCGTCAATTCGATACCTTGTGCCTGCCGGGTCTTGAGACGCTGCCTCTTCATCGGGTCTGTTTTGATCCCGCCGCCTTCTCGCCGGAGTGCTTTGGGGCGCAGGGCATCATCCTGCCTGCTTCATTGCAGGGGGCTGCCCCCAGGCGCCTCGGGGAGTTTCTGGCAGGGCGTCTCGCAGCCCGTGAGGCCCTGCGACCCTTCGGTCTTGCAGGATGCAGCGTGGCCATCGGCGCTGCCCGGGAGCCACTCTGGCCTGAAGGGGTGGAGGGGAGCATCAGCCACAGCCGGCTGGCGGGAGAGGGGGTGGCCCTGTGTGCGGTGCGTCCGGGCCAGGAGGGAATCGGGCTGGATCTGGAGGCCTGGCTCGATGGCGACCAAGGGGCGCAGCTCTGGCCCGGCATCATGGATGGGGAGGAGTGGGGGCGGCTGGAGGCGGGGGTTCACGACGCCCAGCTGAGCCTGGCAGAGGGACTGACCCTGGTGTTTTCCGCCAAGGAAAGCCTCTTCAAGGGGCTCTATTCCCGGGTGGGGCGCTACTTTGACTTTCTCGATGCCCGCTGGCTCGCCATGACGGCGCAGACTCTCACCCTGGAGCTCAAATGCCCGCTGACACCGACCCTGCCAGCTGGCTGGCGCTGCACCCTGCACTGGCAAGCCCTGCCGGGGGGCGTGCTCACCGTCTTGCTGCTGTGAGCACGATGCCAGCGCCCGGATAACGCCAACGCAAAGCCCAGAGAAAGAAACCGCCATCAGGCGGGTTCTTTCTCTGGCACAGGGTATGGCTCAGGCCGACACGCCATGGTCGGCGCGCAGGCGAGGCACTTCGTCAGCGCGTCGGCGGGGCACGATGACAGGGGCCCCGTCGCCGGGGGCGTGCAGTATGTCCACATCGGTCTGGTAGAGGCGATCGATGAGGGGCTTGGTCACCACCTCCCGGGCTGGGCCCATGGCCTGGATGGCGCCATCCCCCAGGGCAATCAGCTCGTCGCAGTAGCGGGCGGCGGTGGCGAGATCGTGGATGACGATAAGCACCGTCTTGCCCTCGGCGGCGACCCGATGGATGGCCTCCATCACCTCGGTCTGGTGGCCGATGTCCAGCGCGCTGGTGGGCTCGTCCAGCAAGATGATGTCCGCATCCTGTGCCAGCACCATGGCGAGCCACACCCGCTGGGCCTGACCGCCGGACAGCGAACTGGCGCTCTGGTGCCAGATGGCATCGAGCTGCATCCGCTCCCGGGCCCAGTCCACCATGCGGGCATCTTCCTCGCTCCACTGATTGAACCAGCCCTGATGGGGATGGCGGCCATATTGCACCAGCTGCTCCACCAGGATACCGGGGGGGACCAGGGGACGTTGGGGCAGATAGGCGAGTTCCCGAGCCAGGGCTTTGGCGCCATAGGCACCGAGTGGCTTCTCCTTGAGCAGGATCTCCCCGGACCGGGGCTGCTCCTGTCCCGCAAGGAGCTTGAGCAGCGTGGATTTGCCGCCGCCGTTGGGGCCGACGATCCCCACCAGTTTGCCCCGGGGGAGGGAGAAGGATATCTCCTTGAAGATGGTCTTTTGCGGGTAGCCGAACTGGAGTCGGTTCACGGTGAGCGTCATCGGGCGGCCCTCGGTCTGTATTGAAAATGGATGAATGCCATGGTCAGTCGGCCTTCTGGCGATCTTTGAGCAGGATGAAGAGCAGCAGCAGGCCGCCGAGAATGCGGGTCATGATGCCGGTAGCCACTTCGTGGGGGCTGGCCAGCACCCGCACCAGGGTGTCACTGGCGAGCAGCATCAGGGCGCCGCACAGGGCGGCAATCCAGAGCGGCACGATGCGATCCCGGCTGAGCCAGGAGGCAAGGATGGGGGCCGCCATGGCAATGAAGACCACGGGGCCGCCGATGGCGGTGCCAAGGGCTGCGACGATGATGGCCTGGGCCAGCACCCCGAGCTGGACCCGGTTCACGTTGACCCCGAGGGTGCTGGCCGTCACCGGTCCCAGGCGCAGCACGCCGAGGGAGCGGGAGAGACAGACGGTCCAGGGACAGATGAGCAGGAGCAGCAGGCTCACCGGTAGCAGGGTGCCATAGCCCTGACCGACGAAGTTGCCCATGTTCCACAGATAGAGGCTGGTGAGGTGCACCAGGGACTGGGTGGACATGACGAACTGGCCGAGGGCGTTCATCAGCTCCGAGACCCCGATGCCGATCACCACGAACAGGTAGCCCTGCTCCCCCGGCTTGTTGCACAGGGCATAGAGCACGGCGGCGGCAAACAGGGCGCCGAAGGGGGCGGCCCACCAGGGCCAGGTGCCCAGCGTCAGATAGAGGGAGAAGATGATGATGGCCAGGGATGCCCCCTCGTTGACCCCGATCATGTCCGGGGTGGCGAGGCGGTTTCGCACCAGGGTCTGCACCAGGCAGCCCGAGAGTCCCATGGCGGCGCCGGCCACCAGCACCGCCAACAGGCGCGGCAGGCGGATTTTGAAGACGGTCACCTGATCGAGTCGGCTTCCCTCCCCGAGCAGGGTCTGGATCACCCCCATCATGGTGATCTTGCCGGAACCCAGGGTGAGGGCCAGCAGGGAGAGCAGGGTGAGGGCGACCAGGAGCCCCAGGGTGATGAGCCAGGCGCGGCGGTGCAGCAACAGGGTGCGGCTGCCAAGGCGAAGGCAGAGGGTGCCGCTCGGGAGTGAGAGAGAGTTCTTCATGGGCGTGGCACCTTATTTGACGGCCAGCAGGGAGCGGAAGCCGCCGCTGCGCACCACCAGGATGAGCACGGGCGCCCCGATGAGCGCCAGAATGACGCCGTTGGGCAGCTCGTAGGGCTGGATAAGCCAGCGGGCCAGCACATCGGCACCGAGCAGAAAGAGCACCCCGAACAGGGCAGAGAAGCGCACCTGGATGGCGAGGCGAACCGGCTCCACCAGGCGGGCGCAGTAGGCGGCGAGGAAGCCGACAAAGCCGATGGGACCGGCGATGGCGATGGCGCAGGCGGTGAAGAGCGTTACGGCCAAGAGCACGCCGATCCGCACCCGGGTGGGGCGGATGCCGAGGGCCCTGGACTGGTGATCCCCCATCTGCATCAGGGTGAGAGGGCGACAGAGCGCCAGGGTCAGCAGCAGGGCGGCCAGGGCGAAGGGGACCACGGTGAGTACCGCTTCCAGACTGGAGGCGGCAAGGGACCCTAAGTTCCAGAAGCGGAACTGCTCCAGCACCACCCGGTTGGAGAGCAGCAGGAAGTTGGAAAGACCGCCGAAGGTGGCGGAGAGGGCGACCCCTACCAGGATGAGCTTGAGGGGGTTGGAGCGCCCCACCATGAGGCCGAGGCCCAGCACGATGAGGTTGCCGAGCAGGGCCCCCATGCCGGACCAGAGCAGATACCCGTAGGCGGATTCGACGCCAAACCAGGTGAGGCCGATCACCAGAGCAAAGACGGCGCCGGCATTGACCCCGAGCAGGCCGGGTTCGGCCAGAGGGTTGCGGGTGGCACTTTGCAGCATGGAAGCCGCCAGGGAGAGTGACGCCCCCACCACCAGGGCTGCCAGGGTACGGGGCAGGCGCAGGGTATGGACTATCATGGCGAGCTTTTCATCGGCCACGAAGGCGGGATCGCCCATCAGGAAACCGGCGACCTCGCGGCCACCATAGACACCGGCCCCGGTGGCCAGTGACAGACAAATCAGCAGGAAGAGGAGCAGCACGCCGAGCCAGAACAGCCGAGCTTGGTATCTGAGCACTCAATGACTCCTTGAATTCGGGGAGGCAGAAACGCAAAAAGGGAGCCCCGCGACCGGGGCTCCCGCATACAGGATGGATTACAGCTTGTAATCGACCCCTGCGTAGACGGTGCGACCTTCCAGGATGAAGTCGGCGTCGGTCGCCACCTCGTCACGCTGGGTGTTGGTGAGGTTGGTGATGCCGAGCTTGAAGTCCAGGGCCGGCGTGACGGTCCACTTGGTGTTCACGTCCAGGGTCTGGTAGTGCTTGGAGGTGAATGCCTGGGCGTTGCGGGCCGGCACCTTGATCACCTGGCTGCCGACATACTGCCAGGCCAGGTTGGCGCTGACCACGTCGCTCGCCTTCCAGTCCAGGCCGATGTTGCCGGTGTGATCCGGGGTCTTGGCCAGATCGTCACCCGTGCTCTTGTCTTCGGAGTCCAGCAGGGTCAGGTTGCCGGTCAGCTGCACGTTGTCCAGCACGTCGAACCAGCCGGTCAGCTCCAGCCCCTTGATGCGGGCCTTCTTGACGTTGAGGTAGGTCATGACGGTCGGACGGTAGCCCGGGCCCCACTGATCGCTCTGGATCAGATCCTCGATCTCGTTGTGGAAGCCGGTCACCCCTGCGCCGAAGCGATCGGCGTTGTAGGCGGTGCCAAGCTCGTAGCTGACGGAGGTTTCCGGCTTCAGATCCGGGTTGCCTATCACCTTGCAGGCGCCGCGGCAGGCGGTGGTGGCGAACCCTTCGCTGGACTGGGCCAGGGTCGGGGCCTTGAACGCCTTGCCGGCGCCGCCCTTGATCACCCACTCGTCACTCAGGGAGTAGAGGGCGTAGGCACGGGGGCTGAACTCGTTGCCATAGGTCTCGTGGTGATCCAGACGGCCGGAGAGCGTCAGGGCCAGATCCCCAAAGCCGAACTCGTCTTGCAGGTAGAGAGCGCTCTGGCTCGCATCCACGCTGCCGTTCTGGATGCTGCGGCTGTGCTCCAGCTCGGTCTTGCGGAACTCTGCACCCGAGGTCAGCAGGTGATCCCCGAGGTAGCCGCTCAACTGGCCATCCACCGTGTTGTTGGTCTGGGTGATGTCGGCGGCGCCACCGTTGAGCTGGGAGTCATCCATCAGATCGGTCTGCTCGAAGTAGTAACGAGCGCGGCTGTCGAAGTGTTCCCAACGGCCGTTGTGGGTCAGCCCCAGGCTCAGGCGATCGAGTTTCTGCACGTTGTGGGGGGTAGCCGGTGCGGTCGGGGCACGGGGCACGTTGTTGAAGTAGCTGTCCATGTCGTTCTGGTTGTAACCCAGATCGAAGTCGATGTCCTGGTTGTCGGCCACCAGCCACTTCAGGCTGGAGAGCACGTTGACCACTTCCCGTTTCTCCAGGGCGTCGGCATCCGGGTTGTTGGACTGCTCGCTCTTCCAGCGATCCCGCTGATAGCCTTCCACCACCACGCTGCCCAGCAGCTTGTTGTCGATCAGGGCGCCGGAGACGAAGGCGCTACCCTGGTTGGCATCCCCGCCATCCCCCTTGGTGGGCATGGTGTGGGTGTAGCCGACGGCCGCTTCGGTGTTCTCCTTGGCCTGGCGCAGGATCACGTTGACCACGCCGCCGAGGGCATCGGCCCCGTACAGGGAGGAGACGGGACCGCGGATCACCTCGATGCGCTCGATGGCGGCCATGGGGATGGAGCTTAAGTCGAAGTCGTTGCCAAAGGAGCTGCCCAGGGTCTCGCGGGCGTTGACCCGCTTGCCGTTGACCAGCAGCAGGGTGTAGTCACCGCCCATGCCGCGGATCTTGATCTCGTTGCGACCCGTGGGGTTGGTGCCGATGATGTTGACACCGGGCACGTGCTTGAGGGCATCGCCGATGTTGTTGACGTTCATCTTGTCCAGATCGGCGCGGGTGACCACGGAGACGCTGGCCGGGGCGGTCAGCTCGGTGTGCTTGGTCTGGGTGGCGGTGACCACCACCGTCTCGTTGGCCTTGACGGACTCGGCCTGGGCCAGGCCCGGTACGGCCAGCAGACCAAGGGAGAGCAGAATGGGGTTCAGTTTAAAGAGGCCGTGCTGCAACTGCATTGTCAAAAACTCCATGGATATAACTGAGGTTATGGGGTCCGGATTCTTCTGATCCGGTGCTCACTGACTTCCTTGTCTGGCGGTGCCAGAGGCAGGATTATTGTTATCTCTTGTGCGCTTCAGGCTCCGGATGAGGAACCAGACTCCGGCGCAGGCCACCAGGGTGCACGCAATGTTGATCCAGGCCAGGGTGGAGAAACCTTGCAGAGCGCCCCCCTCGTCGGAGACCAGATATCTGGCGGAGAACAGGCTGCCTAGGCCCGCCGCCACATTGGTGACCGAGCCCTGGAAAGACATGAAGGCGGCGCGCTGATGGGGGGCCGGAATGGCCGCCGTGACTGCGAGGGTGGTGCTGGCACGGGCGGAGCTCAGGGCCATGAAGAGGGTGAACAGCAGATATAGAGGCAGGCCTGCCGGCAAGGCAAAGCCCACCAGGGTGATCAGGGCCAGGGCCAGGCTGGTGAGCAGGATGGCGCCCTGGGCGCGACCCTGATCGATCCAGCCGCCGCACAGGCGCATGGTGGCCATGCTGGCAAGGCCGCCGCACAGATAGAGGCTGGCGATCTGCTCGCGCGGGAAACCCAGGTTGAACTGGAAGTAGTTGGCAAAGTGCGGAATGAGCAGGAAGTGGCCGAACATCTGCAGGCAGAGGATGAAGAGTGCTCCCTGGCAGAGTGGTGACCCCAGCAACTGGCGCATCCCCTGGCCTGCCGGGGCCCGGTTGACCGGCAGGGACGGCAGCCAGATGGCACACAGCAGGGCCAGCAGCAGGCCGCCTGCACCAAACAAGAGGAAGGGGCTCTGCCAGCCAGACCACTGGGCCAGCACGAGGGCCGCGGGCACGATCAGAATGGCGGCCAGGGAAAACGCCATACCCACGTAGGCGAGACGGCGGCCCCGCTCGGCGGGCGGTACCAGATCCAGCACCGCCGCCATCAGGATGGCCCCCAGGGGGCCGGCCACGCAGCCGGACAGGATGAAAAGCAGCAGCAGTGTCTGGCTATCCTCGGCCAGGGCGCAAGCCATCAAGAGCAGGAAGCGCAGGACCAGCAGTACCAGCAGAGCGGGTTTGCGGTTGACCCGATCGAGCCAGGGGGCGGCCAGGAGGCCCAGCAGAGCGGCGCCCAGGGTGGCGCCGCCGCTGAAGTAACCTGTCTGCTCCGGCAGCATCCCCAGGCGGGTTACCAGTTCCGGGCCAAGGGGCATCACCATCATCATGCAGCCCATGGAGAGCATGTTGATGAGCAGCGCCAGGTGGATGGCGGCAGGGGTGGATGCGACGGATTCTGGCTTCATCAGAGGCTGACTCGAAAAAATGAGTCCGAATTGTATCCGAGGGTTTTTGTTGTGACAACAAATGATAACCATTTTTATTTGTATTGATTGGTATCTTAACGAGTCTTTATCAGGTGCCTCTGTATGGGGTTGCATACCAGGCCCGTTGCAATCGGGGCGCCATGGACCATGATGGCAGGAAGCGAGAGGGTGGCGGTGAACGCCGGGAGGAGAAGATGCGCGCTGGATCAGGGTATTGGGGGCTGGGGTGCTGCCTGTTGCTGGCATTGCCCCTGAGGGCCGAAGTGAAGGTCATACCGGTATTCGAGGCGGATGCCGCGGTGCAGACGCTCAAGGAGATCTACCCGGATCTCGGGGTGAGCGCCATGGGCAACCAGCTGGTACTGAGCGGAACCCCCGCCCAGTTGCAGGAGGCCGAGCGTACCCTGGCGCAAGTGAACCAGCCGCCCCAAAGCCTGCTCATCGAGTGGCGGGTGGATGGCGCCTCCAGCCGTCAGCAGGCCGGAGTGGGGCTGGGCCTGGATGCCAAACGGCAGTGGCTGCTGGAGGGGGATGCCCGGCACTATGAACGCAGCCAGAGTGACAACTGGCAGGTGCGTGGCCTCTCCGGACGGCCCGTGTTGTTGCAGATGGGGTCCTATCAGCCGGTCACCTTTTACCAGTGGCAGGGGGGAAGGGTGGTGGGCATGATGCCGCTGATGAACGGTCTCTACGCCACCGCGACCCTGATAGGGGACAGGGTGCAGGTGGCCCTCAGCAGTGAACAGGTAAGAGTGGAGCGAGGCAACATACACACCGGCCAGAGTGCCACCGAGGTGAGCGGCGCCCCGGGCCAGTGGCTGACGGTGGGGGAGCTTTCCACAACCCAAGGCAGCCGGGAGGCCGCGATCGCCAATCCATCAGGCATGGGCGGGGCCAGCGGCAGCGAACGCCAGACTCTGCAGATCCGGGTCACGCGCCAGTGAACCAGCCTGTCAGTGGGGCTGATCCAGAGCGTAATCCCGCAACTGGCGGCTTCTCAGCAGATACCAGAGCGCCCAGAGGCTGGCGATGAGCACCAGGGCGGTGGGCCAGTTGAACGACCACTGCTGCAGATTGAGGCTGTGCAGTTGCATCACCAGGCCGCTCGCGGTGGAGCAAAGCAGCAGAGCGCGGCTGTGGCGTCTGAGCCAGGCTCTGGCACTGTGGGTCTGGCGATGGGTGCCGCCGCAGGCGAGCAGCGCCAGCATGGCGGGCACGTCCGTCAGCAGGCTGATATAGAGGGTGAGCTTGTCCGGGTAGAAGAGGGTCAGGATGGCGCTGCCACTCTCCCGGGTGACCCCCGCCATCAGAAACAGCCAGACCGAGCGGGTCAGCAAGAGGGCGATGGGCCAGAACCAGAGCGGGGGGCGCAACTGGCCGTGATCGTCGTAACGGTGTTCGGGGTAGAGGGTCATAGTGGCCCGGTATCCATTCATGCAGTGCGAGTGATGAAGGGGATATGGGGCACAGGGCAGGTCATTGCAAGGCCGGCAACGGCCGGGAATTAATCGGGGGGCCATGCCCCCCAATCCGCAGTCTTTAGTTGCCGGGTTCCGGCGTCACAGCCAGCCTTTTCGCTTGAAGAAGAGACCGGTGCCCAGCGATGACATCACCATCAGCACCAGGGAGAGGGGATAGCCGTATTCCCAGGCGAGCTCCGGCATGCGACCGAAGTTCATGCCGTAGATGCTGGCGATGAGCGTCGGCGGCAGGAAGATCACCGCGGCTACCGAGAAGATCTTGATCACCTTGTTCTGCTCCAGATTGGTCACCCCCATAGAGGCCTCCAGCTGGAAGTTGATCTTGTCGAACAGGAACTGGGTATGGGGCAGCAGGGATTCCACGTCGTGCAGCATCTCGTCGATCCACTTGTTCTGCTCCCCCGTCATGCGCTGGCGCAGACTGCGTTTGAGGAAGCGCAGGGCGCGGCGGGTATCGTGCAGGGAGAGACGGATCTGGCCGTTGGCCTCTTCCTGGGCCATCAGCTCCTTGAGCATGGGGTTGATCTGGTCCGGCTCGAAGATCTGATCGGCGGTGTTCTCCAGGGTCTTGTAGCCATCCTCGATCAGGTCTGAGAGGTACTCCACCTTGAGGTTCTGCACCTCCAGCAGGATGTCGAGGGCGTCTTCGACCTCCAGCCTGTCCTGGCGCATGTAGTGGCGCAGCAGACGCACCAGGCCGATGTCATCCTCGCGGATGCTGATCAGCAGGTTGTTGCGCAGGGTAAAGGAGACGTGCACACCCTTGGTGTCGCGACCGATGCGCTGGGGAAACAGGGAGTGGATGTGCAGACCGTCGGTGTCCCAGTAGAAGCGGGCGGATGCCTCGATGTCATCGAGCTCCTCCTTGTCAGGCACCTCCTCCAGGAACAGGCCCGTCAACCATTCTCGCTCCGCTGTGTCCGGCTTGTAGGCATCCAGCCAGACGGTGTTGTCGGGAACGATGTCATCCGGCCCGAGCGTGACTATGTCCAGCACCTTGTTGTTGAGAATGTAGGCGGTGATCATCTGTCCCCCCTTAAGAAGTCATGGGTAATCAGGGATGGTTGCACAGGTTCATGCGGCCTTAGATCGCACGGAAAGCGATCCCATGAAATAGCATAACGAGGCCGATGGACAACCTGAATGCGGCGAACTATACAGGGGCGGGACCCGCTTGTCAGGGCCTATTCATCAGGGGTTCAGCCTGTTCGCTCAAAAAATCGGCGAGGTCGGATCAGCCGTGGCGACCCTGATGCGGGTGATCCCGGCGTCGCCTCCTTTGTTCGCCCTGGAGTGGGGGAGGGCCCGAGCTCACCGGCGGGAATGGCGGGTTTATGGTCGCCCTGCGACAGTCCCCGGCCAAGCGCAGGAAACGGTCTCCGTGCGGTGTTCCGGGGCTGCGTCTCCTTGTTATCTGCTCTGGTGTGCGTGGGCAAGCCTGTTACAGATTGGGGTAGTTGGGGCCCGAGCCACCCTGGGGCGGCGTCCAGACGATATTCTGGCTGGGATCCTTGATGTCGCAGGTTTTGCAGTGAATGCAGTTGGCGGCGTTGATCTGCAGCCTTGGCAGGGTATCCCCATCAAGGATCTCGAACACCCCCGCCGGGCAGTAGCGCTGGGCGGGTTCGGCCCAGGTGGGCAGGTTGACCTCGACCGGAATGCGCGCGTCCTGAAGGGTCAGGTGACAGGGTTGATCCTCGTCGTGGCTGGTGCTGGCCAGATAGACGGAAGAGAGCTTGTCGAAGCTGAGCTTGCCGTCGGGTTTGGGGTAGTCGATGGGCTGGCAACGGCTGGCCAGGCGCAGCTGGCGGTAATCCGGTTCCTTGTCCAGCAGAGTAAAAGGAGAGGTCAAGGCAAAGAGTCGCTGCTCCAGCCAGTTGAAAGCGCCGCCGAGCCAGGGGCCGAAGCGGTGCAGGGCGGCCCCGACGTTGCGGGCCCTCTTCAGTTCCCGGGTCAGCCAGCTTTGCAGCAGCGCGTCCTGAAACTCGGCCAGATCCCGTCCCCCTTCATCCCCTCCTCGCAGTGCCATGGCGACCGTCGCGGCCGCCACCATGCCGGACTTCATGGCGGTGTGGATCCCCTTGATGCGGGAGAAGTCGAGGGTGCCCGCGTCACAACCGATGAGCAGACCGCCGGGAAAGTGCATGCGCGGCAATGAGTGCCAGCCCCCCTTGGTGATGGCCCGCGCGCCGTAGCTGATGCGCTCACCCCCCTGCAACGTTGCCGCGATGAGGGGGTGGTGCTTGAGACGCTGGAATTCGTCAAAGGGGCTGAGCCAGGGATTCTGGTAGTTGAGATCGACGATAAGGCCGACCGCCACCTGATCCTGGGCCAGATGATAGAGATAGAAGCCCCCCTGACTCTTGTTGCCCTTTCCCTCACCAAGGGGCCAGCCGCTGCCATGGAGCACCCGCCCAGGATGGGATTGCCCCACAGGCACCTGCCACACCTCCTTGAAGCCGATGGCGTAATGCTGCGGCTGGGCGCTATTTTCCAGATGGAATCGGGCGATCAGCTGTTTGCCGAGGTGGCCGCGCGCCCCTTCGGCAAACAGGGTATAGCGGCCATACAGGGCCATGCCGGGCACGTGATCCGGCTTGGGGTTGCCCTCCTTGTCGAGGCCAAGATCGCCGGTCACCACCCCGCGTACCCGGCCCTCCTCCACGATGAGGGTGCTCGCCGCAAAGCCCGGGTAGATCTCGACACCGAGGGCCTCGGCCTGCTTGCCGAGCCAGCGGCAGAGGGTGCCGAGGCTGATGATGTGGCTGCCGTCGTTGTGCATGCGGGGTGGCACCGCCCAGTGGGGCAGCTGCAGGGAGCGGCTGTCGCTTTGCAGCAGATGGACCTGATCATCCGTCACCGGCACGCCGAGGGGGGCCTCCTGCCAGCTCTCTGGCAGCAGCTCCCTGAGGGCGACGGGATCGAGCAGGGCGCCGGAGATCAGGTGGGCGCCGATCTCGGCCCCCTTCTCCAGCAGGCAGACCGAGAGGGCCGGGGCCTGCTGCTTCAATGCGATGGCGGCGCTCAGGCCTGCCGGGCCGCCACCGACGATGACGACATCAAATTCCATTGCTTCGCGTTCCATCTTGCCTCTGTGCTCGACTTGGCCTAGGGTAGTGTTGGTAGTTTACGTAAACGTAAACCACTTTGTCAGCAGAAAAGTGAGTGACGACAAGGTGGATCCACACAACAGGTATGAGGGATGACCGCCATGAAGCTGCTGGTCGCAGTCAAACGGGTCGTTGATTACAACGTCAGGATCCGGGTCAAGGGGGATGGCTCCGATGTGGAGCTCGCCAATGTGAAGATGGGCATCAACCCGTTTTGTGAAATCGCGGTGGAGGAGGGGGTCAGGCTGCGGGAAGCCGGCGTGGCATCCGAGCTGGTGGTGGTGACCTTCGGCCCCGAGGCGGCGGCCGAGCAGTTGCGCCATGCCCTGGCGCTGGGGGCGGATCGGGCGCTGCACTATGTTACCGACGAGACCCTGACTCCGCTCACCGTGGCCCGGGCCCTGCAAACGGTGTGCGGGCAGGAGCAGCCCGATCTGGTGCTGCTCGGCAAACAGTCCATCGATTCCGACAACAACCAGGTGGGGCAGATGCTCGCCGCCCTCAATGACTGGCCGCTTGCCACCTTCGCCTCCGCCATCAGGCTGGTGGAGGGGGAATTGCAGGTGACCCGCGAGATAGACGGTGGCCTCGAGACCCTCGGCATGGCGCTGCCCGCCGTGGTGACCGTGGACTTGCGCCTCAACGAGCCGCGCTTCGCCTCCCTCCCCAACATCATGAAGGCCAAGCGCAAGCCGCTGGAGAGCCAGCCGTTCGCCGCCCTCGGGGTGGTGCCGGCCGACCAGACACGGCAGCTCGGGGTGATGGCGCCGCCGGTGCGCAGCGCCGGCATCAGGGTGGGCTCGGTGGACGAGCTGCTGGACAAGCTCAAGCACGAAGCCCAGGTGCTCTGATGGGCAGGGGCATGAGAGGGATGCCTCCCGCAGGCGTGAGCGCCATGCATGGGGCTGCGGCCCCGGGGAGCAAGGGATCAATGGATGACATGAAGGTGCTGCCATGAGCGTACTTGTGATTGCGGAACATCATCAGGGGCGGATCGCCGACAACCTGGCCCAGCTGGTCACGGCGGCGGGGCGCCTGGGGGGCGAGGTGCACCTCTTGCTGCTGGGGCAGGGGCTGACGGAGGCGGGGAAGCAGGCCGCCGCCCTCACGGGGGTAAACCGGGTGCTGCTGGCAGAACATCCCATGCTGGCGGAGGGGCTCAACGACGGGGTCGACAGACTGCTCGCCGAGGTGGCCAGGGACTACCAGCACTGCCTGATGGCGGCCAGCAGCCAGGGCAAGGATCTGCTGCCGCGAGTGGCGGCCAGGCTCGGGGTGGAGATGATCGCCGAGGTGACCGGCATCGAGGGGCCCGACACTTTCCTGCGTCCCATCTATGCGGGCAACGCCATCGCCCGGGTGGCGAGCAGCGCCCCCGTCAAGGTGCTCACCGTGCGGCCTACCGCGTTCGCCAAGGCCGGGTCCGGGGAGGAGCGTGCCGTGATGGAATCGCTGCCGGTGGCCGAGGTGCGCTGCCGTACCCGGCTCATCGAGCGGCGTGCGGTGCGCTCCGCCAGACCCGAGCTCGGGGCGGCCCGGGTGGTGGTCTCCGGCGGGCGGGCACTCGGCTCGAAAGAGCACTTTGCCCTCATCGACGCCCTGGCGGACAAGCTGGGGGCTGCCGTCGGGGCATCGCGGGCCGCCGTGGATGCGGGTTATGTCTCCAACGACCTGCAGGTGGGGCAGACCGGCAAGGTGGTGGCCCCCGAGCTCTACATCGCGGTGGGCATCTCGGGGGCCATCCAGCATCTGGCGGGGATGAAGGAGTCCAAGGTGATCGTCGCCATCAACAAGGACGCGGAGGCCCCCATCTTCCAGGTGGCGGACTACGGTCTGGTGGGGGATCTCTTCACCCTGCTGCCGGAGCTCACCGCCAAGCTGTAAATTTGCCACAAAGGGGCGAACAAAGCCGTCCGTGCTGTCTCGCCCCCGTTTCCATGCATATTCTCTGCAAGCCCTGGCCCGTTCAGGGCTTTTGTCTGATGGGTGCCCGGTGGCGCCGGGGCAAAAGGTTGCGCTGGATCCCAAAAAGCCTTTGCCCCCACGGGGGGCTGTCGTGTAAAAACGTTCGAGTCACCGATCACACACATCCATTCACGGAAAGCGTCATGAGCAAACAGATTTACAACTTCTGCGCCGGCCCTGCCATGTTGCCGGTTGAAGTCATGGAGCGCGCCCAGCGCGAATTTTGTAATTTCCAGGGGCTGGGAGCCTCGGTCATGGAGCTTTCCCATCGCGGCAAGCCCTATATGGCGGTCGCCGAGAAGGCCGAAGCGGACCTGCGCGACCTGCTGGCGGTGCCGGACAACTACAAGGTGCTCTTCATGCACGGCGGTGGCCGCGGCCAGTTCTCCGCCGTGCCCATGAACCTGCTGGGTGGCGCCAACAAGAAGGCGGATTACCTGGTGACCGGCGTCTGGGCCCAGAGCGCCGTGGATGAAGCCCAGAAATACGGTGACATCCAGACCTTCCAGGGGGTGGCCAAGAACGAGCAGGGGGTCTCCCACCTGCTGCCGACGCCGGCGTTTCGCGCCGATGCCGCCTATGTGCACTACTGCCCGAACGAAACCATCGATGGCATCGAGATGTTCGACATCCCGGCCACCGGCGATGTGCCCCTGGTGGCGGATCTCTCCTCCACCATCCTCTCCCGTCCCCTCGACGTGAGCCGCTTCGGCATCCTCTACGCCGGTGCCCAGAAGAACATAGGCCCCTCTGGTCTGGCCATCGCCATCGTGCGCGATGACCTGCTGAACCAGGCCCGCGCCGATGTGCCGTCCATCTTCGACTACCAGCTCACCGCCAAGAACGACTCCATGTTCAACACGCCCCCCACCTACGCCTGGTACCTGGCCGGTCTGGTGTTCGAGTGGCTCAAGGAGCAGGGTGGCCTGGCGGCGATGGAAGCACGCAACAAGGAGAAGGCCGACTTCCTCTACGGCTACCTCGATCAGTCGAGCTTCTATGGCAACAAGGTGGATGTGGCCTGCCGCTCCCGCATGAACGTGCCCTTCCAGCTGAAGAACGAGGCCCTGGACAAGCTGTTCCTGGCGGAGTCGGAAGCGGCCGGTCTGCTGGCCCTCAAGGGACACCGCATCGTCGGTGGCATGCGCGCCAGCCTCTACAACGCCATGCCCCTGGAAGGGGTCAAGGCCCTGGTCAGCTTTATGGATGACTTTGCCAAACGCCACGGTTGAGGCGTGCCTCCCCATTGCCAGACGCCGGGGACTCCCCGGCGTCTGTTTTTCAGACCCATCCTGACCCAGGCTGCCCTCTCCCGCGGTCGTGCCACTGTCGAACTTGCCGCGGGGGACGCGGGCTGTTAACGTCCGGTCAGGTGATTTAATTGAGATCGAACAGGAAGTCTATGAATTCGTTGCGTTTGGAACCCATTTCTAGCGTGGCCGGGGTGGTCAATCTGCCCGGCTCCAAGAGTGTCTCTAACCGGGCCCTGCTGCTGGCGGCCCTGGCCCGGGGCACCACCCGGCTGACCAACCTGCTCGACAGCGATGACATCCGCCACATGCTGGCGGCGCTGACCCAGCTCGGCGTCAAGTACAAGCTCTCCGCCGACAAGACCGAGTGCACCGTGCACGGTCTGGGTCGCAGCTTCGCGGTCTCGGCACCGGTCAACCTGTTCCTCGGCAATGCCGGTACTGCCATGCGCCCCCTGTGCGCCGCCCTGTGCCTGGGCTCCGGCGAGTACACCCTGGGCGGCGAGCCGCGCATGGAAGAGCGCCCCATCGGCCACCTGGTGGATGCCCTGCGCGAAGCGGGTGCCCACATCCAGTACCTGAAGAAAGATGGCTATCCGCCCCTGGTGGTGGATGCCAAGGGGCTCTGGGGTGGCGATGTCCACATCGACGGCTCCGTCTCCAGCCAGTTCCTGACGGCGTTTTTGATGGCGGCCCCCATGGCGGCCGGCGACACCCGCATCCACATCAAGGGGGAGCTGGTCTCCAAGCCCTACATCGACATCACCCTGCACATCATGAAGCAGTTCGGGGTGGTCATCGAGCACGACGACTACAAGGTGTTCTACATCAAGGGCAACCAGACCTATGTCAGCCCGGGGGACTTCCTGGTGGAAGGGGATGCCTCCAGCGCCTCCTACTTCCTCGCGGCGGGTGCCATCAAGGGCAAGGTGCGGGTTACCGGCATCGGCAAGCACAGCATCCAGGGGGACATCCACTTCGCCGACGTACTGGAGAAGATGGGGGCCCGTATCACCTGGGGCGATGACTTCATCGAGGCCGAGCAGGGGCCGCTCAAGGGCATCGACATGGACATGAACCACATCCCGGATGCGGCCATGACCATCGCCACCACGGCGCTGTTTGCCGAGGGCACCACCACCATCCGCAACATCTACAACTGGCGGGTGAAGGAGACCGACCGCCTGCACGCCATGGCGACCGAGCTGCGCAAGCTGGGCGTGGAAGTGGAGGAGGGGCACGACTTCATCACCGTGATCCCGCCCGCACAGCTGACCCACGCGGCCATCGACACCTACAACGATCACCGCATCGCCATGTGCTTCTCCCTGGTGGCGCTCTCCGATACGCCTGTCACCATCAATGATCCGGGTTGCACCTCCAAGACCTTCCCGGACTACTTCGACAAGCTGGCCAGCGTCAGTCAGGCCTGAGCCCTTTCGGCCCGCTTCGTGCGGGCCTTTTCATCTCTGCCCCCCGCTTTTTTCATGCCTCCTAGCAGCATTATGCAAACTTGCAAGGTGCGATAATAAAATTCCTTGCCGAAGAATGTAATTTTCTATTTACACCGACCCGGCACAGGGCTAGATTGAGATCTCTTTATCGCAGTCATCTAGCAGGAAACTTGGTCATGCAGCATCAAACCGACGACGTTCGTATCAGTGAAATCAAAGAGTTATTGCCCCCGGTTGCGGTGCTTGAGAAGTTTCCGGCGACCGACACCGCCTCGGCCACCGTGTTTGAATCCCGTCAGGCCATCCACAACATCCTGGCCGGCGACGATGATCGCCTGCTGGTGGTGATCGGCCCCTGCTCCATCCACGATCCGGTCGCCGCCCTGGAATACGGCAAACGCCTCAAGGTGCTGCGCGACGAGCTGAAAGATCAGCTGGAGATCGTGATGCGGGTCTACTTCGAAAAACCCCGTACCACAGTGGGCTGGAAGGGGCTGATCAACGACCCCTACCTCGACAACAGCTGCCAGATCAACGACGGCCTGCGCCTGGGTCGCAAGCTCTTGCTGGATCTCAACGACATGGGGCTGCCGACCGCCTCCGAGTTCCTCGACATGATCACCCCGCAATACGTGGCGGATCTGATGAGCTGGGGTGCCATCGGCGCCCGTACCACCGAATCCCAGGTACACCGCGAGCTGGCCTCCGGTCTCTCCTGCCCGGTGGGCTTCAAGAACGGCACCGACGGCACCATCAAAGTGGCCATCGACGCCATCGGCGCCGCCAGCGCCCCGCACCACTTCCTGTCGGTGACCAAGTACGGGCACTCCGCCATCGTCTCGACCGCTGGCAACCCGGACTGTCACATCATCCTGCGCGGTGGCCGCGAGCCCAACTACAGCGCCCGTCACGTGGATGAGGTGGTGAGTGGTCTGGACAAGGCCGGTCTGCCCCAGAAAGTGATGATCGACTTCAGCCACGCCAACAGCAGCAAGCAGTTCAAGAACCAGATGCTGGTGGCCGAGGACGTGGCCGGTCAGCTGCGTGCCGGCAGCAAGGCGGTGTTCGGCGTCATGGTGGAGAGTCACCTGGTGGAAGGGCGTCAGGATCTGGTGGACGGGTGCGAGCTCACCTTCGGCCAGAGCATCACCGACGCCTGCATCGGCTGGGCCGATACCGAGGTGCTGCTGCGCAACCTGGCGGACGCCGTGGCCGCTCGCAACGCCCTCTGAGCCCAAGGCGCCCCGTTGGCGGGGCAATAAAAAAGCGCGACCCTGGGTCGCGCTTTTTGTTTGGCCATCTCTCGGCAGGTCGCGGTTTACTTGGCCCGCTCCTGGTGGCCGCGCAGGCGGATGTTGATCATCTCCACCACCAGCGAGAAGGCCATGGCGAAGTAGATGTAACCCTTGGGAATGTGCAGATCCAGCCCTTCGGCCATCAGCGCCACCCCGACCAGGATAAGGAAGGAGAGGGCCAGCATCTTGATGGTGGGGTGGGTATCGACGAAGTCGCCGATGGCCTTGGCGGCAAACATCATGACGCCGACGGCGATGATGATGGCCAGCACCATGACAGGGACATGATCCGCCATGCCCACGGCGGTGATGACGGAGTCCAGGCTGAAGATGATGTCGAGGATGGCGATCTGCACCAGGGTGGACAGGAAGCCCGCGGTCTTGCTCACCACACCCGCCTCTTCGGCGGCCCCTTCCAGGCTCTGGTGGATCTCGTGGGTGCTCTTGGCGATGAGGAACAGACCCCCCACCAGCAGGATGAGATCCCGTCCCGAGATGGCTTCCCCCAGCACGGTGAAGAGGGGCTCGGTGAGGCGCATCACCCAGGCCAGGGAGAGCAGCAGCAGGATGCGGGTGCCCATGGCGAGCCCCAGCCCCAGGATGCGCGCTTTCTGGCGCTGGGCTTCCGGCAGGCGACCCACCAGGATGGAGATGAAAATGATGTTGTCGATGCCGAGCACGATCTCGAGCAGGGTCAGGGTGGCGAGCGCGACCCAGGCGGAGGGGTCAGCAATCCATTCCAGCATGATTGAACCTTGGTTGAACAGTGATTGAGGTAGAAGCCGCGCATTTTAGCAGGGGGTCATGGCTTGTCCCAGTGGCGGGAAAAGATAAAAATGGCGGCGATCCAACAGGAGGGAAACATGTTTCGATTAGGGCTCATCATCAACCCCGTCGCCGGCATCGGCGGGGCCGTCGGTCTCAAGGGCAGTGACGGCATGGTCGCCGAGGCGCTGGCGCGCGGGGCCGTCCCCAAGGCCCGGGAGCGGGCCCGCCAGGCCCTGTTGCCCCTGTGCGAGCTGACCACCCCCTTCGAGCTGCTGACGGTGGCCGGTGAGATGGGGGAGACGCTTGCCGCAGAGCTCGGGCTGCCCCATCGCATCGTCCATCGGCCTGCCGGGGCGCAGACGAGCGCCGAGGATACCCGGGCCGCCGCCCTGGCCCTGCGCGATGCCGGGGTGGATCTGCTGCTCTTCGCCGGTGGCGATGGCACCGCCCGTGACATCTGCGCGGCGGTGGGGGAGTCCTGCCATGTGCTCGGCATCCCGGCGGGGTGCAAAATCCACTCCGGGGTCTACGGGGTGACGCCGGCGGCGAGCGGCCGGGTGGCGGCCAGAATGATCGCAGGGGAGCTCCTGAGCCTGGTGGATGCGGAGGTGATGGACATCGACGAGGAGGCGTTTCGCGCCGGCAAGGTGCGCGCCCGCCACTACGGCCAGTTGCTGGTGCCCGGTGATCTGCGCTACGTGCAGGCGGTCAAGCAGGGGGGACGGGAGTCCGAGGAGCTGGTGCTCGCCGATCTCGCCGCTGGCGTGGTGGAGCAGATGGAGCCCGATACCCTCTACCTGATGGGGTCGGGGAGCACGGTGGCCGCCTGCATGGGGGAGCTGGGTCTGGAAAATACCTTGCTCGGTGTGGATCTGGTGGAAAATGGCCGGCTTATCGGGCAGGATCTCAGCGCCGCCGAGATCCTGACCCGGATCCGCGGCCGTCGCTGCCGTCTGATCATCACCCTGATCGGCGGTCAGGGACATCTGTTCGGGCGCGGAAATCAGCAATTGAGTCCAGACGTGATCCGGGCCGTCGGGCGCGAGCATATCCAGGTGCTCGCCACCAAAGCCAAGCTGGCGGCGCTAGAAGGCCGTCCGCTGCTGGTGGACACCGACGATCCGGCACTGAACCGGTCGTTGAGTGGTTATCTGCGCATAACCACGGGATACAAGGATCAGGTCATCTACCCGGTGGCCAACCCGGAATAGGACATCAAGGATGCGGCTGGCCTGGCGCCAGAGAGCCGCGATCAACCGGATCGCGGTTCCACTCCCCGAATTTTTTGCCGGCAACCCCGGAAATGAGGCTGCGTTAAATGACGATTCACGATTTTGAACACAAGTTGTTGGGACTGATCGACGCCATGGTCGCCACGGCCAGCGAAGACGAGCTGTTTGCGGGTGGCTATCTGCGAGGGCACATCTCCCTTGCGGTGGCGCGCGCCGAGCTGGAGGGCAAGACCCTGGTGCGGGACGTCAAGAGCTATGTGCTGCGCAGCCTGAACGAGGCCATCTTGCAGGGTGAGCTCTCCGAGCAGGACGAGGTGCTGGTGCAGGAGATGTGGAAGCGTCTGCAGGCCCAGGCGGAAGCTTGATCCCATTCGCAGTTCAAACACAAGTTTAAGTAATCTGCTTCCCTGAGTGTTATCAAAAGGTTAATAATGAGGCTCGCCTTTTGTTTCAGGGATTAAACCATGGCCTCCACCTCACGCATTGCCACCAGACTGCCGCTCGAGATGCTCTATCACTGGGAGCGGCAGTGTCCCGACCGAATCTATCTGCGTCAGACCATCCACCGCGAATACGTCGACTTCACCTGGGGTGAGGTTGCCGACGAGGCGCGGCGCATGGTGACGGCACTGCGCGCCCTGGGCCTGGTGCCCGGTGACAAGGTGGCCCTGCTCTCCAAGAACTGCGCCCAGTGGTTCATTGCCGATCTGGCGATGCAGATGGGGGGATACGTGAGCGTGCCCATCTACCCCACCGCCAACGTCGACACCATCGAATACGTGCTGCGTCACAGCGAAACCAGGGCGATCTTCGTCGGCAAGCTGGACGACTGGAAGAGCCAGGAGGCGGGGGTGCCCGGGGATCTGCTGCGTATCGCCCTGCCTTACGACACCATGCCGGCCGCCCACCAGTGGGACGATCTGCTGGCGCAATACGACCCCATCCCGGACAGCCCGGTGCAGGCGCCGGATGCCCTGCTGAGCCTGGTCTACACCTCCGGCAGCACCGGCAAGCCCAAGGGGGCCATGCTGAGCGTGGAGCGCTACGCCTGGTCCTGCGAGAAGCTGGTGGAGGCGGTCTCCCTCACCGCCGAGGATCGCGGCTTCTCCTACCTGCCCCTTGCCCACATCACCGAGCGGGTCTACATCTACGGCGGCAGCCTGTTCAGCGGTGCCACCATCGCCTTCCCCGAATCCCTCGACACCTTCATCGAGGACGTCAAGCGCTGCCGTCCCACCGTCTTCATCTCGGTGCCGCGGCTCTGGGCCATGTTCCGCATCAAGATCCACGAGAAGCTGCCCCAGAAAAAGCTGGCGCTGCTGCTCAAGATCCCCCTCGTCTCCAACCTCATCAAGAGCAAGCTGCAAAAGGGGCTGGGGCTGGATCAGGCGCGGGTGCTGGGCTGCGGCTCGGCGCCGGTGGCCCCGGCGCTGCTGGAGTGGTATCACAGCATCGGCATCCATATCACCGAGGCCTGGGGCATGACCGAGAACCACGCCTACTCCACTCTCAACTACCCGTTCCGGGCGGACAAGATAGGCACCGTCGGCAAGGCCGGGCCCGGGGTGACCATCAAGATCTCCGACGAGGGGGAGATCCTCTGTCGCTGCGGCGGCATGATGGTGGGCTACTACAAGGATCCCGAGCACAGTGCAGAGGCCATCGACGCCGAGGGCTGGCTGCACACCGGTGACATGGGCAAGCTGGACCGGGAGGGTTACCTCACCATCACCGGCCGCATGAAGGACGTCTTCAAGACCGCCAAGGGCAAGTACGTGGCCCCGGTGCCCATCGAGGGGATGCTCGGGCAGGAGCCCATCATCGAGCAGCTCTGCGTCATCGGCTACGGCATGCCGCAGCCGGTCGCCCTGGTGCAGCTCGCCGAGAGCGCCATGAAGGGGGACAAGGCCGGGGTGGAGGCCCAGTTGGAGGCTGCCCTCAATCGGGTCAACGACAAGCTGGAATCCCATGCTCGCCTGCGGGGCATCCTGGTGGTCAAGAGCCCCTGGAACATCGAGAACGGGGTGCTGACCCCCACCATGAAGATCCGCCGCCACCTGCTGGAACAAAAATACGCGGACATCGGCGAGCGCTGGTCCGGCAGCCAGCGCATCCTGTGGGAGTCCTGACAGGGACCGGCGCCGCCATATGGGCCACATCAATGACAGTCGGGGGAGCCAGTGGCTCCCCCGCTGTATTTCAGGGGGAAGCAGCCGACAGGGGCGGGGCTGAGGCATTGACCCCTTACCCGAGGTTTCCCGCCGCCATGCCGCCCCGCGTCGGGGGAATCGGCAGGGAAAGGTATTTGCAAAATCCATGGAGAGGCGGGATCCCAGTGGCTTGGCAAATGCATCTTGGGGTCACACACGGGGGCCGCCAGGGGCGGGGGCGGGCATTGACCCCTTCCCCGACGTTTCCCGCTGCCGCCATACCGCCCTGCGTCGAGGGAACAAGCAGGGAAGGTATTTGCAAAATCCATGGAGAGGCGGGATCCCAGTGGCTTGGTGAATGCATCTCGGGGTCACACACGGGGGCCGCCAGGGGCGGGGACGGGGTATTTATCCCTTTCCCGATATTTCCCGCCGCGGCCATACGGCCCCGCGTCGGGGGAACAGGCAGGGAAAGGTATTTGCAAAATCCATGGAGAGGGGTGATCCCAGTGGCTGGGCGAATGCATCTTGGGGTCACACACGGGGGCCGCAAGAGGCGAGGGCGGGGTCTTGACCCCTTAACCTAGGCTTCCCGCTACCGCAGAGGAGGTCTGCCAATAAGGTCATCGGAGGGAGGTCGCTCTCACATGGGGCAGGGGGGCATCTGATGCACGGCGCCAGAGGCGCAGAGAAAGGGGGTGAGGGGCAGGATGAGAGCCGCAGAGAGCAAGAAGGGGAGCCGCAGCTCCCCTTCCCGTTGGTGGATGCCGGGGTCAGACGGCTTTGTACTCAAGCTCGACCGAGCCCAGGGCCTTCAGGGTGGACTGGGCCGAATCCCGCTGACTGATCTGGCCATCCTTGCTCTCCAGCAGCACGGCGCGGCGCACGGTGGCGAGATCCTCGCCACCCAGCACAGCGTGGGCGCAGGCCATCTGCATCGGCGGCAGGCTCGGGTTGAAGGCGGCGTTCTCGGCATAGCGGCCGCAGAAGATGCGCCCGTCCTCGAACTGCAGCGCCACCGCGGCATAGCCCTGGCTGTAGGGGGCATAGCTCTGGCGGGCGGCGGCGAGCGCAGCCTGCCACAGGGGGTCGTCGCTCTCGAGCACCAGCTCGTCATGGGCCTGGGGGCTCATCAGGGCATCGGTGATCTCGAGATCGGCGGGGCCGAAGGAGTGGGGCAGGAAGGATTGCAGCTCGCTAAGATCGTCCGGCAGGGAGACCTTCAGGGTCTTGGCGGTGCTCAGCTCGTTCATGAACTGGCGGCAGTGGCCGCAAGGGGTGTAGTTCACGGTGATCTCGGAGATCCCGGTCTCGCCACCCAGCCAGGCGTTGGAGATGGCGGACTGCTCGGCGTGGACCGAGTGGAACAGCCCCTGGCCCGCGAACTCCATGTTGGCGCCAAAGTACCAGGTGCCGCTCAGGCCGCAGGCGATGGCGCCGACGAAGAACCTGGAGATGGGGGCCACCGAGCAGGCGGCCGCCAGCGGCAGCAAGGCCAGACGCAGGGCCCTGTCATCCAGCCCGGTGGCGGCTTTCAGGGTCGCGACCTGGTCCGGGGTGAAACGGGCCTGGAAATCGTCCCCCAGCATGGGCAGCAGGGCGGCCTGGAGCGGGGCGGAAAGGGTCTCGAATGGCTTGGCAAAGCGGGGATGCATACTGTGTCCTCAAAGGCCAATTGGGGGGCCATTGTAGGGAGCAAGCGCGGCGAATTGTGTGAGCGCGCTCACGCCTTGATGGGTAAAGGGGCGGGGATGGTAAAGGAAACGTTTGTCTTTCGCAATCTGTGCGCCAGCTCCCGGCATCAGGGAGGCGAGGGTATCGGATGGAAACGGTGAAAGGGCACAGAGGCCATGGCCGCAAGGGCGGCCATGGCAACGGGGATCAGGTCAGCCAGTGGTAGAGGGCGAACAGCAGGGGGGCGATGGCCGCGGTCAGCACGCCGCACACCACCATGGCCAGCGACGAGAAGGCGCCCTGGGTCACCCCCTGCTCGGCGGAGGCGGCGGTGCCGATGGCGTGGGCGCAGGCTCCCATGGCGAGCCCCTGAGCCTCGGGGTCGGTGACCCGCATCAGCTTGAGCAGGGGGTAGCCCGCCAGGGCCCCCAGGATCCCCACCACCACCACCACGGCGGCGGCGATGGCGGGAATGCCGCCGAGGGACTGGCTGACGCTCATGGCGAGCGGCGTGGTGATGGACTTGGTGGCGATGGAGGCGAGCAGCGCCGGATCCGCCCCCATCAGGTGGCCGACCCCCAGGGTGGTGCAGACCGAGATGAGCACCGCGGTGAGGGTACAGGCCAGGATGGGTGTGAGCTTGTCGCGGATCTGGCGCGCCTGCTGGTACAGCGGCAGGGCCAGGGCCACCACGGCGGGTTCCAGCAGGGCGGTCAGGGGTGAGGCCCCCTGCTGGTACTGATCCAGAGGCAGATCGAGCCAGAGCAGCAGGCCGATGATGACGGCGGTGGGGATCAGCACCGGATTGATGACGGGCCAGGGCAGGCGGCGGTAGAGGGCCCGGGTCATGAAATAGAGGGCCAGGGTGAGGGGCAGGGCGAACCAGAGGATCATGGCTTGTTCATCCTTTGATAGAGGTGGCCGACCGCGCCCAGGATGAGCACGATGCCGAGCACGACGCAGAACATGATGAGACCGAAGGATTGGCGCAGGGGCTCGAGCCAGGCCACCAGGCCCACCGCCACCGGCACGAACAGCACCCCCATGTGGCGCAGCAGCAGGCCGCCCCCCAGCTCGACCCAGGAGAAGCGGACGATCTGCAAGGAGAGCAGCACGAACAGCAGCAGCATGCCGATGATGCTGCCGGGGAAGGCGAAGGGCAGGATGGCCGTCACGGCCTTGCCTGCCAGCAGACAGGCGATGATGACCAGAAAATCACGAAGGTAGCGCAGGGTGCGTTGCAGCAGCACGGGGGCCTCATCTTGGCAAGTGTGAGCAAGGTCGCAGTTTAACAGGCACGGGGGGGAGGGAACAGGGTCAACTGGCCCGCAGGGGATACAATGGCCCGGCTTCAACCCCATTCACAAGAAGGAGTTCCCATGTCGACCCCCTCTCTCCTGGCCCGGTTGCGCCAACTGCCCGCCGATCCCGCCCTCCCTGACACCCTGCTGCAAACCCGCCAGTGGGAGGGGCCGCTTTGCCGGGTGAGGCTCGACAACACCGGGAAGCAGTCCGAGGCCGTCCACCACTGGCGGCTGTTTGAGGGGGATCTCGGACTTGCGCCCGACGCGGCCATCTACGGGGAGGGATTCCAGATGCTGGCCCAGACCGGGGGACGCTGGAACGCCCCCGAGCACCTGGGCCGCTGCCCCGATGCGTCTGTCTATCGCATCACCGCCGACCATGGCTACCACACGGTGCACAACCTGCTGCTGGTGGCGCAGGAGGGGGGTTGGCTGCTGCTGGCCTTTGCGAGCTGCCAGCGCTTTGGCGGGGAGTTTCGCCTCCATCCCGACGGGCGCCTCGAGATCGTGATGAACACCGAAGGGCGCACCCTGGCGCCGGGTGCGTACTGGCAGAGCGAGGCGCTGATCTGCCTGGAGGGGCCGGACAGGGAGGCCCTGCTCGCGACGCTGGCGCAGCATATCGCCGCCGAGCACGGCTCCCTGGTGGGGGAGGTGCCCACGCGCCCGAGCGGCTGGTGCTCCTGGTATCACTACTACGCGAACGTGAGCGCGGCGGACATTCGCGAGAACCTGGCGGTGCGGGCCGAGCGTTTCCCGGCCCTGCGCTACGTGCAGATAGACGATGGCTATCAGGCCAGGATGGGGGACTGGCTCACCCCTTCCGCCAAGTTCGAGGAGGGAGTGGCGGCCCTGGCAGGGGAGATCCGCGCCGCCGGTTGCGAGCCTGCGCTCTGGGTCGCCCCCTTTATCGCCGAGCCCGGCTCCCGAGTGTTCCAGCAGCACCCTGACTGGTTCGTGAAAGGGGAGGATGGCCTGCCGCTCCCCTCGGAGCGGGTCACCTACGGGGGCTGGCGCTGCACCCCCTGGTACGTGCTGGATGGCACCCACCCCGAGGTGCAGACGCACCTGGAGCAGGTATTTCGCACCCTGCGTACCCAGTGGGGCATTCACTACTTCAAGCTCGATGCCAACTTCTGGGGGGCCATCCACGGTGGTCGCTTCCACGACCCCGCCGCCACTAGGGTGGAGGCCTATCGGCGCGGCATGGCCGCCATCCTGCGCGGCGCCGGGGAGGGGGCCTTCCTGCTCGGCTGCAATGCGCCGCTGTGGCCGAGCCTCGGCCTGGTGCACGGCATGCGGGTGAGCGATGACGTGGAGCGCCAGGGCCCCCGTTTTCGCCAGATAGCGCGAGAAGCCTTCTGCCGCGCCTGGCAGCACGAGCGGCTCTGGGTGCTGGACCCCGACTGCGTCTGCCTGCGGGATATCCCGGGCCAGCACGGGAGCCGCGCCGAGTACGACTTCCACCTGGCCGCCCTGGTGGCGAGCGGTGGCATGGTGCTGGCGGGGGACAGATTGCAGGATCTGGACGAGGCGCAAGGGGCGCGCCTTGGCAAGCTGCTCGCCCTGTGCGCCGCGCGCACCCCGGCGGCCCGCTTCGAGGGGATGGCATTCGAGCGCGGGCGGGTGGCGCTGCCCGGGGGCGGCGAGCTGCTCTGCCTGTTCAACTGGGGGGAGCACGCCTGCGAGTTCCCGTTGACGCCGGGGGGCACGGACTTCTGGGACGAGACGCCCCTGGGGAGCCCCCTGGTGCTGCAAGGGGGGCAGGGGGCGGTGATCCGCTACCCCTGATGGCGTTGCACTGCAAAAAGGCTCCCTCGGGAGCCTTTTTTATGTGGCGAAATGGTCTCTAGAAGTGCCACTCCATCCCGATGGCGTAATTGGCGGAGCCATAGCCCGGGATCTCGTTGCTGGAGGCGAGCGCCTTGACGGTGAGGCGAGTTGTCAGGGGGATGCCGAGCCCCATGCCGATGGCGATCTCGTCGCTCTGATCCCCCATCATGTCCACCCGCAGGGTGCGATAGAGGGAGAGATCCTGGCTCATCTGGGCATAGATCTGGGACGACTTGTTGTAGAGCTGGCCGAACACCTCCATCTGGAAGCCGTTTTGCGGCGTGATGGCCAGGGGAATGCCGGCGAAGCGGTAGAGATCCGAGTGGTTGAAATAGCTGTTGGTGATTTGCGGGGTGAAGTCGGTCTGCTGGTAGAGGGTGCTGAAGTTGTGCTCGATGAGCCGGTAGGTCTGCTCCGGCAGGCGCAAGAGGTAGTCTGGCACCTCGAACCGGGCGCCAGCGAGGGCGGCCTGGGGCAGCAGGGCACAGGCGACGAGTGTCAAAGCAGGCAGAGCTGAACGCATAAAACGAGAGTTCCCCAACAGTCGAAAGCACGGCATCCATGCCGTCAGCGCATCTAAATATTCACACTATCAGGAGCTTGGGCTCCCTGCCCATTATGTCGCGAGCCGGGGAAACGCATCGGTTTTTAACTGTGAAACGGCTCACATCTCATAGATTTTCAAGGTAGTGATAGAGACTCTTTAGAATCGCAAAGTTCCGTTCGTTCCCCTGGTTCTGTTCCGCCAGGGCTTCCAGGCGCGGCACATAATCCGGCAGACGGCGGCTGAAGTAGTCGCTGCAGTGCAGGCGCCAGCGCTTCTGCTCCGCTTCGCTCAAGGTGTGGGGCCAGTTGCGGGCGCGGTAACGGAACAGCATCTCGGGCAGACGGGGATCCGTGAAGGCAAACTCCCGCTCCCCCAGCAGATCCGCCGGGGTGGCGCGCACCAGATCCATGGTGGACTTGTCGCCGTGGCCGAAGAAACCGGCGTAGAGCTGGGTGTCGGGGTCGCCGTCATTGCTGCCGGCAAACTCCTGGTTGAACACCTCCACCAGTTTTTCCCGCACCTCGGGGTGGGCCCGCAGCAGATCCAGGCTCTTGCGGCACTGAGCCCGGTTGATGCCCAGCTCGTCCGCCCGCTCCGGCGTCAGGGTGGCGGCCGGGGCCAGCACCGGGCACTTGTTGATGTGCACCAGTTTGACCGGAATGCCGGCCAGATCCCCCAGCTCCTCTTTTTTGGTGTAGAGGCGCTCGCGGATCTCCTCGCAGGAGAGCTCGATAAGCGGAGTGGGGTCACGGGTCAGATCCACCATGATCACCGCGTTCTGGTTGGTGGGGTGCCAGGCGAGCGGCGACACCCAGCTTGCACACCCCTGCCAGGGGGAGAACATGCCGGAGACGTGCACCAGGGGTTTCATGGTCACCACGTCGATGAGGGCCTTCACCTTGTTCTTGTTGCGAAGATCAAAGAGGTACTCGAAGAGCTTGGGCTGAGCCTTTTTCACCAGCCTGGCCATCTCGATGGTGGCCAGCACATCCGAGAGCGCATCGTGGGCGTTGGCGTGGGCCACGCCGTTGGCGACGGTGAGCTTCTCCAGCCTGAAGCTCGGCTTGCCCTCGTCGTCAAACGCCCACTCTATCCCCTGCGGGCGCAGGGCGTAGCAGGCCCGCAGCATGTCGAGGATGTCCCAGCGGGAGTTGCCGTTCTGCCAGGCGTAGGCATAGGGGTCATAGAAGTTGCGATAGAGGGTGTAGCGGGTCACCTCGTCATCGAAGCGGATGCTGTTGTAGCCGAGCACGCAGGTGCCCGGGGTGGCGAACTCTGCGTGGATCTGGCGGATGAAGTCCGCCTCGCACAGGCCGTCCTTCATCGCCTTTTGCGGCGTGATGCCGGTGATGAGGCAGGCTTCCGGCTCCGGCAGGTAATCCGCCGGCGGCTTGCAGTAAATCACCAGCGGCTCGCCGATGACGTTGAAATCCCCGTCGGTGCGAATGCCCGCAAACTGCGCCGGTCTGTCTTTGGCCGGACTGATGCCGAAGGTCTCGTAGTCGTGGAAGTAGTAAGTGGGCTGGGTGGTCTGCTTCGCTGATGTGCTCATGTGTTCTTGTATGTTCGCGCTTCTGATTGATTTTTCAGGGTTTAGTGCTGTTCTGGTGAGGTGCAAATTCCGAAGACACTTTCATCGTTCACCCAAACCTGACGTTGTTCAATGGCCTGCTGGTACATTATCTGGTACAAAACACCCCATGAGAGTGGTACAAAATTTTAATGGGGTAGCAATGGCGTTATCAGATAGCTGGCTTCGAGGGGTGAATGGTAAACCATATGCTGGCCCGAGCGAAGTGAGCGACGGTGATGGGTTGAGTGTCCGGGTCTCACCGAAGGGGGTGGTTGCGTTCCAGGTTCGGCATGTGGTCGACGGGAAGCGGGTTCGGACCTCTCTTGGTCGGTACCCGGCTCTGACCTTGCGAGAGGCCCGGATAAAGGCCGATGAGCTCAAAAGCGGTGTTGCGCCGATCAGTGCCTCGGGCGATGAGCCTACGCCTGCAGCCTTGTTTGATGAGTGGTTCGAGAAGTACGTGATGCGGGAGTGCCGAGAAGGCACCCAGAAATACTATCGCTATACCTTCTCGTCAGTGAAGAACCGCTTGCCTGACCGGCCAATCAACCAGATCACCATGGACATGTGGTTGAGCTATTTCGATGCCATCAGTGAGCGGGCACCAGGGGTAACCCGGGCTGTGATCACGGCATTGAAGGCGTGCTTCAACTGGCATGCTCGCCGCGGCACGATCTATATGCCCAACATGATGAGTCTGCGGGCCAGGGATGTAGGCGCTCCCGCCAAGACCGGTCACCGGGTGTTGACGGTGCCAGAGGTTGCGAAGATCTGGCGGGCCATCGAGGCCAGCCGGGCTGGCACCGGCAACAAGGTGATTCATCTGCTCTGCCTGGTCTATGGGTGCAGGCTTTCCGAGGCCAGAACGCTCAAGCGTCAGGACCTGGATTTCGAGTCTATGGTCTGGACTGTGCCGGCGGAGATCAGCAAGACCGGCAGGCCTATCCGCCGCCCCATTACATCGGTGGGCAAACAACTGTTCGAACGAGCCGCGATGGCGTCGGTGGACCCGGTCTATCTGTTCCCAGGTCAGGGGGAGGGGAATGGGCCGTTGGAGATCCACTCGTGCAATCGGCTGGTGAGCCGCTTGCGCAGCAGCCTGGGGATCCCCCATTGGCGGATTCATGATGCTCGTCGAACGCTGTCGACCCGGTTATCGGAAATGGGGGTGTCGCCCCATATCACCGAAGTGATGCTGGGGCACACCCTGCTTGGCGTGATGGCTGTTTACAACAAACATGACTGGCTTGAGGATCAAGCGGCTGCCTATGAGCGCTGGTGGACAGTGATCCAGCGGGAGCTAGGCGTTGCCACTGATCCGGTTGTGGCTGTCAATCCAGGCCATGATGTGTGATTTGATCCAGCGCAGTGGCTGGTGTACAGATCTAGTTATCACCTGACACCGGCCTCAAACCGGTGTCTTGTTTACGCTACTTTAGTGCGCACTTCCTTCGGTATCAATTTCAGACCCTTTTTGAACATGCTGTAGGGGGTTTGACCCTCCATCATCCTGCCCTGATGTGGCCGCTGGGTGTTGTAGTGATCCAGATAGCTGTCCAGGTCTGTCTGCATCTGCTCCACTGATTCATACTAGGTCGTCCTCCCCTTGATACGGAAGTGTTCATCCAGCAGGGTGCGATGTAGCCGCTCGATAAAGCCGTTGCTCTGCGGCCTGCGTACCTTGGTGGTCCGGTGCGCAATCCCCTCCAGTTGCAGGAACAGCTCGTAGGGGTGATGGTCAGGGCGC
>NZ_JAGKRK010000042.1:43783-68239 GCF_017939325.1 Aeromonas sp. MaB10011B | reverse complement strand
TTCGTTGAGCACATGGACCGAGGTCACCGGCAGCTTGCTGGTGTAGAGCCGTCCCCAGGCGTGGCGGCTGTAGCAGTCCAGTACGGTTTGCAGATACACCTTGCCCACCCCCTTGAGTGCGCCGACGAAGAAGGTGTCGACCGCCATCAGTTCTCCGGTGTAGTGAACCTCAATTTGGCGTTCGCGAAACTCGGGGCTGAAGCGCTCGAGCAGGCGGATCTGCTCGTCATTGAGCTCAATCGTCTGTTCCCTGTGGGTTTTCTCGAGGCGCAACAAGCGGTCATGCTTGGAGAGCAAGTCGTGCCGTTGCCATACGCCACGCACACCGCCCGCACTGACGTTGATGCCTTGCAGAGCCAGTTCTTGCGCGACCCGCAGCGGGCCATGAGTTGGTCTGGTGAGGGAGTAATCGAGGATGGCCAGTTCAATCTCGGGAGCGACCCGATTGGGATGAGCCCCTTTACAGCCGGGCAATTTGTCGAGCAATCCCTCGGCGCCATAGGTCTGGTAATTACGGCGAATTTCGTAGAACTGCTGACGGCTGTAGCCGATGAGCTTGCAGGCTTTGCTGACATTATTGAGCTCTTTGGCGAGCTCTAGCAGGCTGAGTTTGCGACGTGCTACTTTCTCGTTGGTGGTCATACGGTGACTCCGGATAACACGGTAGGGGTACCGTTTTGTTATCCGGTTTGAAGCCGTATGACCACTCCCTTTTGTGGGCAACTGTCAGGTGAATACCATCTCCATACATGAAAATGCCAGATGGTAATCTCCGTGCTTACTACGTATGGGCAAAAGGGTCTGGTGCGGGCTTCATGCCGAGGAGGTTGCTGACCGCACTTTCGTCATGGCAATAGACAGCACAACCCTGACCAATGACAAACTGTACATCGACGTAACCATCACTGCCTCCGGTACTGATGTAGCAACCGAGCGTCTTTCTGTAGAGCTGTATAACCAATCTGGCAGCGCCGTTGTTGGCCAACACTACAACGATGGAATCTCGCAATTGGTGCGCTTTGACCCGACCACTTGCCAAGCGGTACTCGATGCGGCGGGCAATCCGACCTACGCAGTGCGCATGACAGCCCGTGATCTGGTAGTTTATGCTTGCCAAGCGAGTCCCCCTCCCTCGGTTTGCGTAGCGGTACTGGCACTAACGTGATCACCAAGCCAATCGCTATCACTGTGCAAGGCGTCAATATTGATAACGGTGGTAATGATGGTGGCGACAATGACGGCTGTAGTGGTTCTACCGTAGATTGGCCCCTTGAAGATCCAGACACTTCGCCCCTCTTAACTTAAGAGGTAGTCTTGGAGCTATGTTCAGTACTAGTCACAACGAGAAGATGGTCGAAGTGTTAACAGGGGCCGAGCGCCGTCGACGCCGGACTCCACAAGAAAAGATCGCCATCGTGCAGCAGACCTTTGAGCCCGGGATGACCGTCTCTCATGTTGCTCGCTTGCACGACGTCAACGCAAACCAGCTTTTCAAATGGCGTAAGCAATTCCAAGAAGGGTCTCTCACGGCGATCACCGCCGGTGAGGATGTTGTTCCTGCTTCCGAGTTGGCTGCTGCCATCAAGCAGATCCGAGAGCTTCAGCGTCTGCTCGGGAAGAAGACCATGGAGAACGAGATCCTCAAAGAAGCCGTGGAGTATGGTCGAGCAAAAAAATGGATTGCGCATGCGCCCTTGTTGCCGGGGGACGACGATTAAGTGCTGTGAGCCAGGCTCTTAATGTATCGCGTGCGCAGCTATCCGTTCGTGTTCATCGAAAACCGGGTTGGCAAGATGGTCGTCATCATCGCCAGCGTGATGATGCAGCCTTACTTGGCCGTATCATGGAGGCGATGGCAGAGCTTCCCTCCTATGGCTATCGCCGGGTCTGGGCGCTGTTACGGCGTCAGTCTGAGGCAACAGAACAACCTGTGGTAAACGCTAAGCGGGTATATCGCGTCATGCGCGAGCATGGCTTGCTGCTGGAAAGAAAACCAGCTGCACCATTGGCCCAGCAGGCACATAAGGGGCGTGTTGCCGTCAAGGAGAGCAATCGACGGTGGTGCTCAGATGGCTTCGAGTTTCGCTGCGATAACGGTGAAAAACTACGTGTCACGTTCGCCATGGATTGCTGCGATAGGGAAGCGTTGGACTGGGCGGCCAGTACTGGGGGTTACGATAGTGACACTGTGCAAGATGTCATGCTGAGGTCTGTCGAACGTCGCTTTGGGGATTCGTTGCCGGCATCACCGGTGGAGTGGCTGACTGATAATGGCTCGGCGTATCGAGCCCATGAGACCCGCGCGTTTGCACGAGAAATCGGGTTGGAGCCCAGAACGACAGCAGTGAGAAGCCCACAGAGTAACGGTATAGCGGAAAGCTTCGTGAAGACGATGAAGCGAGACTATATCGAGATGATGCCAAAACCGGATAGCCGAACAGCGGTAGGCAATTTGGCTATCGCGTTTGAGCATTATAACGAGCACCACCCGCACAGCGCCTTGGGATACCGTTCACCACGGGAATTTCTGCGCAGTCGGGTATCACAACCCTAAGCGGGAAAAAGTGTCTGGACCTATGGGGTCAAATCCATACCGGCCCTCTGTCACAGCTTACTTTGGTTTCTTTTGGCTTGGTGCGGCAATTCAAAAGGAGTTAGTCCAAAGGTATCCGTTACATCTCTCCATCCGTTTAGCTGGTCAAGGTCTAGAGGGAGAATCTTCTCGCTGATTTCAAAGGAGCGCGAATCTATGTTCATGATGCGGCATTCGTGCAAACCGATGCAAAGAACGGCTACCGCAGTGACAAGATGATCCAGAATTTAGAAACCTTCTGGAGCCAATATTTCAGCCGGTCTAACGGGCAGCTCGTTGCATTTGGGCATCCTGAGCTCACTGTTGCTGTTCAATAATGAACTCACCACGGCTTTGAAACACTAGCCTGTAGAGATGTAATGCACCTCCATAGCGGTGGCGCTTTATTTTTTCGTTCTCCTGAGATGTTCTAACCTATGTCGTAAGCGAGTCTGGATTGCGAGGTGTTTACAAAACCAGTGGCGATTCAATGTGTGTCATGATCAGCTTGGACATATGTAGAGTTGTTTTCGCTGATCATGACATTAAGGTGGCAATGAAAAATCAGAGGGGGCCAGCTCCTGCGGAGGGCTTACAGATATAGATACTCGGGGCCAGACCGCTCACTTGGGGATAACGAATATTAACCTGTTCGCACACTGCTGCTGTCAGTGACTGTGGAACCAATGCAACCACACAGCCACCAAACCCGCCACCAGTCATCCTCACACCACCACGACTGCCGATGATCTCTTTGATCATGTCGACCAAGGCGTCGATAGCAGGCACTGTGATGGCAAAATCATCACGCATCGAGGCATGGGACAGCGCCATTAATTCGGCCATCATGACCATGTCTTCATTGGCAAGCGCATCGGCCGCTGCCAGCGTTCGTTCATTCTCGGAGATGACGTGGCGTGCACGGCTCGCGACGACAGGATCCAGTTCGTTGGCTCGCTCGGTGAACTGGGTCATCGTCAGGTCACGCAGTGCCTTGACCCCAAAATGCCGTGCGGCCTCTTCACACTGTGCCCTGCGGGTATTGTATTCGCTATCCACCAGGCCCCGGCGTACGTTCGAGTTGATGATGACCACATCAATGTCGGCTGGCATGCTCACAGGACGGGTATCCAGACTGCGGCAATCGATCAGCAGAGCATGATCTTGCTGACCCAGAGCCGAGATGAACTGATCCATGATACCGCAGTTGCAACCGACGAACCTGTTTTCCGCCAGTTGTCCATTAAGGGCGATATCTGCTTGGCTGATGTCGAGGTGATTCATCTCTTTGAAGATCTGTCCTACTGCCACTTCCAGAGAGGCGGAAGAGCTCAGGCCTGCTCCCTGAGGTACATTGCCACTGATTACCAGGTCTGCCCCTGTCAGTTGACAGCCTCGCAATAGCAAATATTTGACGACGCCTCGCACATAGTTGGCCCACAGGTATTCCGGGCGCGCCTCTATGGGGTGGCGTAAGTCAAATTCATCCAGTTGGTTGTGATAGTCGGCAGCGATAACCCTGATCAGACTGTCTTGGCGGGGGGCAGCACTGATCACGGTCTGATAATCGATGGCGCAGGGTAGCACGAAACCATCGTTATAGTCCGTGTGCTCCCCAATGAGGTTAACACGCCCAGGTGCCTGAATGGCGAGGGTCGGGCGATAACCATACTGGGTGTAAAAGGTATGTTCAGTCACGCTGTGTGGCGATTCAATACTCATGTCTCAACCTCAAACCTGTTCACGAAAATGGATATCGCTGACGGAACGCAGGCGTTCTGCCGCCTGTTCTGCCGTCAGGTCACGTTGTGTTTCTGCCAGCATTTCATAGCCCACCATAAACTTGCGTACGCTCGCAGAGCGCAGCAGGGGCGGGTAGAAGTGGGCATGCAACTGCCAGTGATCATTCTCTTCGCCATTGAATGGCGCACCATGCCATCCCATCGAATAGGGGAAGGAGCACTGAAACAGGTTGTCATAGCGGCTGGTCAGTTTTTTGAGCGCCAGTGCGAGGTCTGCACGCTGTTGCGGTGTCAGTGTCGGTAGACGTGTTACCGCAAACTTGGGAAGCAACAGGGTTTCGAAGGGCCAGGCAGCCCAATAAGGCACTACTGCCAGCCAGTGTTCCGTTTCCACTACGGTGCGGCTGCCGTCAGCCTGCTCGCGTTCCGCATAATCGAGCAACATGGCTCGACCATGTTTGGCAAAATACTCCCGTTGGGCGACATCTTCCCGCGCGGCTTCGTTGGGCAAGAAGTCGTTGGCCCATATCTGCCCATGGGGATGGGGATTGGAGCACCCCATCATGGTGCCCTTGTTTTCGAATACTTGGATCCAGCGGTATTCGCGCCCCAGCTCTGCAGTTTGTTCACACCAGGTGTTGACCACGGCAGTGAGGGAGGGGATAGACAACTCGGGCAAGGTCTTGCTGTGATCCGGTGAGAAGCAGATTACCCTGCTGGTGCCGCGTGCACTCTCTAGCTGGAAGAGGGGGTCCTCGCTGGTTGGGGCCATAGGTGTATCAACCATCAGTGCCGCAAAGTCGTTGGTAAAAACGAAGGTCGACGGATAATCCGGATTTTTGTCACCAGTGACGCGAGTATTGCCGGCGCAGAGGAAACAATCCGGATCGTGAGGGGAGCGCTGGGTACGATCGGGTTCATCCTGCTGGCCCTGCCAAGGGCGTTTCGCCCTGTGGGGAGAAACGAGAACCCACTGTTGGATCAATGGGTTGTAACGACGGTGAGGGTGGTCGGTCGGTTCGAATTGCATAGTAAGGTCTGTCTCGTTCTGTATATTCATGGAAGGGGGTAACCGTTTGGATTTTGGGATTGCCAGCGCCAGGTATCAGCCGCCATCTCATCAAGCGTGCGATAAGCCTTCCACCCCAGCTCGTTATAGGCCTGTGTTGGATCTGCCCAACACTGTGCTATGTCCCCGGCGCGGCGCGGCACGATCTCATAAGGCAGTTCGCGGCCACAGGCCTTGGAGAAGGCGGCATGAATGTCCAGGACACTGTAGCCATGCCCAGTGCCCAGGTTGTACACATGGACGCCAGCTTGCCCAAGCGCATGTTTCAAGGCTGCGACGTGGCCATCGGCTAGATCCATGACATGAATGTAATCCCGCACACCGGTACCATCTGGTGTCGGGTAGTCATCACCAAAGATGGCGAGTTTGGCACGGCGGCCCACTGCCACCTGGGCAATATAGGGCATCAGGTTATTGGGAATGCCCTGGGGATCCTCGCCCATCAGGCCGCTGGGATGGGCGCCCACCGGATTGAAATAGCGCAACAGGGTTAATGACCAGTCGGGGGCTGAGTGTGCAAAGTCCTTGATGAGGCGCTCCACCATCAGCTTGCTTTGACCATAAGGATTGGTGGCGTGAAAGGTGGGCGACTCCTCGGTGATGGGCATGATCTCCGGCTCGCCATAGACGGTGGCAGATGAGCTGAACAGCAGGGTCTTGACCCCGGCGCGTCGCATTGCCTGCAGCAACACCAGGGTGCCGCTGACATTGTTGTCATAGTACTCGAGAGGCTTTTGTACCGATTCCCCTACGGCCTTGAGGCCTGCGAAATGGATCACGGCATCTATCTGCTGGTCTGCAAACACACGATCCAGCAGGTCGGCATCCCGCACATCACCGTGATAGTGCTGGGGGCGCAGTCCGCTGAGGCTGTGGATACGTTCGAGGACGCTCTCTTTGCTGTTAACCAGATTGTCCAACAAGATGGGGGTCATCCCGGCAGCGATAAGCTGCAAGCAGGTATGACTACCTATGTAACCAGTTCCACCTGTCACGAGTATCTTCAACATGATTCGCTCCTTGGCGCTAGTTTTAATTGGGTTTTATTTGGTGTAATCGCTTTCCCTTATTCTGCGCTTGTGAACAAGCTCCTGGAAGATGCATCTCCATTTGATGTGATTTTTGTCACATTTTTCACCGCGATGAGCATGAGAATGGATAAGGGTGTATGTAAATGGATTACACAGCGAGACGCTCGTATTGATAGAATGCTCTCGCTTTTGATATGAAAGCCGTGTCAGGTATTGGAAATGTCGGTAGTATCTTGACCCAGTACAGCACTGGTTTTTATTTATACCGTTCACCGGAAAAGCTAATTCATGGCAACCATCAAAGATGTAGCACTCCTGTCAGGCGTATCTGTCGCCACCGTCTCACGCGTCATCAATCACTCGCCAAAGGCGAGTCAGGCGTCACGAGACGCAGTCTTCAAGGCGATGCATGAACTCAACTACCATCCCAACGCGAACGCGAGAGCATTGGCCCATCAGAACAATGACACCTTGGGATTGATCGTTGCTGATGTGTCTGATCCCTTCTTTGGCACCATGGTTAAAGCTGTCGAGCAAGTGGCACAAGCTACGGGGAATTTTCTGCTTATAGGAAATGGCTACCACGACGCAGCCAAAGAGAAGCATGTAATAGAGCAGTTGATAGGGCATCGCTGCTCTGGCCTGGTGGTTCATGCCAAAATGCTGCCAGATGAAGAGCTGATCCAGATGATGAGCTATGTTCCTGGAATGGTGCTTATCAACCGTATTGTTCCTGGATTCGAGTCCCGTTGTGTTGCGCTGGATGATCGCTATGGTTCTTGGCTTGCAACTCGTCACCTGATCCAGGAAGGGCACAAGAAGATAGGGTTCCTGTGCTCAAATCATCAGATATCAGACTCTCAGGACCGTCTGCAGGGTTATTTGGACGCACTGCAAGAGCACAATATTCCGGTTGATGAACGTCTGATCTCCCGTGGTAGTCCTGATGAATTGGGGGGGGAGGCAGCAATGACGGAGTTGCTGAGTCGGGGGCAACAGATGACAGCCGTCGTTTGCTATAACGACTCAATGGCGGCGGGGGCCTTGTCAGTGCTTAGTGATAACGGGATTGATGTACCTCAAGACCTCTCTTTGGTGGGTTTTGATGATGTGTTGATATCTCGCTACCTGCGCCCTCGTCTGACAACGGTGCGCTATCCCATCATTGCTATGGCCACTCAGGCTGCAGAGCTGGCCATTGCTTTGGCAAAGGGGGGGCCTTTGCCCCAGACGACGCATATGTTTAGCCCGACACTGGTTCGCCGTCACTCGGTTCGCACCATTGATTAGTCCAAGTGCTGGGCTTGTGGGCCTATAGCGATTACGGCAAGGTTACCAGCTCGGGCCTTGCCTTTTTAAAGTCTCATCTTCCTCTTTAATGCCTCAATGTCCTCCTCTTCAAAACCTCTGAACTAGACGCTCTGGCGAAACAAATAGCCTCCTGGTGCCCAGGAGATGCTTCCGCAAGAGAGGCTTCATGTTCTGCACATCACCTTCATCACCCTTAACGTCAACCATGCTTGAGAACTACCGCTCACTCCTTATGTAATCGATAACACTCTGGTTGGTTTGTTTTATTGATTTAAAATCAACGACTTACCTCATAATGTGTAATGGCTACTAGAAGGCTATCTTATTTATTAGTGTAATTATTACAAATGTGTGAGTTTCGTCATGTCATTCACTACGACGTTGTTCTTATAATCCCTCTCGGATAGTGAAAGCGCTTTCCCTTTGGACTGGTAAGCGGTTTATCAGGATAACAATGCAACAGTGGAATAAAGGAATAACTATGAAAGTGAAGCTACTGACGACTTCCGTTGCCCTCGCTCTGTCAATGACAGCATTAAATGCTAATGCTGTTGATTTCACAGGGTATTTTCGCTCTGGCGTAGGTGTGTCCCAGGATGGTGATATGCAAACTGGTCGACAGAACGTTGTCGGCCGCCTGGGTAACGAAAACGATACCTATACCGAAATTGGTATTGGTCAGGAGGTTTACAACAAGGATGGCAAGACTTTCTACGTTGACAGCATGTTTAGCATGCAGAGCGATGGCTCTAATGACTATGAAAGTACCACCACAGTGTGTAACTTCGATCAAAAAGAGTGTAAGGACGATGCAACCTTTGCCCTGCGCCAATTCAATGTGAAGGCCAAGGGATTGCTCTCAGCCGCGCCCGATGCGGTGGTCTGGGCTGGCAAGCGCTTCTACCAGCGTCATGATCTCCACATCATCGATACCAAGTACTGGAATATCTCGGGAGCTGGCGCCGGTATTGAGAATCTCAAGGCCGGCCCAGGCGCCTTCTCACTGGCCTGGATCCGGTCCGATGGCAACGATATCGATAACTCGATTGTCAACAATGACCTCAACGTCAACTTCCTGGACCTGCGCTATGCCGGCTGGGCTCCCTGGGAAGGGGCTTGGACCGAAGCGGGCGTCAGCTATGCGATGCCTAATCCGACCGATGAACAGAAGAAGGTCGGTAATCTCTATGATCCCAAGAATGGTGTCATGCTGACGGCAGAGATGAGTCAATATTTTGCCGATAGCCGCATCTACGAGAAGTTGGTGCTGCAATATGCTGACAAAGGGTTGGCCCAGAATATGATCTCCCAGGGGGGTGGGTGGTATGATGTTTGGCATTTGACCGACGATGCCAAGGGATACCGTGTAATTTTGACGGGTGACATTCCCATGGGTGAGAAATTCAGTGTGAACCATGTCTTCACTTACGGTAAGGGTGAGAAACTTGAAGCATGGCATGACAACACCGAACTGTTCAGCGCCGTCGCGCGGGGTGGTTATGCGTGGACTGACATCATGAAGACGCTGGTTGAAGCCGGTACTTATGAAACTACCAAGACCTGGACAAGCGGTTCTGAAGAGAAATCGAGTGGCCAGAAATATACCTTGGCTCAAGCCTGGTCAGCTGGACCCAGCTTGTTTGCTCGCCCGGAGATCCGTGTGTTCGCCAGCTATTTGAAAGATGGCGAAGGCAAATCCTTCAACGGTGGTGAAGATGACCACACTTGGAACTTTGGTGTTCAGGCCGAAGCCTGGTGGTAAAAAAACGATTCATCAATATCATGGGAGCCCAACCGGGCTCCTTTTTTAATGTCGTCTCGAAATGATTAGTCCGGACCTGCGTGAAATGATGGGGTTGGGGGGAGGTGAGCATTCCACTGAAGAACCATCAGGCAGTATGTTGAAAGGGGAGATCTCCTTTGAAAAAAAGAGGCGCAGCATTGTGGCTGCGCCTTTGCTTTAACGGGTCAATTACTGCAACAGAAAAGCATCCAGTGCGTAGGTGGGTTTGCCACCATTGTCCATCAATCCCAGGCTGTAACCCTGCCAGTTCTTGTAACTCTGCGGTTCCCAATAAAGCACGCCGAGGCCCTTGTTGTCAGGGATCCACTTCATTTTGTTGAGTAGATCGGCGATGGTGTCATAGCTGTTTTTCGGGTCATCCCAAGGCATGCCAACCTCCACGATCATCACCTCTTTGTCATATCGACTCACCATATCGGATAGATTGTCATAGCAGAGGTTGTTGAGGGTAAACCAGTCACCGTTACCGCTCTGTGTTGGGTAGATGGAGGCACCAATTACATCCCACTTGGCGCCGTTGTTCTTGAGACCATCAAACATCCAGCGATAGAGAGTGTTGTTCTCACAGTTGGCCAAGTGGACGATCACCTTGGTACTACTGTTGACCGCCTTGACAGCGTCGTAGCCGCTGTTAATGAGCCAGGCAAAGTTCTTCATGTTGACCGAGGCGCGCCCCTCTTCCCAGAGCATGCCATTGTTGGTCTCGTTGCCCACTTGTACCCACTTGGGGGTGATTCCTGCGTTTTTCAGGGCAACGAGGGAGTTGTAGGTGTGCCACCATACGTTCGACATTAGCTGATCAAAGGTGTAGCTCTGCCAGGCTGCAGGTTTGGTTTGCTTGCCAGGATCAGCCCAGCTGTCGCTGTAGTGGAAGTCAATCAGCAGATCGAAACCGGCCGCCTTGGCCCGCTTGGCCTTGGCGATGACGTCACTGATGTTGTTCCAGCCATCGGCAGGATTGACCCATACCCTGAGCCGGATGGTGTTCATACCGTGCTCTTTCAGGGTCTTGAACAGATCTTGCTGCTGGCCGGCGTCGTTATAGAACTTGTACCCGGCTTTCTCCATCTGGGTCAGCCAGCTGACGTCAGCTCCCTTGACCATGGCCTCTCCCTGGCCATGAAACAGCAGGGCGCCGCCAAGCAGCAGGGTGGTAAGCAGATGTCTCTTCATTGTTGTTATCTCCTGTCTGGATGTGTGTAGGGTGGCGACAGGGAGGCAGTCCCGCGCCGGGATGGCGTCGCCGTGCGGCGCCATCCCGGCGGAGGCTGGGGCCGCCTTGCGGCGGCCCTGGGATCACCCGGCGGGGGAGACGGTGACCTGGATGTGTTGGGGATCGCGGCGATCCAGGGTGATGCGATACTGGCCGTCGCTGGGCGGGGTGAACTTCATGTCGCTCCACTGCCAGCCGGCCTTGACTACCACCGGCTTGTCCGACTCTACCTTGGCGGCGGGGTCGAACTGGCCATAGGTGGTGTCGGCCTTCCACTTCTCATCGGCAATCTTGAACTTGTAGGCGCCGTGACTGGCCTGCAAGGCCACCTGGACCGACAGCAAGTCCCCTTGCTGGGTAACCAGTTGCTGGTCTGCCGGGGCCTCCCAGTTGTTCATCTCGCCGCGCAGGAACAGCGGGCGGGCCAGGGGATCCTCCTCGTTGGCCAGCGCGGGCTGGAGGCAGGCGATCAGGGTAGTCAGCAACAGTGTCTTCTTGAACATGGATGGTCCTCTCTGTGGTGTGTGATCAGGCGCTCTGCAGGGTGAAGCGGCGGGTCAGCGACAGATGCTGCTGCGATAGCTGCTGCAACTGGTCGCTGGTCTGTGCCACCTTGGCCAGGGCACCCTGGTTGTCGTCGGCAATCCGGGCGATGTTGGTAATGTTGCGGGCGATCTCGGCGCTGGTCTGCTGTTGCTGCAGGGTCGCGCTGGCGATACGGCTGCTCTGTTCGGCCACCTTCTGCAGCGCCTGGGATAGCTCGGCTAGGGTGGCGCAACCCGCGTCGCTGTCGGTGCGACTCTGGGCCATGGCGTCGTGGCAGCGCAGCATGGTGGCGACCGCACCGCGGGTGCTTTGCTGCAGATCGTCGATGATCCCCTGGATGCGGGTGGTGGAGTCTGCTGTGTGGTGCGCCAACTGACGCACCTCGTCGGCCACCACGGAAAAGCCACGCCCCTGTTCGCCGGCGCGGGCCGCCTCGATGGCGGCGTTGAGGGCCAGCAGATTGGTCTGCTCCGTGATGCGCTCGATCAGGGCGAGGATGTCACCGATGCTGACGCTCAATGTCTGCACCTGTTCCACGCTGCGGCGCGACTCCGCCAACTCGTCAGCCAGTTGCTGCAGCCGTTGACCGGTCGCCGCCCCACGCAGGCTGGCGGCGTGGGCCGCCGCGGCTATGTTGCCGAGGGTCTGCTCGGTCTGGCCTATGCTGCCGGCGACCTCGCGCACCGAGTAGTCCATCTCCTCCATGGCGCTGCAGACCCCTGTGGTTTCGTTGCGCTGCTCGCCGATGGCAAGTTGGGCGTGATGCTGGGCGTGCTGGTTCTGGCCGGCCATGCGGCCGAGGGCATCGGCGGCCTGAACTATCTGACCGAGCATGCCGCTCATCTCGTCGGCCAGGGCGTTGATGCCGGTCGCAAGCTGGCCGAACTCGTCGTGGCGCAGTAGCGGCACGCGTTGGCGCATGTCTCCCTGACTCAGGGCCTTGAGGGTGGTGAGGATGTGGTGCAGTGGCTGGCGGATGGCGCGCACCAGGTGCCACAGCACCAGGGCGCCGAGACCGAGGGAGAGCAACAGGCCGGCGCACAGCCCGAGGCGCAGCCAGAGCAGGATGGCGCCGCTGCCGGCGGTGCTGTGGCGAAGCTGAGCGTCGATCGCGGCGTCAAGCTCGCTCAGATCGCCTAGCAGGCTGTCGATAAGGCGGCTGGCCTGCACACTCTGGTTGCGCAACATGATGCTCTGTTCGACCAGCGCCAGGTGGCGTGCCGGCAGGCTCTCGGGGCCGGCCAGCAGGGTGGCGAGGGTATCGAACCTGGCACCCGTACCGCGTTCCAGGCTCAGGGGCACGCCGAAGGCATCCTCCTGGCCGGCGAGCTGGCGTGCCAGCTCCTGGCGCAGTGCCGCCGCCTGTTCGCTGGCGCGTGCATTGGCAGCCAGACGTGCGGCAACGGGGGCCGGATCCTGCTGCTTGAGGATCTCCTGTGTGGCGCTGACCTGCTGTTCCAGGTTTGCCAGCAGGCGGCTCTTGAGCAGCACGGCGGGGTGGCTGCCCAGAGGGGCGAGCAGCACATCGAGGGCGCTGGCAAGCTGGCGCGCCGTGTCGCCAAGGCGGGTGTCGGCCGCCAGCTTGCTCTGTTCGAGGCGGTTGTGGGCATAGTCATCGACCAACTGCTGGGCCAGTTGCCAGTAGGCGGCCTGTTGCTCGCGCAGGCTCTCGACGCGCGCACTCTGTTGCGGCTCCCCCGCTATCTGTCGAGCCAAGGTGGCCAGATCCTGGTCGAAACGGGCCTGCCATTGCTGCATCTGCTCGCGGGCGGCGCCCAGCTCCTCCTCTCCGGTCTGCAACAATGCGTTGCCCAGATGTCGGTCGAGGGTGAAGAGATCGCGGGTCACGGCGCGGCTCTGCACCAGGGTCGGCGCGGTATGGCTGGCGAGCAGCCCCACCTGGTCGGCCAGCCGTTGGCCGGCGTAGAGAGAGAGGGCCACCGAGAGCAGCAGCAGCAACAGGATGACGGCAAAGCCCAGCGCCAGGCGCTGGATGATGGAAAGGTGACGAGTGCGCAAGTTCATGGTATCGATTACATATGGTGTTGAGTCAACCCAGCCTGATGACACAAGTGATAAGTCATATTTTATCAGTGCTTTACCTCGTTAAAAGATAAGGCCGCGATAAGGGAGGGCACCTGATTCTGATTTTTAGTGTAACGTTTTCATTGTTTTGTGAATCTTTTACACTCTTTCTCGGCACCCTTGTACGGGATTTGTCCAGGGTTGCGAGCCCGCTCTCATTTTGTGTCCCGCGCCCGGGGATAAAAAAAAGCCCCCGACTGGCGGGGGCAAAATGGATCGGGGCATGCAGTAGCCGCGTTCAGCGGCTGATCCTGAGCCCTTCGGCATTGAACACAAGGCAATTTTGCGGGGCAAAGAAGACATCCATCTTCTGGTACGGATGAAACTCCCCATCCCCTGCCAGCAGCAGCTTGAAGCCGTCGGTGCCGCAGCACTGACCGAACAGGTAGGTGCTGTTGCCAAGACGTTCCACCACCTCGCAGGTAAAGGCGAGGTGGATCCCCTCTGCGCCCGGCACCACATGCTCGGGACGCAGGCCAAGGGAGATCTCGCTGCCCGGCTCGAGTCGCTCGGTGAGGATGGGCAGGGTGAGCTCCTGCTGGCCGGCTACCTTGACCCGGATCTGCTCCGGGCTCCAGGCCAGTACGCGGGCCGGCAGGAAGTTCATTTTGGGTGAGCCGATAAAACCGGCCACGAAGCGGTTGCAGGGTTTGTAGTAGAGCTCCATCGGCGAGCCGACCTGTTCCACCTTGCCATAGTTCATCACCACTATCTTGTCGGCCAGGGTCATGGCCTCCACCTGATCGTGGGTCACGTAGATCATGGTGGTCTTGAGTTCCTGATGCAGCTTGGCGATGTGCAGGCGCATCTCGACACGCAGCTCGGCATCGAGGTTGGAGAGCGGCTCGTCAAACAGGAACACCTTGGGGTTGCGCACGATGGCACGGCCGATGGCTACCCGCTGGCGCTGGCCGCCGGAGAGCTGCTTGGGCTTGCGATCGAGTAGGTGGGAGAGCTGCAGCGTCTTGGCCACCATGCTGACCTGGTGGGTTATCTCCTCTTTCGGCACGCCATTGACCCGCAGGCCATAGCCCATGTTCTCGGCCACCGTCATGTGGGGATAGAGGGCATAGGACTGGAACACCATGGCCACCCCGCGATGAGCCGGGGCTACATCGTTGACCACCTGCTCATCAATCGCAATGTGGCCGTCCGAAATCTCTTCCAGACCGGCGATCATGCGCAGCAGAGTGGATTTACCACAACCGGAAGGACCGACAAAGACGGTGAACTCACCATCTTCTACATCCAGATTCACATTATGTAGGGTCACATTGCTGCCAAAACGCTTGATCACATTGTTCAGCCTGATACTCGCCATGAGCTTTAACTCCTTGATAATAAATGCCTTAGCTGCAAATGCTGGGGGCAGTCATGCCCCTGCTGCGGCTTCTTTGCCCTGGGAGGGAGAAGGCGTTTCACACCGTTTCACTCTGTGGCTTTGGGAGGACTATATCAGTCAGGTGTAAGCGGTTGCACAAAATGCTGTTTCTTTTGTGCATGAGATCACAGCCTTGGTACGTGCTACTGGCAGGCTGGGCAAGCACCGCTTACCGTAGAGCCATTCGGTGTAATCGTTACCTTTTTTGCTGTTCCAGTGCACTCGAAGAGCTGTGTAAAGCAAAAATCAAGTGATAGAGCGTATTGCTCCGGATCTGATGTATGGGATTAAACCATTTATTTTTCATTGCATTAGGTGGTAGTGAGGTTGTGTCATAGAGGCCAGACCAGTCCGGCGTGTAATGTGGTTGTGCTTTGTTTTACACCCGAATTGGTAACAAGCTTCAGAAGTTACACCGACTGGATGGAATCGTAACACTCACTTTGCCTACGTGGTCTGAGAAGACCTGCTTTTACCTGAGTTAGGGACAAGGAAATCATATGAAAATCAACAAATTGACTGCTGCAATGTTGTTGTCTTTGGGCGTTATGGGGTTGGGCCAGGTAGCCCGTGCCGCTGACGGTGAACTGCTGGTGTGGGAAGACATCAAGAAATCAAACGGCATTGAGGAGGCTGTCAAGGCGTTCGAAGCCAAGCACAACGTCAAGGTGAAGATCCTCGAAACCCCCTATGCCCAGCAGATCGAGAAGCTGCGCCTGGATGGCCCGGCCGGTATCGGTCCGGATGTGCTGGTACTGCCGCATGATCAGGTTGGTACTGCCGTGGTGCAGGGGCTGATCAGCGAGATCAAGCCGGGGGCCGACTATCTGGCTGGTTTCACCAAACCTGCGGTGGATGCCCAGACCTATGAAGGCAAGCTCTATGGCCTGCCCAAGGCGGTGGAGACCATCGTCATGGTTTACAACAAGGACCTGTTACCCAAGGCTCCCGAGAGCTTTGACGAGCTGATCAAGGCTTCACAGACCCTGCGCGGGGAGAACAAATACGGCCTGCTCGCCAAGTTTGACGAGATTTATTACTCCTACGGTGTAGTCGCAGCCATGGGGGGTTATATCTTCGGCCAGAACCCCAACGGTTCGCTCAACGTCAAGGATGTGGGCCTGGCCAACCAGGGCTCGGTCGATGCAGTGAGTTTCCTCAAGCGTTTCTACAGTGAAGGACTTTTCCCGGCCGGTATCGTGGGTGAGACCGGTGCCAACGCCATCGATTCCCTGTTCACCGAGAAGAAGGCTGCTGCCGTCATTACTGGACCCTGGTCGTTCCAGCCCTACAAGGATGCGGGGGTGAACTACGGTGTCGCACCGCTGCCGACATTGCCCAATGGCGAGCATATGCGCTCCTTCCTCGGCGTGAAAGGGTACAGCATCTCTACCTATTCCAAGCAGAAAGAGTTGGCGCAGCAGTTCATCGAGTTCATCAACCAGCCTGAGTACGCCAAAGTCCGCTTCGAGAAGACCGGCGAGATCCCGCCGCTCAAGGCGCTGATTGACGATCCGCTCATCAAAGATGACGAGAAATCCCGTGCCGTGGCCATTCAGGCCGGTTTCGCCACTCCGATGCCGAGCGTGCCCGAGATGCAAGAGGTGTGGACCCCTGCCAACAGTGCACTGCAGCTTGGCGTGACTGGCAAGCAGGATGTGAAGGCGGCACTGGAAGGTGCAGTCAAGAACATCAACATGCAGATCGAAGTCAACCACGCGCAGCAATAACACAAGTTGGGCGCAGGCCCAATTCGGGCCGGGCGGCATTCGTGGCCGCCCGGGCTCTTAATGGAAAGGAGGTACATTGTGGTTGTCGATTCCGGATCGCTTACCCAGATCGGTACAAGAACCCATCATGCCAAGGTGGCCGCCCTGCTCTCGCTGATCCCGGGACTCGGTCAGTGGTATAACCGGCAATGGGTCAAGGGCACCCTGTTTTTCACCGTCATGGCCTGCTTCTTCGGCGTATTCCATGATTTTCTATCTCAAGGGTTCTGGGGGCTGTTTACCCTCGGCACCGAGTTGCCCCGGGACAACTCCGTCTTCCTCCTGGCCAAGGGGGTTATCAGCGTACTGGTGGCCATCTTTGGTTGCGCCATCTACTACTGGAGCGTCCGCGACGCCTATGTTAACGGCGATCGCCGGGATCGTGGCGTAGCGCTGACCAGTGTGCGCAAGCAATACCAGTTGCTGCTGAGCGAAGGGTTCCCGTATCTGATGATCACCCCGGGCTTCATCCTGCTGGTGTTCGTGGTGGTGTTCCCCATCATCTTTGGTTTCTCCATCGCCTTCACCAACTACGATCTCTACCACACGCCGCCGGCCAAGCTGGTGGACTGGGTGGGGATGAAGAACTTCATCAACATCTTCAAGCTCGATCTGTGGCGTTCGACCTTGCTCGACGTGCTGCAGTGGACCGTGATCTGGACGCTGATCGCCACCACGTTGCAATGCTCGGTCGGGGTGCTGCTGGCGATCCTGGTCAATCAGAAGGATCTGCGCTTCAAGCCGCTCATCCGCACCATCCTGATCCTGCCGTGGGCAGTGCCCGGTTTTGTCACCATTCTGGTGTTCGCCGGCATGTTCAACGAGACCTTTGGTGTCATCAACAACGGTATTCTGGCTTCTCTGGGTATCGACCCCAAGGCATGGATGACAGATCCCTTCTGGACCAAGACGGCCCTCATCCTGATGCAGACCTGGCTTGGCTTCCCCTTCGTCTTCGCCATGACCACTGGGGTGTTGCAGGCTATCCCGGATGATCTCTACGAGGCGGCCACCATTGACGGTGCCAGCACATGGCACAAGCTGACTACCATTACGCTGCCCCTGGTGCTGTATTCGATCGCTCCGATCCTCATCACCCAGTACACCTTCAACTTCAACAACTTCAACATCATTTACCTGTTCAACAACGGGGGACCTGCGGTGGCTGGTTCCAATGCCGGCGGCACCGACATCCTGGTCTCCTGGATCTACAAGCTGACCATGTCGTCATCCCAGTATGCGATTGCAGCGAGCATCACCATTCTGCTCTCCATCTTCGTGGTCGGCATTGCCCTGTGGCAGTTCCGTGCGACCAATTCGTTCAAGCAAGACGACATGGTGTAAGGAGATCCAGCCATGAGTGCCAAACACAGTCTGAAAAAGAGTAATGCCATCCGCCTGACCCTAAGCTATTTGCTGCTGGCTATGGTTGCGGTGATCATCATCTATCCCCTGATCTGGACGGTTGGAGCCTCTCTCAATCCGGGCAGCAGCCTGCTCAACACTTCGATCATCCCGGAAAACTTCTCCTTTATTCATTATCAGGAGCTGTTTGACGGGCGCATCGATTATGCCGCCTGGTACTGGAACTCGATGAAGATCAGTTTCCTGACCATGGTGTTGACCCTCATCAGCGTCAGCTTCACTGCCTATGCCTTCTCGCGCTTTCGTTTCCGTGGGCGGCAAAATGGCCTGATGTTGTTCCTGTTGTTGCAGATGGTGCCCCAGTTCTCGGCCCTCATCGCCATCTTCGTGCTGGCCCAGATGCTGGGTCTGGTCAACAGCCATCTGGCGCTGGTGCTGGTCTATGTGGGCGGCATGATCCCGATGAACACCTATCTGATGAAGGGTTACCTCGATGCCATCCCCAAGGATCTCGACGAGTCGGCGCGCATGGACGGGGCGGGCAACTTCCGCATCTTTATCGAGATCATCATGCCGCTCTCCAAGCCCATCATTGCGGTGGTTGCACTGTTCTCCTTCACCGGCCCGCTTGGCGACTTCATCCTGGCCAGCACCATATTGCGCACCCCGGATCAGTTCACCCTGCCCATTGGTCTCTACAACCTGGTCGCCCAGAAGATGGGGGCCAGCTACACCACCTATGCGGCGGGAGCTGTGCTCATCGCGGTGCCGGTGGCCATCTTGTACCTCTCCTTGCAGAAGTACTTCGTTTCCGGTCTTACCGCAGGTGGGACCAAAGGTTAATCCGTTAAACAGGACGTTCGACATGAAAATCAAGAAGACGCTGGTGATGGCGGCGCTGCTCGCCACCGGCATGTTGGGTATGCATGCCCCTGCCGTGGCTGCCGAAAATGTGGTGGTGCAACCAGTTGTTGTACCGCAGGAGTTCATCAAGGGGGCTGATGTCTCCATGTTGGCCGAAGTAGAGAAATTTGGTGGCAAGTTCTTTGATGCCAGTGGCAAGCAACAGGACGCCATGGCAATCCTCAAGGAGAACGGCTTTAACTACATTCGCCTGCGCCTGTGGGTAGACCCCAAGGATGCGGACGGCAAGCCTTACGGCGGTGGTAACAACGATCTGGCTGCAACGATAGCGCTTGCCAAGCGTGCCAAGGCCCTTGGTATGAAGTTCCTGCTCGATTTCCACTACAGTGATTTCTGGACGGATCCGGGCCGCCAGAACAAGCCCAAGGCGTGGCGTACGATGTCAGTCGAGCAGTTGGCGGATGCCGTTTACGCCCATACCAAGGAAAGCATGGATGCCCTGGCAAAGGCCGGTGTGATGCCTGACATGGTGCAGGTCGGCAACGAGATCAACGGTGGCATGTTATGGCCAGAGGGCAAGAGCTGGGGGCAAAACGGTGGGGAGTTTGATCGCCTGGCCACACTGCTCAAGGCTGGTGTACGTGCTGTGAAAGAGCACGGCAAAGATATCAAGGTGATGCTGCATCTGGCTGAGGGCACCAAAAACGACACCTTCGTCTGGTGGTTTGATGAAGTCGCCAAGCGCGAGGTGCCCTTCGATATCATCGGACTCTCCTTCTACACCTACTGGAATGGCCCCATCAGTGCCCTCAAGGCCAACATGGATGACATCAGCAAGCGCTATGGCAAGGATGTGATCGTGGTTGAGGCCGCCTACGGCTACACCACGGAGAACTGCGACAACGCCGAGAACAACTTCACTGCCAAGGAGGCGAGCGACGGTGGTTACCCGGCCAGCGTACAGGGGCAGGCCGACTTCCTGCGCGATCTGATCAAGAGCGTGGTGGCGGTACCGGACGGGCGTGGCAAGGGTGTCTTCTACTGGGAGCCTGCGTGGCTGCCAACCCCTGGTGCCACTTGGGCCACCAAGGCTGGAATGAAGTACAACAACGACGACTGGAAAGAGGGCAATGCCCGGGAGAACCAGGCGCTGTTTGACTGCTCCGGCCATGTGCTCCCCTCGATCAAGGTATTCAACTGACCCGGTTTCAACCGATAGGGCGACCGGCCATGGCCGGCGCCCCCTCGTTTTAGGAGATGTGTGATGTTCAAGTTTCCCCCGCTCAGTGAACGGGTGCCCGCTCTGCTGCATGGTGCTGATTACAACCCGGATCAGTGGCTGGATGATCCCCAGGTGTTCGAGCGCGATCTCGAGATGATGAAGCAGACCCGCTGCAATGTGATGTCGGTCGGCATCTTCAGTTGGTCTTCCCTGGAGCCACAAGAGGGGCGCTATGAATTCGGCTGGCTCGATACGGTGCTCGATCGCTTGCACGAAAACGGTGTGTCAGTTTTCCTCGCCACACCAAGTGGTGCTCGCCCGGCTTGGCTTTCCCTGCGTTATCCCGAGGTGCTGCGGGTCAGCAAGGAACGTGTGAAGGCACTGCACGGTGGCCGTCACAATCACTGTATGAGTTCGCCTGTCTATCGTGACAAGGTGCGCGCTATCAACGGTGCCCTGGCCGAACGCTACGGCCATCATCCAGGTGTCATCGCCTGGCACATCTCCAACGAGTATGGCGGCGAGTGCCACTGCGAGCTTTGTCAGGAGCGCTTTCGTGACTGGCTCAAGGCTCGTTATGGCAGCATAGAAGCGCTCAATCACGCCTGGTGGAGCAGCTTCTGGAGCCATACCTACACCGACTGGTCACAGATCGAATCCCCGTCTCCCATCGGCGAGAGCTCGATCCACGGCCTAAACCTCGATTGGAAGCGTTTCAATACCGCCCAGGTGAGCGATTTCTGTGCCGAGGAGATCAAGCCCTTGAAGGCGGCCAACCCGAGCCTGCCGGCCACCACCAACTTCATGGAGTACTTCTACGACTATGACTACTGGCAGTTGGCCAAGGAGATCGATTTCATCTCCTGGGACAGCTACCCCCTCTGGCACAACAGTGGCGATGACTCGACCCTGGCGGCGTACACCGCCATGTATCACGACCTGATGCGCACTCTCAAGGGAGGCAAACCTTTCTTCCTGATGGAGTCGACCCCGAGCCTGACCAACTGGCAGCCCATCAGCAAGCTCAAGAAGCCGGGAATGCATATCCTCTCCTCCTTGCAGGCGGTAGCCCACGGCTCCGACTCGGTGCAGTACTTCCAGTGGCGCAAGAGCCGTGGTTCGGTCGAGAAGTTCCACGGCGCCGTGGTCGATCACGTTGGTCACATCGATACCCGGGTGGGCCGCGAGGTGCAGGCGCTAGGCGAGATCCTGGCCAAGTTGCAAGAGGTCGCTGGCAGTCGCGTCGAGGCCAAAGTGGCCATCATTTTCGACTGGGAGAGCCGTTGGGCCATGGACAATGCCCAGGGGCCGCGCAATGCCGGCCTCTTCTACGAGAAGACGGTAGCCGAGCACTACCGCCCATTTTGGGAGGCAGGAGTTGCGGTGGATGTCATCAATGCCGACTGCGCGCTGGATGGTTATGACCTGGTTATCGCCCCGATGCTCTACATGGTGCGCGATGGCTTTGCCGAACGGGTTGACGCCTTTGTCAAACGAGGTGGGCAGTTTGTTACCACTTACTGGAGCGGCATCGTCAACGAGACCGATCTCTGTCACCTGGGGGGATTCCCAGGGCCGCTGCGCCCGGTCCTTGGGATCTGGGCAGAGGAGATAGACGGTCTCTATGACGAGGAACGTAACGCCGTCTCGGGTCTTGCTGGCAACGAAGCCGGACTCTGCGGCCCTTACGAAGTCACTCACCTTTGCGATCTCATCCACCTGGAAGGCGCGAGGGCCCTGGCCAGCTATGACGGTGACTTTTATGCCGGACGTCCGGCGGTGACGGTCAACGAGCACGGGACAGGTCGCGCCTATTATGTCGCCTCGCGAAATGATCTGGCGTTCCAACGTGACTTCTTTGGCCATCTCATCGAGACCCTGGCCCTGCCGCGTGCTTTGCCAGCCTTGCCGGAGGGGGTCACAGCTCAGTGTCGCAGCGATGGTGAGCAGGAGTTCGTGTTCGTGCAAAACTTCGCCAACGCCGAGCGCCTGGTCACTCTGCCGGGTGGTCACAGTGACATGGTGAGCGGTGAGGCGCTGAGCGATTCGCTGGTGCTGCCTCCATTCGGCTGCCGAGTGCTGCGTCGCGCCCGTTGATTGCGGGGCGGAGCCAGTGGCTTCGCCCTCTTTTTTTATGTTTAGGAGATTCAAATGGTCAAGATGCAGGACTTCAAGCGGCTGTTCGCCGCCGCCCTCGGCCACAAGGAGGAAAAATCGACCGAGGCGCCGCTCTCCGGGCTGGACGAGGCGGCCATCACCGCGCTCATCGCTGCCTTTGGTGGGCACGACAACATAGTGAGCTTTGACGCCTGCCTGACCCGGCTGCGGGTCAAGGTCAATGCCTTGCAGCAGGTCGACAGCGAGGCGCTGCAAGGTCTCGGTGCCATCGGCGTCATCATCATCGGTGACGAGGTGCAGGCCATCTTCGGCAAGCGCTCGGACAACCTGCGCCGCGAGCTCGGTCAGTGGTTCGAGCTGCACGAGCCGGAGCAACACTAGCATGTACCTCCCGCTGAGCTGGCCACTGTTGGTCATGCTGGGAGCGATCAGTGCAGGGGCTGGAGCCGCTCCTCACAACCTGGCCATCCGAGGGGCGGATGTCTCCACCCTGGCCGAACTCGAGCACTTGGGCGTTCACTATCAGGACGAAACGCGACAGGGGGATTTGCTAACCCTGATGCGCGAGCGTGGCCTCAACCTGGTGCGCCTGAGGCTGTGGGTCGATCCCCGCTCGGCCAAGGGGGAACCCTTTGGTGGTGGCAACAATGATCTGGAAAAGGTGATTGCACTGGCGCAGCGAAGCCGGGCTCTCAACTTGCCCTGGTTGCTCGATCTTCATTACAGCGACTTCTGGGCCGATCCGGGCAAGCAGTACACGCCACGGACCTGGCGAGGCAAGTCGGAAGCAGAACTGGCGGCGATGTTGCACGATTACAGCGCCGCCGTGATGCAGCGCCTGCGCGAGGCTGGGGTGCCGCCGCAAATGGTACAGGTCGGCAACGAACTCAATAACGGCATGCTGTGGCCGCTGGGGCAACTACACCGGCAGGAAGAAGAGGAGGGGTTCGATCGACTGGCCCAGCTGCTCAAGGCGGCCATCGCCGGGATCCGCGCTGGCAGCGAGGGGGGGATCACCCCACGACTGATGCTGCATCTTGCTGAAGGAGGGGATGAGGCTCAGTGCCTGCGCTGGTTCAAGGCGATGCAGGCGCGCGATGTGCCGTTCGATCTGGTGGGTCTCTCCTTCTACCCCTATTGGCACGGATCCTTGGGTGACCTCTCGCGCACCATGAACAGCCTTGCCACCCAAATCAGACTCCCGCTGCTGGTGGTTGAGACCGCCTATGGGCACGATACCGTCAACCAGGACGCGGTTCGCAATGCCTTCGGTGAGCAGGAGGCCGTGCGCGGCGGGTTTGCTGCGACGCCCGAGGGGCAACTGGCGTTTCTCGATGCCCTGCGTGCCGCTATTGCCGCAGTGCCGGATCGGCTCGGGCTCGGGTTTGTCTACTGGGAGCCGGGCTGGATCCGGGTCACCGGTGACAGCTGGGCCAGTCAGGCTGGCATGGCGTTCCTCGGGATAGACGAACCCCTCGGTAATGGTTGGGAGAACCAGGCCCTGTTTGATCGGGAGGGCAGAGGACTGCCGGCGTTGGCCGCCTTTGCCCCGACCCGCTGACTATTTCACATTGAAGAGATGACAACAGCACCATGAAGACTGACATGAAAAAGACCAAAATCGTCTGCACCATCGGTCCCAAGACCGAATCCAAAGAAATGCTGGCCAAGATGCTGGACGCCGGCATGAACGTCATGCGCCTGAACTTCTCCCACGGCGACTACGCCGAGCACGGTGGTCGCATCAGCAACCTGCGCGCTGTCATGGCCGAAACCGGCAAGCACGCAGCCATCCTGCTGGACACCAAGGGTCCGGAAATCCGCACCATCAAGCTCGAAGGCGGCAACGACGTCTCCCTGGTCGCCGGCCAGACCTTCACCTTCACCACCGACCAGACCGTGGTTGGCAACAAAGACAAAGTCGCCGTGACCTATGCCGGTTTCGCCAACGACCTGCGCGTCGGCAACCGCATCCTGGTTGACGATGGCCTGATTGGCCTGGACGTCATCGAGATCACCGAGCGCGAAGTCATCTGTAAAGTACTGAACAACGGCGATCTGGGCGAGAACAAGGGCATCAACCTGCCGGGCGTCTCCATCAAGCTGCCGGCCCTGGCCGAGAAAGACAAGCGCGACCTGATCTTCGGTTGCGAGCAAGGCGTTGATTTCGTTGCAGCCTCCTTCATTCGCAAGAAAGAAGACGTGCTGGAAATCCGTGAGCACCTGAAAGCCCACGGTGGCGAGAACATCCAGATCATCTCCAAGATCGAAAATCAGGAAGGCCTGGACAACTTCGATGAGATCCTGGCTGTCTCCGACGGCATCATGGTTGCTCGTGGCGACATGGGTGTAGAAATTCCGGTT
>NZ_JAGKRK010000042.1:0-43773 GCF_017939325.1 Aeromonas sp. MaB10011B | reverse complement strand
AAGATGATCATCGAGAAGTGCAACAAAGCCCGCAAAGTGGTCATCACCGCCACCCAGATGCTGGACTCCATGATCAAGAACCCGCGTCCGACCCGCGCCGAAGCCGGCGACGTGGCCAACGCCATCCTGGACGGTACCGACGCAGTGATGCTGTCCGGTGAGTCCGCCAAGGGCAAGTACCCGCTGGAAGCCGTGACCATCATGGCCACCATCTGCGAGCGTACCGATGCCGTGATGCCGTCCAACCTGTCCGCTGCCAACGACAGCAACAAGCTGCGCATCACCGAAGCGGTTTGCAAAGGCGCGGTAGAGACCTCCGAGAAGCTGGACGCCCCGCTGATCGTGGTTGCCACCGAAGGCGGCAAGTCTGCCAAGGCCATCCGCAAGTACTTCCCGAAAGCCTGGATCCTGGCCATCACCACCAACAAGAAGACCGCTGCCCAGCTGGTGCTGACCAAGGGTGTGGTTGCTCACGTGGTTGACTCCATCGCCTCCACCGACGACTTCTATCGCATCGGCAAAGAAGCCGCGCTGGCCAGCGGCATGCGTCTGAAGGGTGACGTGGTTGTCATGGTCTCCGGTGCCCTGGTACCGAGCGGTACCACCAACACCGCCTCCGTTCATATGCTCTGAGCATCTTCTAATCACCAAGATCCTCCGATGTGGTACATCGGGGGTTCTGTATATCGGGGGTAATATGGTCTCCCTAGCTGTGATCTCTCTGCAGGTTGTTCACTCGGGGCATTACCGGAGAATTGGAGGCGCCAACCAAACTAATCGTCGGAGATGTGCGAGTGAACAACCATAAAAATGTCCACTTAACCGTCTTTGGTCGACAGCTTCTTGTCCGGCGCGTCCTTGAACAGGGCCTGCGTGTTGAAGAGGCGGATCACGCTGCCGAGTCACTATCCGAGCAACTGACAAGTGGCTCACTCGATATCGCAAGGAGGGACCTGATGGCTTGCTCGGTCACTCTTCTTGCCCCCATGCCATTGATGACCAGCGCCAACAGGGATTATCGAACTGCGCAAGCATCAACAAACCTATCGACCCATCAGTCATGGGCTGGTGGTGCTAGCCTGCGTGTAAATGTAAACCATCATGCCGCATCAATCGTGCCATCGGGCGTTTCCCACAGGTCTCACCCATCTCTCGCAGCTAAGCGTAAGAACTAGCTAGGCAGGATGTGGCGGAAGCGCCATTTGGTGTTTCTGGCATGGGGTCGACCCGGCAAGCGGCGAGATATTGTTCGGTCTATTGCTGGGCCGGGATGGCCGAATGCGGTTGGTCTATGGGCTGTTGATTGGTGCTTTCTACAGAGATGAGCATTGAGGACTCGTTTGGTTTTGTTTGAATTCTACTGCAATGCATTGAAATATAACTACAAATTGAACTTCTTCTGTTTATGGTCACGAACTTCTGCATGTTGTGTTTCACATATGAAACAGCGGACTGGCTTTACTGGTTTTTTTGCGGCCAAAGCGGATGAAGTCCTGACCCTTCAGTTACTCACACGAACAGCGTTGCTATCTGTAGCAATGCCCTCAAATTTCACCATGTCCCAATTGTGTACCAAGCTCACCGGCATTAAAGCCATAAGCCCATGCAAATCAAAGTATTAAAAAAGAGGTATTGCAAAACGTGGAAATAGAACGTGGGCCCGCTGGCCGGGTGCGCTGATGTGCTCATGTTGCTCGAAAGGAGTATCCGATGACGGCGGCGCCTGGCGCCTGGGTGGGGGTGCCATGCACCGCAATGGCCTGCATGGTAAACCATCGCGCTGGCAGAGCGAAGTCCGGGGCGTTCGCCTGGCGCTTTAATGGGCAGTGGGCGTTGTCCGTGAGCCTGGTCATCCCATCGGTCCGGCTCAGGGCTGGGGAAAGTGAGGAGTCAGGGTATTGAGGTCCAGCAGGGTGAAGTAGCCGCCCTCCTCGGGATACCAGCCGCCGGTGTCGATGTAGTGGACGTTGCCAAGGCGCACCGGCACCCTCACCGGGGTGTGGCCCACCACCAGGGCGGCGAGATCCGCGACCCCGCTCTCGTCCAGCCGTTCGATACGGCGCCTTGACCAGAGGCAGACGTTCTTGATGGCCCGAAGCCGTCCGCCGCTCACCCCGGCATCGAGTTGGTCCAGCAGCCCCTGCCAGGAGGAGAAGGGGCAATCGGCGTGAAGCAGCCCAACGGGGCCGGCCGGGGTGGCCACCTCGATGGCCAGGGGCAGGCTGCGGTAGTGGACGGCGAACGCCGCCTGCTCGGCAGGGGTCAGGTGCTGAAACCAGCCGCCGCCGTTTCGGATCCAGTTCTCCCGATCGCAGCTCTCGTAACGGCAGACGTAGTCGTCGTGATTGCCGCAGACCGGGTGAAACCAGGGCCTGGCCAGCCAGTGGATCACCTCGCTGCACTCGGGCCCGCGATCCGCCAGATCCCCGACGCTGAAGAGACGGTCCCGGGCGGGATCAAAATCCAGGGTGTCGAGGGCCTGCTGCAACAGGGCGAAGTGGCCGTGGATGTCGCCGACGGCCAGATCGCGCCCCTGGGCGTTTTGGGGGAAGCGTCTTATCAGGGGGGAGGGTGTCATGGCGTCTCCTGCCTCTATCCCGGACGGGGATGTTTTGTCTGCCTGTACATAAGGTTACAGAAGAAAAGTGGCGAGCGGGCAGGGCCTGGTAAATCATAGGATTGCCCCCGTGAACGTGCGGCGTCACGCGCCGCCTGTGGGGGAGTCACTCCGGGAGGGCGCCTTGTCCGCCCGCTTTCGGAGGCTCTCTTTCTCCACGCTTTTTGACAGGAATCTTGAATGCGGCGTCAGCTGTTGATCTGGATAGGCCCCCTGTGCAGCCTGCTGCTGCTGGGGGCGGCCTTGACCGTCCTCTATCATTTGACCCACCTGTGGCACTGGCACGACATCCGCCAGGCCATCTGGTCACAACCCTTGCCGCAGTTGGGGGGCGCCCTGCTGCTCACCCTGCTCAGCTATGGCTGCCTCTGCTGCTACGATCTGCTGGCCCTGAAGGTGCTGGACAAACGCCTGCCCTGGCAGCAGGTGGGGATGACCTCCTTCATCGCCTACACCTTCTCCAACACCCTGGGCTTTGCGCTGCTCACCGGCTCCTCGGTACGCTACCGGCTCTACTCCTCCCTGGGGCTTGGCACCGGAGAGGTGGCCAGGGTAATCCTCTTTTGCTCCATCACCTTCTTCCTCGGTCTGCTGGGCTGGGGGGGCAGAGCCCTGCTGCTGGGGCAGGGGGCGGCCCTGCTGGTGGACTGGCCCCGCTGGGCGACCGGGTTGTTGCAACTGGCGGGGGGCCTGGCCCTGCTGACGGTGCTGGCGTATCTGGTGTGGCCGGGGGCAGCCCTGGTCTGGCGCGGGCACCCGCTGTTCCTGCCGCGCATCAGATACCGCCTGCTGCAACTGCTCATCGCCCTGCTCGACTGGATGGCCGCCGCCGCCGTGCTCTATGTGCTGCTGCCATCGGGCAGCGTGCCCTATCCGGTACTGCTCAGTGCCTTCGTGCTCTCCAGCCTGCTCGGGGTGCTGGCCCATGTGCCGGGGGGCATCGGGGTCTTCGAGGCGAGCATGAGCCTGCTGCTCACCCACTATCTGCCGGTGGACAAGCTGCTCGCCTCCCTGCTTATCTACCGCTGCACCTACTACTTCCTGCCCTTCCTCTGTGCCCTGCTGCTGTTCGCAGGTCAGGAGCTGCTGCAACAGCGGGCCCGCCTACACCGGTTGCAGGGAGTGATGATGGCGACCCGGGAGTTTGTGCCCGCCCTGGTGAGCATGGGCACCTTCGCGGCGGGCACCCTGCTGCTCTGCTCCGGGATGATCCCGACCATGAAGGGGCGCATCGAAGCCTTCCTGCAGGTGCTGCCCCTGCACCTGCTGGAGCTCTCCCATGTGCTCGGCAGCGTCAGCGGCGTGTTGCTGCTGTTGCTGGCCCACAGCCTCTACCGCCGTCATGACGGGGCATTCAGGATCACCCAGTGGCTGCTGGGGCTTGGCATGCTGTTCTCCCTGTTCAAGGGGTTTGACTGGGAGTCGGCCCTGCTGCTCGGGGGCTTCTTGCTCATCATCACCCCCTGCCGCCCTCTCTTTTATCGCAAGGGTTCCCTGCTTCACGCCCGGTTCACCCCTTCCTGGCTGATGTCGGTGGGGGCCGTGCTGCTGGGGGCCTTGTGGTTGCTGCTCTTCTCCTACCGCCATGTGGAGTACGACCCCTCCCTCTGGCTGCACGTCTCGGCCCACGGGCCCGGGGCCGCCTCCCGCGCCCTGCGCGCCATGGGGAGCGCCATCGGGGTGCTGGCGGTGGTCGGGGTGGCCCATCTGCTGGCTCCCTTGCGCCTGGCCGTCGGCAAGCCGGATGCCGAGGCGCTCTCCCGTGCCCATGGGCTGGTGATGCGGGCAGGGGGAGGCCACGGCTACCTGGCCCAGCTCGGGGACAAGTCCCTGCTGTTCCACCCAAGCGGCGAGGCCTTCCTCATGTACGGGGCCGAGGGCAGCAGCTGGATAGTGATGGGGGATCCCGTCGGTCAGCCCTCCCTGGTGGAGGAGCTGCTCTGGCAGTTTCGCGAGCGCTGTGACGAGCACGACGTCAGCCCGGTCTTCTACCAGGTGTCGGCCCGTTATCTGCCTGTCTTTCTGGATCTCGGGCTCATCCCCTTCAAGCTGGGGGAGGAGGCCATCGTGGATCTGCCGAGCTTCGATCTCGCCGGCAGTCGCCTGCGCAACCTGCGCCAGAGTCACGCCAAGGGCAAGCGGGAAGGGCTGCGCTTCGAGGTGGTGGCACCCGGTGAGATTGCCGCCTTGCTACCCGAGTTGAAGGGGATCTCCGACAGCTGGCTGCACAGCAAGCAGGGCAGGGAGAAGGGCTTCTCCGTGGGCAGTTTCGATCCCGCCTACCTCACCCTCAACCCGATGGCGCTGGTGCGGCGCGAGGGGCAGATCGTCGGGTTTGCCAACCTATGGACCAGCGACAACAAGGAGAGCCTCTCCATCGATCTGATGCGCTACAGCCTCGACACAGGGGCGGCGCCGGTCATGGATTTCCTGTTTGTCGAGCTCCTGCTGTGGGGCAAGCAGGAGGGTTATGCCAGCTTCAACCTGGGGATGGCCCCCATGTCGGGCTTCAACGACAATCCCCTCGGCGGTTACTGGGCCCGCCTTGGCAACACCCTGTTCACCCGGGGCAGCCGTTTCTACAACTTCCAGGGACTGCGGCGTTACAAGGAGAAGTTCGGCCCAAGGTGGGAGCCCCGCTACCTGCTCTGTACCGGTCATCTGGTGCTGCCCCGCACCCTGACCCATCTCGTCTCCCTCATCAGTCGCGGCCCCTTCGGGCTCATGAAGAAATAGGAGTTGGCCCATGAGAGCCATGTTGTTGCTGTTGATTTGCTGTTTCGTCTCTTCGTTCACCTTGCCGGCGGTGGCCGCCCAACCGGGGCGGGTCGGCGCGGATCTGGGGCTGGTGGAGTTGCCCGTGGCGCAAGCCTCGTCTTCCCCCATGGTGGTCTTCATGAGCGGGGATGGCGGCTGGGCGGCGCTGGACAAGGGGCTCAGCGCCCAGTTGCAGGCCCACGGCATGCCGGTGGTGGGTTGGAGCTCGCTCTCCTATTACTGGAAGAAGAAGACGCCGGAGCAGGCGACGGCGGATCTGGTGCGCATCCTCACCGAGTACCAGTCCCGTTGGGGGCGCCAGCGCTGGTTGCTGGTGGGTTTCTCCTTTGGTGCCGAGATAGTGCCCTACGTCATCAATCGTCTGCCGCCGGCCTATCGCGACAGCCTGGCGGGGGCCGTGATGCTCTCCCCCTCGACGGCGTCGGATTTCGAGATCCACGTCAGCGACATGGTGGTGCACGACAAGGGGGGCCGCTATCCCACCCTGCCGGAGGTGACACGGATCCAGACTCTGCCGCTGCTCTGCGTGCAGGGCGCGGAGGACGACTCCCCGGTCAAACTCTGTCCGCGCTTGCAGCAGCCGAACGTGACGACGATGACCCTGCCGGGTTCCCACCACTTCGACGACAACTACCAGACCCTGTACCAGCAGATTGCCGGGCACCTGGGCCTGGCCCAATAACGGCGAGAGGCCGGGAAAACGACACAGGGCGGCCAATGGCCGCCCTGTTGCCGTGGCCCCTTGCAACTGTCCAGGGGGCCGGCATGCCGGGATCAGAGCAGATCTTCGAGCTGGTACTTCTTGAGCAGGGAGTTGAAGGTGCCGTCGGCCTTGACGCTCTCGATGGCGGCATCGAAGCGGGCCTTGAGCTTGTCATCGTGCTTGCGAAGGGCCACCGCCACCCCTTCTCCCAGGATCTTGTCCTGGGTGCCGTTGAACTGGGGACCGACGAAGGCGAACTGCTTGCCCATCTCCTTGTCGAGGAAGCCCACCTTCAACTGCACCATGTTGCCGAAGGTGTAGTCGGCGCGGCCGGACTGCAGATCCAGCATGGGGGACTGGGCATTGACGTAGCGCTTGATCTTGGCCACCTCACCGTAGCGGGCGGTGATGAAGTTGTCCTGGGGAGTGCCCTCCTGCACCGCGATCACCTTGCCCTTGAAGTGGGCCGGATCGTCTGCAAAGTCGGCCGCCTTGTCGCTGCGCCCCACGAAGCGGTTCTGCATCATGTAGTAGACCTGGCTGAAGTCCACTTTCTGGCGCCGCTCGTCCGTGATGTTCATGGAGGACATGATGGCGTCGTACTTACGCACCTGCAGTCCCGGCAGCAGGGCATCCCAGGGCTGGTTGATCACCTCGCACTCGGTCTTCATGGCCGCGCACAGGGCATAGGCCAGATCGACCTCGAAGCCGCCGAGCTTGCCGTTGCTGTCGACCATCTCGAAGGGGGGATAGGTGGCATCGGTGGCGATCACCAGGGGTTTGGCGGCGGCCTGGCCGGCGGTGGCCAGGGCCATCAGCATCATCAGTGTGTTGAGTTTCATGGTCAGTCCCTTGAAGTGTGGTGTCATTCCTAGCGTGCTAAAGGGTGCCGGCCTCAAGGGCCGACGGCTATCTTGCGATGGGTGAGGGCCGGCAACTGGCTGCGCACCGTGCGCTGCGCTGCCAGATCCAGGGTGGCGATGGCCATGCCCTGACCCTCCTCTACCTGGGCCAGTATCCGGCCCCAGGGATCGATGATCATGCTGTGGCCGAAGGTGCGCCGCCCACCGGGGTGGTGTCCCCCCTGGGCACTGGCAAACACGAACGCCAGGTTCTCTACCGCACGGGCCCGCAGCAGCAGCGTCCAGTGCGCGAGCCCGGTGGTGTGGGTGAAGGCCGCGGGCAGGGCGATGAAATCGGGGGCGGGCCCCAGGCGAAACAGCTCCGGGAAGCGCAGGTCGTAGCAGATCCCGAGGCGCAGCACGCCCCAGGGCAGGGGATGGCTCACCACCTCCCGGCCCGGGGTCATGGTCGCGGCCTCATCATACTGCTCCTGCCCGGTGCAAAAGCCAAACAGGTGCAGCTTGTCGTAGCGGCTTGCGAGCTGCCCTTGCGGGTCGATGAGCAGGCTGCTGTTGTGCATCTTGCCGGGCTCGTGGCTGGCAAGCGGCAATGTGCCGGCCAGGATCCAGACGCCGAGCTCCCGGGCCAGCCCCTGTACCCAGGCAAGCAGGGGGTGATCGTCAACGGGGGCGGCCAGGGCCACCCGCGCCCGCTCATCGACCGGCATCAGGTAGAAATATTCGGGCAGCAGTGCCAGCTCGGCCCCCTCGGCCGCGGCCTGACGCAGCAGCGCCTCGGCCTGGGCCAGGTTGTGGTCAAGGTCATCCCCGGAGACCATCTGGAGGACGGCAACGCGCAGTGAATTCATGGTGCCCCCTAGACGGTGCACAGGCGCTCGGCGCCCGCCAGCAGGGTGTCGTCATCCTTGGAGAAGGAGAGGCGGATGACCCGCTGATCCGTGCCGTCGTGATAGAAGGCGGAGACCGGAATGGTGGCGACCCCGTGATCGCGGATGAGCCGCTGCACGAAGAGGCTGTCCGGCTCGTCGCTTACCCGCTCGTAGCTCGCCAGCATGAAGAAGCTGCCCGCCGAGGGGAGCAGGGTCAGGCGCGAATCTGCCAGGGCCGTGGCGAGCAGGTCGCGCTTGCGCTGGTAGAAGGCTGCCAGCCCCTGATAGTGGGCCGGTTGCTGCAACAGGTGAGCGAAGCCGTACTGCATGGGGGTGTCGGCGGCGAACATGGCGAACTGGTGCACCTTGCGGATCTCCTCCATCAGGGGGCGGGGCGCCACGCAGTAGCCCACCCGCCAGCCGGTGACGTGGAAGGTCTTGCCGAAGGAGAAGACGGCGACGGAGCGCTCCACTAGCTCCGGATAGCGGATGACGCTCTGGTGCAGGGCGCCGTCGAACACCACGTGCTCGTACACCTCGTCCGAGAGGATCAGGATGTCGGTGCCGCGCACCAGGCGGGCGAGGCGCTCCTGATCCCCTGCCTGCCAGACGGTGCCGGTGGGGTTGTGGGGGGTGTTGAGCACTATCATGCGGGTGCGGGGGGTGATGCGGGCGGCCACCTCGTCCCAGGGAATGGCGAAATCCGGCGCCTTGAGGGCGATCACCACAGGGGTGGCTCCCTGCAACTGGATCATGGGGCGGTAGCTGTCAAACGCCGGCTCGAACATGATCACCTCGTCGCCGGGGTGAACCAGGGCGGTGATGGCGCAGAACAGGGCTTCGCTGGCGCTGGCGGTGATGGTGATTTCCTCGCCCGCGTCATAGTGATGGCCGTAGCTGGCTGCAATCTTGGCCGCCAGTTGTTCGCGCAGGGCAGGCAGCCCCGTCATGGGGGCGTACTGGTTTTCACCGGCCAGCATGGCCTCGTGGGTCACCCGGATGAGCTCGGGATCGCAGGGGAAGCTCGGCGCCCCCTGGGAGAGGTTGATGCTGGGGTGGCGGGCGGCCAGATCCCCGATCACGGTGAAGATGGTGGTGCCCACCTGGGGCAGTTTGCTGGAAACCTGGGGGATGGACATGGGGCCGTCACCTGCGTGTGTGAAAGAGGTCCCTTTTTAGCCCCCCCAAGGCTTGCCGGACAACGGATTATTCGGCATGGTACGCATGAGTTTTTCTCAAGCATGGAGGCTTGTCATGTTGTCTACCCAGCCGCGTACTCAGTTGCCTCTCTATGGCCTGCAGGTCTTCGAGTGTTCTGCCCGCCACCTGAGTTTTACCCTGGCTGCCGACGAGCTGTGCGTGAGCCAGGGGGCGGTGAGCAAGCAGATCGCCCAGCTGGAGGCGCGCCTGGGCCACCTGCTGTTCGTGCGCGGCACCCGTTGTCTCACCTTGACCCCCGCCGCCGAGCGGCTGCTGCCTTTCGTTCGTGAAGGGCTGGCCCGCATGGGGGAGGGGCTCAGCGCCTTGCAGGCCCTGCCCCACGAGCAGGCGATCAGCATCAAGGTGCCCTCCTGCGCCAGCCGCTGGCTGCTGCGGCGGTTGCAGGCGTTCGAGGGGGAGGCGGTGGAGGTGCGTGGCAGCCACAGCCATGGCATCGACTTCTCCCGGGAGCCCTTCGATCTCGCCATCGTCTACCAGCCCTGCCTGGGGCGTTATTCCCACAGCCAGCCCCTGTTTCGGGAACGGTTGACCCCGGTCTGCGCCCCGGCGTTTGCTGCCAAGCATCGTCTGTTCGAGCGCGACCTGAACGAGCTGCCCCTGCTGCCCCTCATCCATGCCAGCGCCGATAGGCGGGACTGGCGCAACTGGTTTGCCGCCTTCCTCGACATCCCCTGGCAGCCCCAGGGGGGGCAGCTGTTCGATACCCTGGACTTGGCGATGAATGCCGCCTTGCAGGGGTTTGGCCTCTCTCTCGGGGATCCCACCATAGTGGCCGAGGAGCTGGAGAGCGGCGCCCTGGTCGCTCCCTTTGCCCCCGTGCTGGAGACGGATCACGAATACGCCCTGCTCGCCCGGCCCGACAGCCAGCGCCACGGGGTGCAGCGGGTCTGTCACTGGCTGCTGGAGGGGGAGGGTCATCCCTGAGGGGACGCGAAATGAAACAGCCCCGCGGGCGGGGCTGTTGTCATGGTGATGGCCGCTGGCCGATTAAAGGGTCACTGGCAGATCTTGTAGTAGACCTCGTTCCAGCGCAGTTGCTCCTTGAGCGCGGGGATGCGGGTGTGCTCGTCGATGACCACAAACTCGATACCCATGATGTCGGCGAAGGTGCGCAGCTGCTCGATGTCCACCGCCTGGGTGAACACCGAGTGGTGGGCGGCGCCCGCCAGGATCCAGGCCTCGGCGCTGGTCTGCAGGTCCGGCAGGGGTTTCCACAGGGCGCTGGCCACCGGGAGTTTCGGCATGGCCTCTGGCAGGTCCACCACTTCCAGCTGATTGACCACCAGGCGGAAGCGGTTGCCGAGATCGATGAGGCTGGCGTTGACCGCCTTGCCCGCCGGGGCCGCGAACAGCAGGCGGGCCGGATCGGCCTTCTTGCCTATGCCTAAGTGCTGGGCGTCCAGCACGGGTTTGCCTGCGGCGATGGAGGGGCAGACCTCCAGCATGTGGGCCCCCAGCACCAGGTTGTTGCCCGCTTCCAGATGGTAGGTGTAGTCCTCCATGAAGGAGGCGCCCCCCGCAAGGCCATATCCCATCACTTTCAGGGTGCGCAAGAGGGCCGCGGTCTTCCAGTCCCCTTCTGCCCCAAAACCGAAGCCTTGCTCCATCAGGCGCTGGCAGGCGAGGCCCGGCAGCTGGTGCAGACCATAGAGATCTTCAAAGGTGGTGGTGAAAGCGCCAAAACCACCGTCGGTGAGGAACTTCTTCATCCCCAGCTCCTGGCGCGCCGCCTCATACAGGGAGGCACGAAGCCCCCCACCCGCCTGCACCGCCTCGGTCAGGGTGTAGGTCGCCTCATACTCGGCCAGCAGCGCCTCGATGTCGCTCTCGGGCACGGCATCGATCACCTTGACCAGATCGCCGACCGGGTGGTAGTTCACCTGATAGCCGAACTGGATCTGGGCCTCAATCTTGTCGCCCTCGGTGACCGCCACGTTGCGCATGTTGTCGCCAAAACGGGCGATTTTGAGGTGGCGGCTGTCGTGGATGGCGGCGGCGATGCGCATCCAGTTGCCAATCTTCTGTCTTGCCTCTTCATCCTGCCAGTGACCCACCACCACGGTGCGGGGCAGCCGCAGGCGGGCCCCCATGAAGCCGAACTCGCGTCCGCCGTGGGCGGTCTGGTTCAGGTTCATGAAGTCCATGTCGATCTCGCTCCAGGGGAGATCCCGGTTGAACTGGGTGTGGAACTGCAACAGGGGCTTTTGCAACTGGCTCAGCGCCGGGATCCACATCTTGGCGGGGGAGAAGGTGTGCATCCATACCATGAGCCCGGCGCAGCGCTGGTCGTGGTTGGCATCCCGGGCCACCGCGCTGATTTCATCCAGGGTGGTACCGGTGGGTTTGAGCACTATCTTGAGGGGCAGGTTCGCCCCCTCGTTGAGCTGGCTGGCGATGGTGTGGGCGTGATCGGCCACCTGCTTCAATGTGGTTGCGCCATACAGGTGCTGGCTGCCGACCAGGAACCACACTTCCAGCTGTTTCATCAATTCCATGAGTTTGTCCTCTTTTAGGCTTTTGTCTGGCCGTAATAGGCGTGTTTGCCATGCTTGCGCTGGTAGTGCTTCTCCAGCAGGTAATCGGGCAGGGGGCGGGCCCCCGGGTTGATCTGGCCGGTGAGCCAGGCCATGCGGGCCACCTCTTCCAGCACCACGGCGTTGTGTACCGCATCCTCGGCGCTCTTGCCCCAGCTGAAGGGGCCGTGGTTGGCCACCAGCACCCCCGGCATGGTGAGGATGGGGGTCTGCTTGAGGGTTTCGACGATGAGATGACCGGTCAGCCCCTCGTAGTCCTCCTCCACTTCGCCCGGGGTGAGCAGGCGGGAGCAGGGGATCTCGCCGTGAAAGTAGTCGGCCTGTGTGGTGCCGAAAATGGGGATGGCGCGCCCCGCCTGGGCCCAGGCGGTGGCGTGGGTGGAGTGGGTGTGCACCACGCCGCCAAGCTCCGGATAGGCGCGATAGAGCACCAGGTGGGTGGCGGTGTCGGAGGAGGGGCGCAAGGCGCCCTCCACCTGCTTGCCCGCCAGATCCAGCACCACCATGTCCTCGGCCCGCATCCGCTCGTAGCTGACGCCGCTCGGTTTGATGACCACCAGACCTTGTTCCCGGTCTATGCCGCTCACGTTGCCCCAGGTGAAGGTCACCAGGCCATGGCGCGGCAGATCCAGGTTGGCGGCGAGCACCTGCTCCTTGAGGGTCTTGAGGTTCATGCCGGCACCCCCCGATTGTAGAGCGGTTCGGCGGCGCTGCCCCAGGCGAGGTAGCGCTGGTAGAGGCGTTCATACTCGGCGACTCGCTCGGGGTGTGGCTGGTGGGTGCGCTCCACGGCGCTCGCCATGTGGTGCTGGGCCTTGGCCACATCGGGATGGATCCCGGCCGCCACGGCGGCAAAGATGGCCGCCCCCAGGGCGCAGCACTGATCCGAGGCCACCACCTGGATAGGCCTGTTCATCACGTCGGCGCAGGTCTGCATCACGGTGGCGGACTTGCGGGCGATGCCGCCAAGGGCGATCACCTGCTCCACCGGCACCTGCTGACTGGTCATGCACTCCATGATGCTGCGAGCACCGAAGGCGGTGGAGGCCACCAGGGCGCCGAAGAGATCGGGGGCATCGGTGCCGAGGTTGATCCCCGTGAGGGTGCCCTGCAGGCGCTGGTTGGCATAGGGGGTGCGCCGGCCGTTGAACCAGTCGAGCACCACCGGCAGGTGCGCCAGGTCGCGCTGCTGATCCCAGGCGGCGGCGAGGCTGGGTAACAGGGCCTGCTTGTGGCGCTCGATGGCGGTGCGAAGCTCCGGATACTGGGCGGCGAGGCTGTCAAGGGGCCAGCCTAGCTGGCGCTGATACCAGGCATAGATGTCACCGAACGCGGACTGTCCCGCCTCCAGCCCCACCATGCCCGGCACCACGCTGCCATCCACCTGGCCGCAGATCCCGGCAATGGCCCGATCACCTATGGTGGCCTCATCTGCGATCAGGATGTCGCAGGTGGAGGTGCCTATCACCTTCACCAGCGCATTGTTGCCGGCCCCGGCTCCCACCGCCCCCATGTGGCAGTCAAAGGCGCCGCCGGCGATCACCACCTCGCAGGAGAGGTGCAGCCGCTCCGCCCACTCCGGGGTCAGAGTGCCGACCGGGAGATCGGCGGTCCAGCTGCCGGTAAAGAGGGGGAAGTCGAGATCCTCCGTCAGCAGGGGATCCAGGGCATTGAGGAAGTCGGCGGGCGGCAGGCCGCCCCAGCTCGGGTGCCAGAGGGACTTGTGGCCGGCGGCACAGCGCCCGCGCTTGAGGGTGGCCGGGGCCTGGGTGCCGCTCAGGACGGCGGGGACCCAGTCACACAGCTCGACCCAGTTGCAGGCGGCGGCGCGCACGGCGGCATCGGCGCGGGAGACGTGCAGGATCTTGGCCCAGAACCACTCGGAGGAGTAAATGCCGCCGATGTAGCGGCTGTAGTCGGGGAACTGGCCGCCGTGGCACAGGGCGGTGATGGCCTCCGCCTCCTCAATGGCTGTGTGATCCTTCCACAGCACGAACATGGCGTTGGGGTTGTCGGCAAACTCCGGACGCAGGGCCAGCACGCGCCCCTCTCTGTCGATGGGGGCGGGGGTGGAGCCGGTGCTGTCCACCCCGATGCCGCGCACGGCGGTGCGCTGACTCGGCGTGAGCTGGCTCACCACCGCCACCACCGCCTGCTCCATGGACTCCAGATAGTCGAGGGGGTGGTGGCGGAACTGGTTGTTGACCGGTTGGCAGTAGTGGCCTGCCTGCCAGCGCGGGTAATAGACGACATGGGTCGCCAGCTCGGCGCCGTCCTGGCAGCGCACGGCGAGTGCCCTGACCGAGTCGCTGCCGAAATCGAGTCCGATGACGATGTGTTCAGACATAAGTGCTCCTGACCATCAATGAGGGGTGACTGGGGGGAACCATAGGAGATGGGCAGGAGGGGCGGTTAGCCATTGGCTGCTGGAAATATGGATTTTAACGCTGTCAGTGCGACAGGGTGACGGCTCTCTAAAATTCAATATGTGACGAAATTGCTAATTATATAGACGAAATGGCTGCAATCTCATGGCGTGATCCTGCTCTCCATTTTTAATTGTGAAAACGATTACAACTTGGTTCGCTCAACCAGCAACAACAATAACGTCCTGTTTAAGCATGTTTTTATATGGCTGCGACTTGATTGACTCAACGAGTAGCACTGCGTGGATACATGGATTGATAGAACCGTTGGAGACATTCGCATGAACAAAATCGTTAAAGGCATGATCGCAATGGGGTTCGCCCTTGGTATGGCAAATTCTGCTTTCTCGGCCGAAGCGCTGAAGCTGGGCTACCTGGTCAAGCAGCCCGAGGAGCCCTGGTTCCAGACCGAGTGGAACTTCGCCGACAAGGCGGGCAAGGATCTGGGCTTCGAGGTGATCAAGATAGCCGTCCCCGACGGGGAGAAGACCCTCAATGCCATCGACAGTCTGGCGGCGAATGGCGCCAAGGGTTTCGTCATCTGTACCCCGGATCCCAAACTCGGTGCCGCCATCATGGCTAAGGCCAACAGCATGGATCTGAAGGTCATCACGGTGGATGACCAGTTCGTCAACGCCAAGGGCCAGCCCATGGAGCAGGTGCCGCTGGTGATGATGGCCGCCACCAAGATTGGCGAGCGTCAGGGGCAGGAGCTCTACAAGGAGATGCAAAAGCGCCAGTGGGACGTAAAGGCGACCGGGGTGCTCGCCATCACCGCCGACGAGCTCGACACCGCCCGTCGCCGGGTCGAGGGCTCCCTGGGCGCGCTCAAGGCCGCCGGTTTCCCCGAGGGCCAGATCTTCCGCGCGCCCACCAAGAGCAACGACATCCCGGGGGCGCTGGATGCCGCCAACTCCATGCTGGTGCAACACCCCGAGGTCAAGAACTGGCTCATCGTCGGCATGAATGACAACACCGTGCTCGGCGGCGTGCGCGCCACCGAAGGGCAGGGCTTCAAGGCGGAGAACGTCATCGGCATCGGTATCAACGGGGTGGATGCGGTGAACGAGCTCTCCAAGTCCAGCGCCACCGGCTTCCTCGGCTCCCTGCTGCCCAGCCCGGACGTACACGGCTACAAGAGCATCCAGATGCTCCATGACTGGGTCGTCAACGGCGCCGAGCCTGCCAAGTTCACCGAGGTGACCGACGTGGTGCTCATCACCCGCGACAACTTCAAGGCCGAGCTGCAAAAGAAAGGGCTGTGATCCCCATCCCTTGATACCCATGCCGGCATGGCGGAGTGCGCCGTGCCGGCTGGCTGGAGTCATCTCATGAATCAAGTTCCATATCTGGAGTTTTGCGGCATCAGCAAGGAGTTTCCCGGCGTCAAGGCGCTGCAGAACGTCTCCTTCGCCTGCCAGCAGGGCACGGTACACGCGCTGATGGGAGAGAACGGGGCCGGCAAGTCCACCCTGCTCAAGATCCTGAGCGGTTTTCAGGCGCCCACCCGCGGGGTGGTGAAGCTGGCGGGTCAGGAGAAAGTGTTCCAAAACACGGTCGATGCCCTTGAGAGCGGGATTGCCATCATCTATCAGGAGCTGCACCTGGTCCCTGAAATGAGCGTGGCGGAGAACATCTACCTGGGGCAGTTGCCGACCCGGCGCGGCGTCATCGATCGGGAGAAGCTCTATCAGGATGCAGCCAGGCAGCTGGCACGCCTCGGGATGGATGTCTCCCCCGAGACGCCGCTCAAGTACCTGTCCCTGGGTCAGTGGCAGATGGTGGAGATCGCCAAGGCCCTGACCCGGGACGCCAGCGTCATCGCCTTCGACGAGCCGACCAGCAGCCTCTCGTCCCGCGAGATTGAGCAGCTGTTTCGGGTCATCCGCCAGTTGCGGGACGAGGGCAAGGTCATTCTCTACGTCTCCCACCGCATGGACGAGATCTTCGCCCTGTGCGATGCCATCACGGTGTTCAAGGATGGCCAGTTCGTGCGCACCTTCGCTTCCATGGCCGAGGTGGACCGGGATCTGCTGGTCAAGACCATGGTGGGGCGCGAACTGACCGACATCTATGGTTACAGCCCAAGGCCGCTTGGCGAGGCGGGCCTCAAGGTGGAGCACCTGATGGGACCCGGCCTCAAGGCGCCGGTGTCGCTCGAGGTAAAGAGAGGGGAGATCCTCGGCATCTTCGGGCTGGTGGGGGCCGGGCGCAGCGAGCTGATGAAGCTTATCTTCGGCGCCGAGACACCTCGGGGGGGCGAGATATCGGTGTTTGGCAAACAGGTGGTCATTCAGAGCCCCATCGATGCCATTCGCAGCGGCATCATGCTCTGCACCGAAGACAGGAAGGCGCTCGGCATCATCCCCATCCATTCGGTGCAGGAGAACATCAACATCAGCGCCCGCCGCCACCACGCGTGGGGAGGCTTCTGGATCAACCAGAAGTGGGAGGACGAGAACGCGAGGCTGCGGATCCGCGACATGCGGGTCAAGACCCCGTCTCCCCAGCAGGCCATCATGAACCTCTCCGGCGGCAACCAGCAGAAGGCCATTCTGGGACGCTGGCTGTCGGAAGACATGAAAGTGATCCTGCTCGACGAGCCGACCCGAGGCATCGACGTCGGGGCAAAGAACGAGATTTACAACGTGATTTACGATCTGGCCAAGGTGGGCATTGCCGTGGTGGTGGTCTCGAGCGAGCTGCCGGAGGTGCTGGGCATCGCGGATCGGATCCTGGTCATGCGGGAGGGGGAGATCGCCGGCGAGCTTTCCCACGACGAGGCCAACGAGGTCAAGGCGCTCAATCTGGCCATGCCGGCCCGTTGATCTGCTGACCGCAACGAGATAGCACCCGGAATTTTCAGGAGAAATACCATGACAACAACGACCTCGGTCGGCCAAGCCGCCAACGACACCGCGGCGAGCGGTACCTGCCTGCAACTGACCCGCATCTGGGATCAGTACGGCATGCTGGTGATCTTCGCCATCCTGTTCCTGCTCGCCTGCGTGCTGGTCCCCAACTTCGCCAGCCTGATCAACATGCGGGGGCTCGGGCTTGCCGTCTCCATGTCGGGCATGGTGGCCTGCGGCATGCTGTTCTGCCTCGCCTCCGGCGAGTTCGACATGTCGGTGGGCTCCGTGGTGGCCTGCTCCGGGGTTGCCTGCGCGGTGGGCATCAACGCCACCGAGAGTATCCCCCTCGGCATTCTGGCCGGTCTCTCGGTGGGCCTTGTCTTTGGCCTCATCAACGGCATCGTCGTGGCCAAATTCAAGATCAACGCCCTCATCACCACCCTTGCCACCATGCAGATGGCGCGCGGGGTGGGCTACATCATCTCCGACGGCAAGGCGGTGGGCATCGTGGAGGAGGGCTTCTTCGAGCTTGGCAACTCCGCCCTGCTTGGCATCCCGACGCCCATCTGGCTGACGGCTGTCTGCTTCGTATTGTTCGGTCTGCTGCTCAACAAGACCACCTTCGGGCGCAATACCCTGGCCATGGGGGGCAACGAGGAGGCGGCGCGTCTGGCCGGGGTCAACGTGGTGCGCACCAAGATCATCATCTTCACCATGACCGGGCTCATCGCCTCGCTCGCCGGCATCATCCTCGCATCCCGCATGACCTCGGGCCAGCCCATGACCTCCATCGGCTTCGAGCTGGTGGTGATCTCCGCCTGCGTGCTGGGTGGGGTCTCCATGAAGGGGGGGATCGGCAAGATATCCTATATCATCGCCGGGGTGCTGATCCTGGGGCTGATGGAGAACGCCATGAACCTGCTCAACATCTCCCCGTTTGCCCAGTACGTGGTGCGTGGCCTCATCCTGCTCGCCGCCGTGCTGTTCGACCGCTACAAGCAGGTGCGCAAAGCCCGTATCTGAGCGATGTCTTTCCTCGTCACCGGGCCGGCCTCGCGCCGGCCCGGTGTTTTCCCCGGCAAGCTGTGAGCCAGTTCAACAATTTCACAACGAACAGCTTGCGAACATAGGGGGTTCCTACGCCGGATCTCTACAATGGCCCATGTCGACTTTTTTACCGAAACCCTGTTTTCCGCCATGTCCTCGATGCAAAAAGAGAAGCCGAAACAACTCAATCCCCTGCTGCCTGGCTACGCCTTCGACGTCTTCCTGGTCTCGGGGATGACTCCCATCGAGCAGGGGAGCGCGCTGGATTTCACCATCGACAGGCCCCACGGCATGAAGGGGTTCATCGTCAATCTGACCATCAAGGGCAAGGGGCAGATCTTTCAGGGGGACAAGGCCTTCACCGTGGAACCCGGCGACCTGCTGCTCTTTCCACCAGCGGCGGTGCACCATTACGGCCGGGCGCCGGATGCCCGGGAGTGGTATCACCGCTGGGTCTATTTCCGGCCGCGGGCCTATTGGACTGACTGGCTCAAGTGGCCCCAGGTGACGGAGCAGGTGGGGCGACTGCAACTGGCGGACAACCAGCTGCTCACCGAATTCGACGCCCTCTTCCTCGACATCGAGGAGACCCACAAGCAGCTGCGGCCCATGTCGGAGCAACTGGCCATGAACCTCTTGGAGCGGTTGCTCATCCGCTGCTACGAGGCATCGTCCCAGAATGCCTATCCCGCCATCGATCACCGTGTCCACGAGGCGTGCCAGATCCTGAGCGAGTCCCTCTCGGCCGAGATCTCGGTGGAGGCGCTGGCGGAGCAGGTGTTCTTGTCCCCCTCGCGCCTCGCGCACCTGTTTCGCGAGCAGGTGGGGGTGAGCATAGTGCGCTGGCGTGAGGATCAGCGCATCATGCGGGCCAAGCTGCTGCTGCAGACCACGCCGCTGTCGGTCGCCACCATAGGCCAGCAGGTGGGCTATGACGATCAGCTCTACTTCTCGCGGGTGTTCCGAAAGCGGGTAGGGGTCAGCCCCACCGAGTACCGCAAGTGCGCCACCCCGCTGTGAGCAGAGCCCAGAGATGACAAAGCCCTCATGACGAGGGCTTTTGTTATCCATGAGGGGCGGATGCGCAATCAGCCCTGACGAGCCTTGAACCTGGGATTGCTCTTGCAGATGACGAACAACTTGCCGCGCCGACGCACGATCTGGCAGTCCGGGTGACGCGACTTGGCGGATTTCAGGGAGGCGAGGACTTTCATTGTTTCTCATTTCCTTTGCTGAAGAACTGACCGAATCGCTGGCCGAAGCGAGCGACCTGACCTTCCTTGCCGACCTGCTTCTGTTTGCCGGTATAGAAGGGGTGGGACGCGCTGGAGACATCCAGCGTCACATAGGGGTAGGTGTTGCCATCTTCCCACTCTCTGGTGCGATCGGTGGCCAGCGTGGAGCCGATCAGAAAGTAGGTATTGCTGGCGAGATCGTGGAACAGAACCTTACGGTATTCAGGGTGAATATGGGGGCGCATGATTGCCTCTTTTGTTATGTTATAACATGAGGTGGATGATGCGATGGATGAGAATCAATATCAACTGTTTTTTCCATGATGACAGCGATGGGGGAAAATCGGGGTCGTTCGGCTGCACATCGTCAGCGAGCAGGCATGGACGGTGAGGGCCTATGTGCAGCCACCATCTTTACTTTTCAAGATTACTGTATAAAAATACAGTTAATTATCATGGAGACGTACCCTATGCGCCTGGAAATCATCATCGACAGAAAACACCAGATCCCCACCTCGACCATGGAGGCCTTGCGCCAGGAGCTGCTCAAGCAACTGGGTGAGCGCTTTCCCGATCTGCATGTGCGGGTGGCACCGGGTAGTGCCATGGCTCTGACGGTCAGTCGCGCCAGCAAGGAAGACAAGGAGCTGGCCGAAGCCATGGTGCAGGAGGTGTGGGAAAACGCTGATAGCTGGATGCCGGAAGAAGAGGCTCTGGAGGCCTGAAGATAAGCTCTCAGCGGCAAACATCGTCGTGATCCGCCAGGGCGCGAGGAGGAACCTCCAGCCGGATGATGATCCCTGTACCGGCTTTGCCGAACCGCTCTTCAAAACACGCAGCCATGGGCTGCGTGTTGCGTTGATGGGGTAAGCGCATGACCATGAAGGCGAAAGGCGAAAGGCGAAAGGCGAAAGGCGAAAGGCGCAAGAGTAATGTCTCTGGCTGCGCTCAGAGTCCCGCCCAGCGCTTGAGGCTGTCGACCTGCACCCGTTGGGTGGCCTGTGCGATGTCGCCATTGACGCGCAGTGCCTTGAGGGCCACGGGGAGCGCCGCGCGCACCTCGTCCGCCGTCATCCCCGGTTGCAATGCCGGGTGGTAGGCAAGCCTGAGCAACACGTAGTCGAGCCCGGTCAGAAAGCTGTCGATGCTGTTGTCATTGAAGATGGAGGGGAACACCTTGTCCGAGTCGTTGGGCAGTCCCATCACCTGGCTCAACTCTTCCACTACGCAATCCAGAAAACGGCCCTTTGCCCGGCTGTAATCCACCGGAATGATGATGGTGGCACGGGTGATCTCGTAGCGAGCGTTGGTGGCGAAATTGGCCAGGCAAATCCCCTCCTTGAGGGCGATGCGCACCGATTCGTCCTGGCGCATGGTGCGCGCAGCCCAGCTCGCCATCTGTTTGTGCCGGGTCATGATGAGGGTGAGATTGGGGTTATCGCTGACAATCTCGATGGGGTGACCGGTGATCCTGCTCAGGTGACGGGTCTGTACCTTGACGACCTCGGCCTGCAGCGGCTTGTCGCCGAATTCGTTGACGAGCTTGAGACGCACGGGGCCCGGCCAGCGGGAGAAGTGCTCCTGTTGTTCATGGCCATACTCCCGTTTCATGGCGATTTCCATGAAGCTCTGGACAAGGTAGTCATCACGCTGCCAGCGTTCGGTGGCCGACAGCGGCAGTGAGAAGAGCCAGAGCATCAGCCCCGGGAGCAACCAGTGCCCATGGCGAACGGACTGGAGAGGTGTGTGCCATGGGCGCATCTTGCCTCCTTGCAAGGGGATCAGCGGGTGGTACGCTCGATATCACGCCAGGTGAGCCAGAGCCTGAGATCGAACTCCAGTTGATGATAGTCCGGTTCCATGTGCTGGCAGAGCTGGTAGAAAGCCTTGTTGTGATCCTTCTCCTTCAGGTGGGCCAGCTCGTGCACCACTATCATCTTGAGAAAGGCGGGATGGGCCTCCTTGAACAGGGCGGCGATGCGGATCTCGTTCTTGGCCTTGAGCTTGCTGCCTTGCACCCGGCTGACATAGGTGTGCAGTCCCAGGGCATCCTTGATCACGTTGATCTTGCCGTCGAAGATCACCTTGGAAAGTGGCGCCGAGCTTTTCAGGTAGCGGTTCTTCAACTCCATGGTATAGGCGAGCAGCGCCTTGTCACTCTGGACGAGGTGGGTTTGCGGGTAGCGTTTGGCCAGCATCTCGCCGAGTTTGCCCGTCGCAATCAACTGCTGCACCTGAGCCTTGAGTGGCTCCGGATAGCCCCCCAGATAAGTCAGCTCCGCCATGATTCTTCCCTCTGCCGCAAAAAAGAGCGCCATTGTAGTCAGGATGGGGCGCCTTGAACATGGTCGGCCCCCTCTTTATGACGACAACGAAAAGGGGCCATCACCAGGATGGCCCCTTCTGTGTGCCTGATTAGCGGCGCCGGTACAGGCCCGGGTCCACCTCTTCATACTGACCTGCCAGATACTGGTAGAAGGCAAGGTGGGAGGGGGAGGTCGGAGTCTTGAGCTCCTGTGCCACCCGTTCCGGTTTGGCGATGATGAATTTGGGTTGTTGGCGCTGGATGTCAGCCAGCACCCGCTCGCGCACATCGTAGGGCGGGTTGACGTTGGCAAAAAACAGATAGGCGGAGGCCGGCTGGCGATCGGTCCAGAGGTAGTATTGCGGCTGGATGCCATCGACCCAGATCTTGTCGGTAGGCGCCGTCTCGGCGAGGATACGGTCAACCCTGACCTGGGCGGGGGGATTGAACGGCCTGCCCTTGAGATTGCCTTCCCAGGCGTTGTTGACCAGCAGCGCCAGCATGGCCAGCGAGGCGAGCCAGGGGGTGGCGCTTCGCACGTCCCAGGCGCGCCAGAGCGGGACCAGAATGAGCACGGGCAAGGCCCACAGCAGGCTGTTGCCGAGCACCTCGCGCACCCGCTCCAGAGACCACTCCTTGGTGCTCCACCCGTAACCAAGCTGCTGGGCCAGCAGCCAGCTGGCGGTCAGCACCACCAGGGAGATGCAGAGCAGCCCCAGTGCATCGGATCGCTGCTCGCTTCTGTCCAGCAGGCAGGCGAGCGGCAGCAGGCCAAGTTGCAGATAGAGCACGTCATAGTGATCGAACACATGGCCGGAGACCGAGTTGGCGATCAGGGTGAACAGCACCCCCAGGAGGGTGGCGCACAGCGCGGGGAGATACCACTCCTGGCGGCGCCCGAGCATCAGGACGAGGAAGGCGGGCAGCAGCATGATGAGGCCGGTGCGCAGCAGACCGACGGCGCCGACCTCAGGAGAGAAACCGTTGCCGTAGCTCCCTTCAAAGAAGATGCCGAAGGCGTAGTATTTGAACTCGGCCAGCACGTCGTGGTGCTGGAAGTAGGCATAGAGCGGACCGCCGACGAGAGCCAGTCCAAGCAGGCTGGAAAAGAGCAGGGCAAAGGCGCAGCGCCACTGCTCGCGCAGGCACCAGTGACAGAAGAGCACCAGATACCAGGCCCCCCAGAAGGCGCCGTTGTTGGTGCGCATCCAGGCCACGATGGCGAAGGTGAGTGCGGCGACCAGGGCCGGTCCCCAGCTGAATCGCTTGTCCAGCAGCATGGTGATGAAAGCCCACTGGGCGATGAGGGCCAGATGGAATGTCCAGTCCTCTGTCATGTTGCCGTAGTAGTAGCGAGTGCTGTAGAGCGCCAGCAGGGCCAGCATGCTGCCAAGTCGCGCCCGCACCGAGAGCCCGAGCTGCGCAAAAGCCTGCCAGCTCGCCATGAGGCCCAGCCAGCAGAGCACCCACTCCAGCAGCCAGATCCCGAAGAAGCCACCAAGGCCATAGCCCAGTGCATCGAGGGCGAAGATCATGGGACCCTTGATGTCGATCATGTCCCGATAGAGTACGCCCCCCTCGCTCCACATCTTGCCCATCACCGCAAACAGGGAGGCATCAAATCCCGGGGCCATGCCGTGGAACAGCGGATTGCGCAGACAGAACAGCAGAGCCATCAGGGCGGTGAGCAAGATGACCGACGGCCTGATCCCGGGATTGTGGCGGTGCGGGGTAAAGCGGATGGCATGATTCATGGGTGACCTGTTCCTGCGGGAAAGACTGAAAAAGCGGGCTTATCTTGCCGAGCCGGGCTGCACGATGCAATGGAAGAAGTGTAGGCACCTGAAATAATTCGTAAAAGTATCGTTTTCACGCCTCTGGCTGCACTGGCAGGCCCCATCACAAGACAGGGCTGGCGCAGTCGGGCGTCACAGCCTGAGGTTGCATGGTAGGGGGCCTGCGCCTGGGAGCGGATCAGGATTCCCCTATGCGGGGGAAAGGCGGCACCGACCCGGGATGGGCCGGTGCCAGATTCACTGGCCGTGATACTCCACCAAGGCCGGCAGGGGGCTGAGTTCCGGCAGGTGGCGTGCCCAGCGCAGGAAGGCATCCGCCAGGGTAATGCCGAGCTCCTGATTGTGCTGGGTCAGGGTGCGGGCAAGGGCCGTGTAGCCCTCCTTGCCGGAGGCGGTATAGGCACTGGAGACCCCGCGATAGATGGCATCCGGCTCGACGTGCTGCCACTGACCCGGGCTGGCTTCCCATTCCAGGCGAGTGATCCTCTCCCCTTTGGGTCTGTCGGCCTGATAGCAGAAGCGCACCCCGGCGGTATAGGGGAAGCTGCCGCTGCCATTGCCCGTCACCCCGTTGTTGGTGGCGTTGTCGATGGCCCCCTCCAGCGCTTCGGCCAGTTCATGGCCGTGCACCCGGTAGAGGGTGAGGGGAATGGCAAAGGGCAGCAGGCGTCCGGCAACGTCTGCTTCGGTCAGGGGGCCGGGCTCGAGGGAGCAGCGTACGCCCCCGGCATTGTGCAGGGCAAAGTCCACCTGACCCACCTGTTCGCGGGCACTGGCCAGCATGGCACTCGCTACCAGGGGGGCGACCTGGCTGCCGGCGGGCAGGCTGTCATCGGGCAGGCGCTGATGATGGAGCGGATCAGCGAGCCGGGTCACCACGCGCCGGGTCATGGTTTCGAGCTCGGGGCGATAGCGTCTGGCCAGATACTGCTCGAGCTCGGGGGCCGGTTCGCAGAAGTGCAGCCCCGCAGGAGGCTGGGAAGCAAAGGGCCAGGGATCCCAGGGTAACCACTCCAGCTGGCCGCGGCTTTGGCACACGCGTCCCTGCTCGTCGAAGGTGAGTTCGCACACCCCGAGACAGAGGGCGCTGTGGGCGGCGTGCAGGATGGCCACCCCGTTCACCATGAGGGGATAGCTGCCTTCGCTGTCGAGCCCGAGCGGTGCCAGATCCCCCAGCAGGCTGTGGGTGTGTCCGCCGACGATGAGGCTGAGCTCGGGGAAGCGGGTCGCCAGTCGCTTGTCCTGCGCCAGACCCAGGTGGCTGAGCAGGATAATGTGCTGGATGCCGGCGGCCTTGATCTCGCCGAGGGCACGGCTTAAGGTCTCTTCGATACCGTGGAAACGGGTGTGGGGATCGGGGCTCGCGATGGCGGCCATCTGCGGCAGCGTGATGCCGAGCAGGGCGAAGGGCACGTCGTCGATGACGCGCTTGTGCCAGGGGCGGCTTGCGTCAAACAGCTGCGGCAGTCCCTGCAGCCGCAGCGGGGCATCGGCGGGCTCCTGACGGTTGTCGATGTTGGCGGCGAGCACCGGGAAATCGAGCTGGCGCAAAAACTCCACCAGCGGCCCGTTGCCCAGATCGAATTCGTGGTTGCCGATCACCATGGCATCCGGTCGCAAGAGGGCCAGCAGGTCCGCATTGGCCCGCCCTTTGAAGCGGTTGAAGTAAAGTGACCCCTGGAAGGTATCGCCGCCATGCAGCAGCAGGCAGGTCTGGCCGGCTGCCTCGGCCTGTTGGCGCAGGGCGGTGAGCCGGGTCAGGATGCGGCCATAGCCGCCGCACTGGGTGCGCCATTCGGACTCGCCATCGGGGGAGAAGCGCATGGGGGCGCCATCGAAATGGGAGTGGCAGTCGCTGAAGTGGGCAAGTTGAACCGTCATACTCAAGGCTCGGTCCTCCTTAGGAAAAAAGAGCACCGAGTCTACTGCATGGGGTGGGGGGGATACCAGCCCGGCGGCAGCCGGGCCGGTAAAGAGTCAGGCGGGAACCATGATCTGGGTGGCGAGGATCACTACCAGCAGGCCGACGGCCACCGGCAGCGAGGTACGTTTGACCACCTCGAACGGAGAGAGATTGCCCATCCCCGCACAGGCGACCACCACCCCGGAGACCGGCGAGATGGTGCGGCCGAGGTTGGATGCCTGCAGCATGGGGATCACCAGATAGGCCGGGTTGACGCCGAGGCTGGTGGCCAAATGGGGGATGAGCTCAACGAAGGCGTAGAAGGGGGCGTTGCCGGAACCCGTGGTGAAGGCCGCCAGGGTGGTGATGACCACCAGCACCAGCATGATGACGATGCCGCCGGTACCGAAGCTCTGGGCCAGATCAAGGAGGTTGGCGATGAAACCAAGCCCCATCAGACCCTGGGCAAAGACCCCGGCACCCACCAGCAGCATCACCACGCCGGCGAAGGCGTCGGCCATGTTGCGCCAGCACACCTGCAGTCCGTCCAGCAGCTCGCGGCCGTTGCGCTTGCGCACCAGCTCCAGCAGGGCGGCCAGCACCAGGCAGATGACGATGATGGTGACGATGTCGAGCTTGGGCCCCAGTTTGCCGTCAAACAGCAGCACACCGATGATGGGGGTGAAGGGCAGGATGGCGTAGAAACCGGGGGCGTCGGTGACGAGATCGCTCGGGGCGACCGCGGCGTTGTGCTCCCCGGCCTTCTGATCCAGATAACGCTGCCAGAAGAAGTGGGTCACCGCCATGGCGGCGATGGCCACCAGGGAAATAGGCAGGGTCAGCTTGAAGGCAAACTCGATGAGCTCCATGTTCGCGGCCTGGGCGGCCATCACCACGTCCCCCGAGGTGGGGGAGAGGATGATGGCGGCCGGCGAGGCGCACACCGCCGCCGCCGCGCCACGTGAGATCCCCATGTTGACCATCAGCGGGAAGAGGGTGGCCATCAGCAGAACCCCGAGGCCGGTTGCGGAGCTCACCGCCAGCGACATGGCGCAGGCGACCAGATAGGCGGCCACCAGCAGGATGTAGGGGGACTTGATGACACCGAGGGGCTTGCTCGCGAGCTTCACCAGTATGGTGTTGGCACCGATGTGGCTCATGTAGCCAGCAAAGCCGCACAGCACCATGATGAGCATGCCGAGGCCACCCCCCCTGTCGACCAGCAGGAAGCGCACGTATTCGAAGATGTCGGTGGCCATGTGGCCGGTGGAGGGGACGCTCGCCGGCAGCACCGCCTTGCCCATCAGGGCGGTGATCGCCAGCAGCAGCAGGCCGCCGCTGAGCAGTACCCCGGTGGCGGAGTAGCCCTTGAAGATGTAGCGACCCACGGCCAGGGTGACCAGGGTGCCGATCAGGAGTTCTATCATAAAACCTTCCCAAGAGTTGAAGTGAGGGGGTGGCCTGCCAGGGCTCACCAGAGGGTTGCGCTGGACTATCCGGTATCGGCCAACAAAAACACTGCGGATATTACCCACTAAGGAGTATTTCACCATCCATTCGATGGCAGCTTGTGATCTCGACTGCAAATCCCCGCCTGAGCCGGGGTGATGACTCGCACGTTTGCAGCAACCGGGTGCCAAGAGCGGATGACAGGGGGCTGGATCAGGGGTAATCTCCCAATCGGGTTATTAATTCATTGATTATTAATTGAAATTAAGCCGGGACTCACAAGGAGCAAAGCCGCGGACAGATGGGACTCTTCAGCAAGACAGGGGTGACGGTGGCCCTCATTTATGCCGCCTCAATCGGTGCTGTACCTTCCCACTATGCCGGTGTGAAGGTCGCCCCCGATATCAAGGTCGACTTCCAGTTCTATCGGGTCTCCGGGGCCGATGTGGGGGCCGTGATGCGCCAGATCACCGCCTTGTCGCCCACCCAGGCGGACGGGCACATCGGCAAGGCCAGTTATCAGCTCTCCTGGCAGTTGCAGACGAAGGCGACGGCGGCGCGCTGCGAGCTGGAGCAGGCCAGCGTCCGTGCCCGCATCCAGGTCAGGGTGCCCAACTGGATGGACAAGGCCCGTGCGCCCGCGAAGGAGCGCCAGAAGTGGGACAAGCTGGTGGCCGCCATGTTTGACTACGAGAGCCGTCACAAGGACATCCTGCTGGAGAGCGTGAGCCAGCTTGGCACGCGCCTCGCCCAGTTGCCGGTGACCCGGGATTGCCCAACCCTGGAGCATCAGGGCTGGCAGGCAGGGCAGGCGGTGCTGGAGGCCACCCGGGCGCGGTTCGACACCCTGGCCAGCCAGACCGATCAGGGGCGCAAGCTGGGGGTCGTCTGGCCCAGGGCTGGCTGATGACACGTGTACAGGCCCATGGACGCTCATGGAAAACATAAAAAACGGGCTGATTGAGCCCGTTTTTTATTGGTGCGCCCAATGGTGTGGAGGCGGGCAGCCCCGGCTCCTGGGGAGTTAGTCGCGCAGTGGCTTGCCCCTGCGCAGCCTTCGCACCCAGTAGCGGGCGGGATGGAGCGCCTCCAGCAGATCGGCGGCCAGCGGCAGGGGATCGCCGCAGATCTCGCTGGCGACCAGTTCGCCGCACAGGGGCGCCGAGCACAGACCCCGGGAGCCGAGCGCCCCCAGCACGTAGAGGCCGGCGTGCAGGGGTAGTGCGCTCTGCTGATCCGCGGGGGCGTGGACGTCATGATCCGCCAGCGCCGCCAACCGGGCGACGGGCCCGGCGACCGGCAGGTGATCCCGGCTGGCGCAGCGCACCCCGATGCGGGCCTGAGCGCCGCTCACATCCACCTCGGCGGGCCAGCGCTGCTGGGGCACACAGGCTTGCAGCCGCGCCCTGTTCTGGTCCTGCTCGTCGGCGCGGTAGGCAAGGTCGGTCTGGTTGCGGCCATAGCTGGCCCCGATACAGTGCGCACCGTTGTGGGCCGGGGTGAGGTAGCCATCGTAGCAGAGCACGGTCTTGAGCTGGCTCAAGCTCGCCGTGGTCGGCACATGGCTCACCTGGCCGCGCACCGGATAGAGGGGAAGCTCGGCAAAGGGGAGAAGGGTTGGCAACTGATGCCCGGCCGCCACCACCAGATTGGGGGCGTGCCACTGGCGGCCATCCCGGCTCTCCAGGTGCCAGCCACCGTCCTCTTCGGCAATGCGGGTTACAGCGGCATTGAACACCACTTCCAGCCGCCTGCTGGCCTGCGCCTCCCTGATGGCGGCGCGGGTGAGATCCGCCGGACAGAGCCAGCCCCCCAGGGGATAGCTCACACCATCCGCATCGCAGGGCAGGCCGACCACCTGCTCAACCTCCGCTGCCGAGAGTGGGTGCATCAGCTCGGGGGGGAAGGGGCCCTGGCTCATCTTGGCAAGCTTGGCGGCGGATTTGTCGTCGTAGCCGAGTTGGGTGACGCCACACAGCGAGAAGGCGACGGGGTGGTGCTTTGCCAGGGCCAGCAGCCGGTTTCTGGCAAAGCCAAAGGCCAGCGAATAGAAGCGCGACAGGGCATCGTGCTCGCCGTTGAGCAGGGGGTAGAGGGCTCCTTGTCGATTGCCGGAGGCGCCGCTGGCCGGTTCGCCATTTTCGCACAGCAAGGTGACGTGCCGACCCCGCTCCACCAGAGAGAGCGCCGTCATGGCGGAAGCGATGCCGCCACCGATGATGAGCACCTCTCCCTCCCGCCCTGCGGGGCGGGCATACCAGGGGGCGATGCTCTGCTGCGGCACTTTGCCTTCCCGAACACCCGCCAGCATCTCCCGCTTGCTGCCATGGCCCTTCACCTTCTTCATGGCAAAGCCGGCGGCAATCAGCCCCCGTCGCACGAAACCGGCGCAGGTAAAGGTCGAGAGGGTGGCATCGGGGCGGGCGAGGCGAGCGAGATTGTCGAAGAGCTCCTGGGTCCACATCTCTGGGTTCTTGGCAGGGGAGAAACCGTCCAGATACCAAGCGTCCACCAGACCGGTTGCCGGATGGGGCACGTGAGGCAGCATCTCCTTGATGTCGCCAAACCAGAGATCGAGGCGGATGCGGCCATCGGCAAAGAGCAGGCGATGGCAGCCGGAGACCGGCAACGGCCACTGGTCGATGAGAGGCTGGCTCAAGGGGGCGAGCTCGGGCCAGGCGGCCAGGGCCTTGCGCAGATCGGCCTGGGTAAGGGGGTATTTCTCGACGCTGATGAAGTGCAGCCGGGATCCGTTGCCGGACAGGGGGGCCTGTTCCAGAAAGGCGGCCATTGTGGCCAGAAAGTTAAGTCCTGTACCGAAACCTGTTTCACCAATCACGAAACTGTCACTATCGTGATGCGAAAATCGCTCTGGCAGTCGATTTTGCTGCAAAAAGACGTAGCGGGTTTCACTTAGACCGTTATCATTGGAAAAGTACACATCCCCGAACTCACTGGAGACTGGAGTTCCCGCTTCGTTCCAGTCCAATCGGGCATGATGTAAGGATGTTTGACTCACGTTTTCCTCGGCTCGCGTCACAAAATCGCGGGCATTCTACGTGAAAGCAGACCAGTTTGGCAGCCGAAAGCGGGTAGACTCGGTGCCAGTTTTTCCAGACGAGATGAATTAATGAGAAGAGCAGTGATCACCGGTATCGGCGTCATCTCCAGTATCGGCAACAACAAGGAAGAGGTGCTGGCCTCCCTGAAAGCAGGTAAATCCGGCATCACCTATTCCGAGCAGTTCGAGCAGTACAACCTGCGCAGCCGTGTCTGGGGTAACATCAAACTCGATCCGTCTGAACTGATCGACCGTAAAGTCATGCGTTTCATGGGTGACGCCGCGGCCTACGCCTACCTCTCCATGCAGCAGGCCATCGAAGATGCCGGCCTGCCGGAAGAGATGGTCTCCAACGAGCGTACCGGCATCGTGACCGGTTCCGGCGGCGCCTCCGGCAAGAACACCTCCGAGTCTGCCGATATCGCCCGTGAAAAGGGCGTCAAGCGGGTGGGTCCCTACATGGTGCCGCGTACCATGTCCTCCACCACCTCCGCCTGTCTTGCTACCCCATTCAAGATCAAGGGTGTCAACTACACCATCAGCTCCGCCTGTGCGACCTCTGCCCACTGCATCGGTCATGCCTTGGAACTGATCCAGCTTGGCAAGCAGGACATCATCTTTGCCGGTGGCGGCGAGGAGCTGGACTGGTCTTCCACCATCCAGTTCGACGCCATGGGCGCGCTCTCCACCAAGTACAACGACAACCCGGAAAAAGCGTCCCGCACCTATGATGCGGACCGCGACGGCTTCGTCATCTCCGGTGGCGGCGGCATCCTGGTGGTCGAGGAGCTGGAACACGCCCTGGCCCGTGGTGCCCACATCTACGCCGAAATCACCGGTTACGGTGCGACCTCCGACGGCTACGACATGGTGGCCCCGAGCGGTGAAGGCGCCGTGCGTTGCATGAAGATGGCGATGCAGGGGGTCGGCAAGGTGGATTACATCAACACCCACGGTACCTCCACTCCGGTCGGTGACACCAAGGAGCTGGAAGCCATTCAGACCCTGTTTGGCAGCAATGCACCCAAGCTCTCCGCCACCAAGGCGATGACCGGCCATGCTCTGGGCGCCGCCGGCGTGCACGAGGCCGTCTACTCCCTGCTGATGATGGAACACGGCTTCATCGCCCCCAGCATCAACATCGAGAATCTGGACGAGAAAGCCGTGGGCCTGCCCATCGTGCGTGAATACGAAGCGGCCGACCTCAATACCGTCATGTCCAACAGCTTCGGCTTTGGCGGTACCAACGCCTCTCTGGTGTTCAGCAAGTTCAAGGCTTGATGCTCACCGGATTGACGACATAGAAAAAGGCGCCGAAAGGCGCCTTTTTTATTGAACTCTTTTTATTGAACTCTGCTGATGGTTCTCGGTTCTGGACCGTTGTCTGCCAGGGGCAACCGCATATAGACCGCCCCGTCACCATACTCCACCAGCGATTTGCCGGTGTCGGCGGGCACAAACCCCTGCTTGCGCCAGAAGGCGGGGGCATCCTGAACCGCCACCAGGCCTGCATGGCGATATCCAGCATGGCTCGCGAAAGCGAGCGCCCTTGCCAGCAGCCGCTGTCCGACACCCAGGCCGCGTGCCTTGCTCGAGACAGCGAGATCGTGCAGATAGAACTCGTCGTGACCGGCCAGCGCCTTCATCGGCACCGAGAGGGGCGGGGGCTGGTGGGCACGCCAGGGGTGGCAGAGCAGGTAACCCAGCACTTTGCCCTGACGCTCGGCCACCCAGCAGGAGGCGGGGGCCAGCTCGGTTTTGTTCTGCATCACTTCGAGGGGCTCGGGTTGGAACTGGTGATAACACTCGTGCTGGATGGCCATGATGGCGGGCCAGTCTGGCGTGCGGATGGTGCGGATCGTGATCATGATGCGGGTCGGGTCCGTACTCAAACCGTGGCAAAAAGGGGTGACAGCATACCCCAGAGAACACACAAACGAAACCGGGTCACCTGTCAGCGACTCGTCAGCGAACCGGCTCCTTGCTCACGACCTTGATCAGCTGGTAGCGCAAGGAAGGGGCATCGGCCGGCACATCGGTAAGTTGCTCCTTGGTCACTTCCAGCTGGTAGCGGTAGCCCGGCTCGAAGGTGAAGCCCTCGATCTGCTGATAGAAGAGGCTCCAGTTCTCGCCCGGCTGACTGCGTACCTGCATGCACTTCATGGGGGCGACACCGACGCAGTCTGCCAACTTGTCCTGGATATAGAGGGTTTCGGTAGTCGGGGCGCTCTGGCAGGCGCTGAGCAGGAGGGCGGAGCTGAGGAGCAGGGGAGATTTCATGATGAGTGTCCTTGGCGTAAAAGGGCGCGATTAAACCTGCAAAAGAAAAGGCGGTCAATGACCGCCTTTGTAACAAACCATGACAGATCGGGCTCAGCGCTGATCGAGGGGCACGAACTCGCGCAGGGGCTGACCGGTGTAGAGCTGACGGGGACGGCCGATCTTCTGATCCGGGTCCGAGTGCATCTCGTTCCAGTGGGCAATCCAGCCGATGGTACGGGAAATGGCGAAGATCACGGTGAACATGGACATGGGGATGCCGATGGCCTTCATGATGATGCCGGAGTAGAAGTCCACGTTCGGGTAGAGCTTCTTCTCGATGAAGTAGGGGTCGGACAGCGCGATGCGCTCCAGCTCCATGGCCACGTCCAGCAGCGGATCTTTGATCTGCAGCTCGGTAAGCACCTCGTGGCAGGTTTCGCGCATCACGGTGGCACGGGGATCGTGGTTCTTGTAGACCCGGTGGCCGAAGCCCATCAGACGGAACGGATCGTTCTTGTCCTTGGCGCGGCCGATGTACTCGGGAATGCGATCCACGGAGCCAATCTCTTCGAGCATCTTGAGGCAGGCTTCGTTGGCACCGCCGTGGGCCGGGCCCCACAGTGAGGCGATCCCCGCGGCGATACAGGCAAACGGGTTGGCACCGGAAGAACCGGCCAGACGCACGGTGGAGGTGGAGGCGTTTTGCTCATGATCCGCATGCAGGGTGAAGATGCGGTCCATGGCGCGCTCGACGATGGGGTTGACCTTGTACTCTTCGGTCGGCACGCCAAACATCATGTGCAGGAAGTTGCCTGCATAGGAGAGGGCGTTGCGCGGTTGCATGAAGGGCTGGCCGATGGAGTACTTGTAACACATGGCGGCCAGGGTCGGCATCTTGGAGAGCAGACGGAAGGCACAGATCTCGCGATGCTCCTCGTTGTTGATGTCGAGGGCGTCGTGATAGAAGGCGGACAGCGCGCTGACCACGCCGCACATGACGGCCATGGGGTGGGCGTCGCGGCGGAAGCCGCGGAAGAAGAAGGCGATCTGCTCGTGCACCATGGTGTGGCGGGTGACCAGACGTTCAAATTCCGCATATTGGGTCTTGGTGGGGGCCTCGCCGTACAGCAGGATGTAGCAGACTTCGAGGTAGCTGGCCTGGGTGGCCAACTGGGCGATGGGGTAACCGCGGTGCAGCAAGACACCCTGGTCGCCATCGATGTAGGTGATGGAAGATTTGCAAGAACCGGTGGCCATGAAGCCGGGGTCGAAGGTGAAATATCCTTGCGTGCCCAGCTTTCTGACATCGATCACATCGGGTCCAACGGTACCGGAGAGGATCGGCAGTTCAACCGGCTCTTTTCCGGGCAGATGTAGGGTGGCTATCTTATCAGCCATAGCACGTCTCCTTTGCTCTTTTATAATTTGGTTCCAGCCCTACTTTATTACGACTGTTATGACGCTGGCAAAGGTTCTTACCCGTACCACGGCGGCTGGAGCGCCTTATTTGAACCAGAGAACCATGTCTTTGTCAATTTTGCTGGATGTTCATTAATGACTTGTTAAAGCTGTTGTGAGATCTGGTTTACGGTTTTGGATTTTCTGTGTAGCTATTTGATTGTCATTGGTTAAGGCCGCCGATATACTGCGCCACGTGGGTGATGGTCGTCGGTGTTTGAAACGCTTTCGCAAAGCCAGATGTGATATCGAAAATGTTATTTTTGGCTTTCCTGAGTTGTTTTGGTAACAAAAACCTAACAAATGCCACTCCTCGCCCTCAAAGCGTGTGAAAACAATAACTAACGTGCTCAATGGAGCTGAGTGGGCAAAGCCGTGAAAAACAAACAGAGACCTGTAAACCTCGACCTACAGACGATCAGCTTTCCTGTCACCGCCATCGCTTCCATCTTGCATCGTGTCTCAGGGGTCATCACCTTTGTGGCATTGGCCATCTTGCTGTGGATGCTTGGTACTTCACTCGCCTCTCCCGAAGGATTTGAATCGGTCGTTGCCATCATGGACAACTTCCTGGTCAAGTTCGTGCTGTGGGGGATCCTGACCGCGCTGGCTTACCACATCGTGGGCGGTCTGCGGCACCTGGTCATGGACATGGGCTATTGGGAAGAGCTGGAATCCGGTAATCAGAGTGCCCGTGTGGCCTTCGTGATCACCGCGGTTTTGGCGGTATTGGCGGGGGTACTGTTATGGTAACCAATTCTGCAACTTTCGGGCGCAGCGGTGTTCATGATTACATCCTGATCCGCGCCACCGCCCTCATCATGACGTGCTACGTCCTCTATCTGGTTGGCTTTGTCGCGTTCAACGACATCACCTACGAGGTGTGGACCGGCTTCTTCTCCAACACCTTCACCAAGGTCTTCACCCTGCTGACGCTCGTATGCGTCTTGATCCACGCCTGGATCGGTCTGTGGCAGGTGCTGACCGACTATATCAAGCCGGTCGGACTGCGCGGTGCGCTGCAGTTTGTGCTGGTGGTGGTGCTGTTTGTCTATGTGATGACTGGTTTCGTCGTGCTGTGGGGTGTGTAAGGTGACTATTCCAACTCGTGAATTTGATGCGGTCGTGATCGGTGCCGGTGGTGCCGGCATGCGCGCCGCGCTGCAGATTGCCCAGTCCGGCAAGAGCTGCGCCCTGTTATCCAAGGTTTTCCCGACCCGTTCCCACACGGTCTCCGCCCAGGGCGGGATCACGGTCGCCCTGGGCAATGCCCACGACGACAACTGGCAGTGGCACATGTATGACACCGTCAAGGGCTCCGATTATATCGGTGATCAGGAAGCCATCGAATACATGTGCAAGACCGGCCCCGAGGCCATCTATGAGCTGGAGAACATGGGCTTGCCTTTCTCCCGCTTTGACAACGGTACCGTCTACCAGCGTCCGTTCGGCGGTCAGTCCAAGAACTTCGGCGGCGAGCAGGCTGCCCGCACTGCGGCGGCAGCCGACCGTACCGGTCACGCCCTGCTGCACACCCTGTATCAACAAAACGTCAAGAACAAGACCACCGTCTTCTCCGAGTGGTATGCCCTGGATCTGGTGAAGAACCAGGATGGCCATATCGTCGGCTGTACCGCCATCGACATGGAGAGCGGCGAAGTCGTCTACTTCAAGGCCAAGGCCACCGTGCTCGCCACCGGCGGCGCTGGTCGCATCTATCAGTCCACCACCAACGCCCACATCAACACCGGTGACGGCGTCGGCATGGCGCTGCGCGCCGGGGTCGGCGTGCAGGACATGGAGTTCTGGCAGTTCCACCCCACCGGTATTGCCGGGGCAGGGGTACTGGTGACCGAGGGTTGCCGTGGTGAAGGCGGCTACCTGCTGAACAAGGACGGCGAGCGCTTCATGGAGCGTTATGCGCCAAACGCCAAGGATCTGGCCGGTCGCGACGTGGTGGCCCGTTCCATCATGATCGAGATCCGCGAAGGCCGTGGCTGTGACGGTCCCTGGGGCCCGCACATCAAGCTCAAGCTGGATCATCTGGGCAAAGAGGTGTTGGAATCCCGCCTGCCGGGCATCTGCGAGCTCTCTCGCACCTTCGCCCACGTGGATCCGGTCAAAGAGCCCATCCCCATCATCCCGACCTGCCACTACATGATGGGCGGCGTGCCGACCAGCGTGAACGGCCAGTGCCTGACCCAGGACAAGGATGGCAATGACGTGCCGGTGGTCGGTCTGTTCGCGGTGGGCGAGATCGCCTGCGTCTCCGTGCACGGTGCCAACCGTCTGGGCGGCAACTCCCTGCTGGATCTGGTGGTGTTCGGTCGTGCTGCCGGCATGCACCTGGTGGAGACCCTTGGCTCGATGGAGCACGGCGTGGAAGCCACCGACGCCGACATCGCCAAGGCACTGGAGCGCTTCAACCGCTGGGAAAACAACCGTGACGGGGAAGACCCGGCCCAGATCCGCAAGGACCTGCAGCGCTGCATGCAGAACAACTTCTCCGTGTTCCGGGAAGGGGATGCCATGGCAGAAGGGCTGGCCGAGCTGAAACTCATCCGCGAGCGTCTCAAGAACGCCCGTCTGGACGACACCTCCAAGGAGTTCAATACCCAGCGCATCGAGTGCCTGGAGCTGGACAACCTGATGGAGACCGCCTATGCCACCGCGGTGGCGGCGAACTTCCGTACCGAGAGTCGTGGCGCCCACAGCCGCTTCGACTTCCCGGAGCGTGACGATGAGAGCTGGCTGTGCCACAGCCTCTATCATCCGGACACCGAGTCCATGACCCGTCGCGCTGTCAACATGTCACCCAAGACCCGTGAGGCGTTCCCGCCCAAGGTCCGGACTTACTGATTGCGGAGCCAAGCACAATGAACGTCACATTCTCTGTCTACAGATACAATCCGGACGTTGATAACGTCCCGTATATGAAGGATTATCGTCTTGATATTCCTGAAGGTTCCGACATGATGGTGCTCGACGCACTGATCCAGCTCAAGGAGCTGGATCCCACGCTCGCCTTCCGCCGCTCCTGCCGCGAAGGGGTATGTGGATCTGACGGTCTCAACATGAATGGCAAGAACGGTCTGGCCTGCATCACGCCGCTCTCCGATCTCTTGAAGAAGGGCAGCAAGGTCGTCATTCGGCCCTTGCCCGGTCTGCCGGTGATCCGGGATCTGGTGATCGACATGACCCAGTTCTACACCCAGTGGGAGAAGGTCAAACCCTTCCTCATCAACGACGAAAAACTGCCGCCCGTGCGTGAGCACCTGCAATCCCCCGAAGAGCGCGCCAAGCTGGATGGCCTGTACGAGTGCATACTCTGTGCCTGCTGCTCCACCTCTTGCCCCTCCTTCTGGTGGAACCCGGACAAGTTCATCGGTCCGGCCGGCCTGCTCGCCGCCTATCGCTGGCTGGCGGACAGCCGCGATACTGCGGCCAGTGAGCGACTGGGCAACCTGGATGACGCCTTCAGCGTGTTCCGCTGCCACGGCATCATGAACTGCGTGAACGTCTGTCCCAAGGGCTTGAACCCGACCAAGGCCATCGGTCAGATCAAGTCGATGTTGCTCAACCGAGCCGTGTAGTATCGGGGCCAGGGCGCCTTGCGCCGGGCCCGACCTCTGGATAGCCATCCCGCCCCGGGATGGCTATGACCCTACAAGCTGCAGTGCAGCGAACAAGATGTACAAGGGATAGAAATGCATAACGGCGTGATGAAGGCCTGGTTGGAGTCATCTCACCTGGCTGGTGCGAATGCAAGCTACATTGAGGATTTGTACGAATCCTTCCTGGAAAACCCCGACTCCGTTGCCGACGAATGGCGCAGCCTGTTCCAGTCGCTGCCCCAGGTCAACGGACATGCAGTAGAACAACCCCACTCCCAGGTTCGCGACTATTTCCGCCGCCTGGCCAAGGACTCCTCCCGTTACAGCGCTCCCGTCTCCGATCCCCAGGTGGATGCCAAGCAGGTTCGCGTACTGCAACTGATCAACGCCTTCCGCTTCCGCGGTCACCAGAACGCCAACCTGGACCCCCTGGGTCTGTGGCAGCGCGAGCCGGTCGCCGAGCTGGACCCGGCCTTCCACAACCTGCAAGGTGCAGACATGGAGGCCACCTTCAATGTGGGCTCCTACGCCATCGGTCGCGAGACCATGGTCCTCTCCGATCTGTATGCCTCGCTGAAGAAAACCTATTGCGGCAGCATCGGCGCCGACTACATGCACCTCACCTCCACCGAGGAGAAGCGCTGGCTGCAAGACAGGCTGGAATCCATCGAAGGGACGGGCAACTATACCCTCGAAGAGAAGACCCGCTTCCTCGAGAGCCTGACCGCCGCCGAAGGGCTGGAAAAATACCTGGGTGCCAAGTTCCCGGGGGCCAAGCGTTTCTCCCTGGAAGGGGGCGATGCCATGGTGCCCATGCTCAAAGAGCTTATTCGCCGCGCCGGTGAGCAGGGTTGCAAGGAAGCCGTCATCGGCATGGCCCACCGCGGTCGCCTCAACGTGCTCATCAACGTGCTGGGCAAGCGCGCCCAGGACCTGTTCGACGAGTTCGCCGGCAAGCACGGCGAATCCTGGGGAACAGGGGACGTGAAGTACCACATGGGCTTCTCCTCCGACTTCGCCACCCCGGGCGGCAACGTCCACCTGGCGCTCGCCTTCAACCCGTCGCACCTCGAGATCGTCAACCCCGTGGTCATCGGCTCGGTGCGTGCCCGTATGGACCGTCGCGGTGACAAGGACGGCTCCAGCGTCCTGCCCATCACCATCCACGGTGACTCCGCCATCGCGGGGCAGGGGGTTGTTGCCGAGACCTTCAACATGTCCCAGACCCGTGCCTATGGCGTGGGCGGCACGGTGCGCATCGTCATCAACAACCAGGTGGGCTTCACCACCTCCTATATCCGTGACCTGCGCTCCACCGAATATTGCACCGACATCGCCAAGGCGGTGCAGGCCCCTGTGCTGCACGTCAACGGGGATGACCCGGAAGCCGTGGTGCTGGTGACCCAAATTGCCCTGGATTACCGCAACACCTTCAAGCGCGATGTGGTGATCGAGCTGGTCTGCTACCGTCGTCACGGTCACAACGAGGCCGACGAGCCGAGCGCGACCCAGCCCCTGATGTATCAGAAGATCAAGCAGCACCCGACTCCGCGCAAGATCTACGCCGATCAGCTGATCGCCGAAGGAGCCATCGCACCGGAGCTGGCCACCACGCTAGTCAACGACTATCGCGATACCCTGGATCGGGGCGAGCGGGTGAGCAAGGAGTGGCGCCCCATGGAGCTGCACTCCGTGGACTGGACCCCTTATCTGGGTCACGACTGGGCCATGGCCTATGACAGCACTGTGCCCATGGATCATCTGAAGGCCCTGGGCGAGCGCATCAGCCAATACCCGGCGACCCATGTGCTGCAACGTCAGGTCGAGAAGATCTACGAAGACCGTCGCCTGATGGCCGCCGGTGAGAAGCTGGTGGACTGGGGCTTTGCCGAGACTCTGGCCTACGCCACCCTGGTGGACAAGGGATCCCGCATTCGCTTTACCGGGGAAGACTCCGGCCGCGGTACCTTCTTCCATCGCCACGCCGTGCTGCACAGCCAGACCGATGCCAGCACCTACACCCCGCTGTGCAACCTGCACGACGAGCAGGGCCCGTTCGAGGTGTACGACTCCGTGCTGACCGAGAACGCGGTACTGGCGTTTGAATATGGCTACGCCAGCGCGGAGCCGGCCGGTCTCACCATCTGGGAAGCCCAGTTCGGTGACTTCGCCAACTGCGCCCAGGTGGTGGTGGACCAGTTCCTCTCCTCCGGCGAGCAGAAGTGGGGCCGGATGTGCGGCCTGACCATGCTGCTGCCCCACGGTTACGAGGGCCAGGGCCCGGAGCACTCCTCTGCCCGTCTGGAGCGTTACCTGCAGATGTGCGCCCAGCACAACATGCAGGTGTGCGTGCCCTCCACCCCGGCGCAGGTGTTCCACATGCTGCGTCGCCAGGTGGTGCGCCCCATGCGCCGTCCGCTCATCGTGATGACGCCCAAATCCCTGCTGCGCCACCCGCTGGCGGTGAGCAAGCTCGAAGAGCTGGCAGAGGGCACCTTCCAGAACGCCATCGGCGAAATCGATGCGCTGGATCCCAAAGGCGTCAAGCGCGTGGTCTTCTGCTCCGGCAAGGTTTACTACGACCTGCTCGATGCCCGTCGCAAGGCCGAGCAGCAGGACGTGGCCCTGGTACGGATCGAGCAGCTCTACCCCTTCCCGGAAGAGGAAGTGCGCGCCATCCTGGCCGATTACAGCCATGTCACCGACTTCGTCTGGTGTCAGGAAGAGCCGCAGAACCAGGGCGCCTGGTACAGCACCCGTCATCACTACGACAGCGTGCTGCCAAGCCATGCCCGTCTGCGTTATGCCGGTCGCCCGGCCTCGGCCTCACCGGCTGTCGGTTACATGTCCGTCCACGCCAAGCAGCAAAAAGCCCTGGTGGAAGACGCCCTTACCCTGGAATAACGAGTTGTGGATGAGAGGGCCCGTGTCGGGACCCTCTCTGACCTGGAACAAGCCTGCTGGCCAAGAAGTAACAAGGAACTGATTACATGACTATCGAGATCAAGGTACCGGACCTGCCGGAATCAGTGGCGGATGCCACCATCGCGACCTGGCACAAGAAACCGGGTGATCTGGTTGCCCGTGACGAAGTGCTGGTTGACATCGAAACCGATAAAGTCGTGCTGGAAGTGCCCGCGCCGGAAGCCGGCGTACTGGGCGACATCCTGCAGAGCGAAGGGGCCACCGTGCTCTCCCGCCAGCTGATCGCCATGCTCAAGCCGACCCCCGTTGCTGGTGAAGCGACCAGCGAAAAGCCGATGGAAGCCGTGGCCGATGACGCTGCCGATGGCCTGAGCCCTTCCGTGCGCCGCATGGTGGCCGAACACGACATCGACGTCGCCAAGCTGACCGGCACCGGCAAGGGTGGTCGTGTCACCAAGGAAGACGTGGAAGCCTTTATCAAGAATCTGGGCAAGGCTTCTGTGGCTGCACCGACTGCTGCCGCTCCCGTGGCTGCCGCACCGGTCGCGCCGCTGGCCGGTCGCACCGAGAAGCGTGTGCCCATGACCCGTCTGCGCAAGCGCATCGCCGAGCGTCTGCTGGAGGCCAAGAACACCACCGCCATGCTGACTACTTTCAACGAGATCAACATGGCGCCCATCATGAAGCTGCGCAAGCAGTACGGCGAGATCTTCGAGAAGAAGCACGGCATCAAGCTCGGCTTCATGTCCTTCTATGTGAAGGCCGTGGTCGAATCCCTCAAGCGCTACCCGGAAGTGAACGCAGCGCTGGACGGTGACGACATCGTCTACCACAACTACTTCGACGTCAGCATCGCCGTCTCCACCCCCCGTGGTCTGGTGACCCCGGTGCTGCGCGACTGCGACAACATGAGCCTGGCGGACATCGAGAAGGCCATCAAAGACCTGGCCGGCAAGGGCCGTGACGGCAAGCTGACCGTGGATGAACTGACCGGCGGCAACTTCACCATCACCAACGGTGGCGTGTTCGGCTCCCTGATGTCCACCCCCATCATCAACCCGCCCCAGAGTGCCATTCTGGGCATGCACAAGATCCAGGACCGCCCCATGGCCGTCGACGGCAAGGTCGAGATCCTGCCGATGATGTACCTGGCGCTCTCCTACGATCACCGCATCATCGACGGCCGCGAGTCCGTGGGCTTCCTGGTCTCCATCAAGGAGCTCCTGGAAGACCCGACCCGTCTGCTGCTGGATGTCTGAGCAAGCGTGACTGAAAGATAACGAGGGGCCGCCCAGGCCCCCATTCACAGGGGATTGAGAAACACGAGCCCCGGACGGAAATACCTACAACACGGATAGAGCATCTATGAATCTGCATGAATATCAGGCAAAACAGCTGTTTGCCGAGTATGGCCTGCCGGTCTCCGAAGGTTATGCCTGTGCTACCCCGCAGGAAGCGGCCGAAGCGGCCGACAAGATTGGCGGCAACACCTGGGTCGTCAAGTGCCAGGTCCACGCCGGTGGCCGCGGCAAGGCGGGCGGCGTCAAGCTGGCCAAGAGCAAGGACGAGATCCGCGCCTTCGCCCAGAACTGGCTCGGCAAGAATCTGGTGACCTATCAGACTGACGCCAATGGTCAGCCGGTTACCAAGATCCTGGTGGAGTCCTGCACCGACATCGCCAAGGAACTGTACCTGGGCGCCGTGGTCGACCGTGGCTCTCGCCGCGTGGTCTTCATGGCTTCCACCGAAGGTGGCGTGGAGATTGAGAAAGTCGCCCACGAAACCCCGGAACTCATTCACAAGGCTGCCATCGATCCCCTGGTAGGCCCGCAGCCCTACCAGGCCCGCGAGCTGGCCTTCAAGCTGGGTCTGGTCGGCGATCAGATCAAGCAGTTCACCAAGATCTTCATGGGCCTGGGCCAGATGTTCCTGGACTGCGACTTCGCCCTGCTGGAGATCAACCCCCTGGTCATCACCGACAAGGGCAACCTGCACTGCCTGGACGGCAAGATCAACATCGACGCCAACGCCCTGTACCGTCAGCCCAAACTGCGCGAGATGCACGATCCGTCCCAAGATGACCCCCGCGAAGCGCACGCCGCCCAGTGGGAGCTGAACTATGTGGCCCTCGATGGCAACATCGGCTGCATGGTCAACGGCGCGGGCCTGGCCATGGGCACCATGGACATCGTCAACCTGCACGGCGGTTCACCGGCCAACTTCCTGGACGTCGGCGGCGGCGCCACCAAGGAGCGCGTGACCGAGGCCTTCAAGATCATCCTCTCCGACAGCAAGGTACAAGCCGTGCTGGTCAACATCTTCGGTGGCATCGTGCGCTGCGACATGATCGCGGAAGGCATCATCGGTGCCGTCAAGGAAGTGGGTGTGAAAGTGCCCGTGGTGGTGCGTCTGGAAGGCAACAACGCCGAACTGGGTGCCCGTAAACTGGCCGACAGCGGCCTCAATATCATCGCCGCAACGAGTCTGACTGACGCAGCTCAGCAAGTGGTAAAAGCAGCGGAGGCCAAATAATGAGCGTTCTGATCAACAAAGACACCAAGGTGATCTGCCAGGGCTTCACCGGCGGTCAGGGTACCTTCCACTCCGAACAGGCCATTGCCTACGGTACCCAGATGGTCGGCGGCGTGTCCCCGGGCAAGGGTGGCACCACTCACCTGGGCCTGCCGGTGTTCAACACCGTCCGTGACGCCGTGGAAGCCACCGGCGCCACCGCCTCCGTCATCTATGTCCCGGCCCCGTTCTGCAAGGACGCCATCCTGGAAGCCATCGATGCCGGCATCAAGCTCATCGTCACCATCACCGAAGGCATCCCGACCCTGGACATGCTGGACGTCAAGGTGAAGCTGCAGGAAACCGGCGTGCGGATGATCGGCCCCAACTGCCCGGGTGTCATCACCCCGGGTGAGTGCAAGATTGGCATCATGCCGGGCCACATCCACAAGCCGGGCAAGGTGGGCATCGTCTCGCGCTCCGGCACTCTGACCTATGAAGCGGTCAAGCAGACCACGGACGAGGGCTTCGGCCAGTCCACCTGCGTCGGTATCGGTGGCGACCCCATCCCGGGTTCCAACTTCATCGACATTCTGGAGATGTTCCAGAATGACCCGCAGACCGAAGCCATCGTGATGATCGGCGAGATCGGCGGCAACGCCGAGGAAGACGCGGCGGCCTACATCAAGGCTCACGTAACCAAGCCGGTGGTCTCCTACATCGCGGGTGTCACCGCCCCGGCTGGCAAGCGCATGGGTCATGCGGGCGCCATCATCGCCGGTGGCAAAGGCACCGCGGCCGAGAAATTTGCCGCCCTGGAAGATGCCGGTGTGAAAACCGTGCGCTCCTTGGCCGATATCGGCAAGGCCCTGCGTGAAGTAACCGGCTGGTAAGTTCTTTCGGTCCGTTATCTCTGATAAAAATGCCGCCCGATGGGCGGCTTTTTTATGGCAACAGATTACTGAGCGCCATCTAGTAAAAGCAATTGCCTATGGTTTGATTCAAGTCAACTATCAATGCAAGATGCATGAACTAGATTAAAGTGAAATCTATCGAAAAACAGGAAGGTGCTACGTGCCATATGATTTAACTAAGAGATTAGTTGTTGGCCTTTCTTCTAGGGAAGGTGCGAATAAGCGGGGAAATTCTTCTCGGCTGACTCAGTCATTTCATTTCTTCATGTTTGAGCCGATTTTTTTCTCCCGTAAATGCCTTGAATCAGCCTATTTAGACCGTTTCTTCGCCATTTAAGGCGTTATTCCCAGTTTTTAGTGAGATCTCTCCCACTGACGTATCATTTGGTCCGCCCGAAACAGGTTGGCCAGCGTGAATAACATCGCC
>NZ_JAGKRK010000041.1:41881-58270 GCF_017939325.1 Aeromonas sp. MaB10011B | reverse complement strand
GGCAACCACCAGGGCTGCGACTTGCCACTGACAACTCGATCCCGCTCTGTTGTCCCTTGTGCTTGAGCCGGACTTTATCCGTCTCTGCGTCCGTTATGCCACTAACAAGAAGCCCAGTCGATAGACTGGGCTTTTTTTCGTCTCCACGCTCTCCTCTTCGATCTTCACAGCAGAAGCCATGGCCTTCTTGAGCCGTGAGCCTGCTAGTAATAGACGCAGAGCCAGACGGTTGTCTCGGTCGGATGGGTCCACTCCACCCTGTGCTGAAGGTGCGCCGGGATGTTGATGTAATCCCCCGGCCCCAGATGGACGCGTTCCTGTACCCCGGTATCTGGTGTGATGAAGACCAAGATGGCCTCTCCCTGCACCAGCAATACCCATTCGTGTTCATCCTGATCGAACCACTCTCCGGTAGGGGTCTGCTGCCCCTGGGAGAGAATGCGCTCGATACGAACATTGTTGGTACTGACCAGATCCGCGAACACTTCACTGGGCAGGGGGGAGGGGATCTGGCCAAGCAGGTTGCCTGTGTGCATGGGCTTCTCTCCGGTAGATGGGAACGTGGCTAGCTAAGAGTGTAGAAGCTTGGGATGGGCCGCTCTCATGGAAAATGAGGCCTCCAACGAGCCCTTTTATGAAAAACTTCGGGGAAATGGGGGCTTATCCGCTGCAATCTCGCCAAATTCTTGCTATTTTGCGCGCCAGCAAGCAAACGATTTCCTTCACACTTTCAGGATGAACTATGGCAACGCAACAAACGACGGCCCGCGCCGGCAATGGCGGGTTTCTGGATTCCTATTTCTCCATCAGCCAGCGTGGCAGCACGGTGCGACAGGAGCTGCTGGCCGGGTTGACCACCTTCCTGGCGATGGTCTACAGCATCATCGTCGTGCCGAACATGCTGGGCGCAGCGGGTTTTGAGCAGGGCCCGGTGTTTGTGGCCACCTGCCTGATCGCCGCCTTCGGTTCCCTGCTGATGGGGCTCTGGGCCAAGCTGCCGATGGCCATCGGTTGTGCCATCTCTCTCACCGCCTTTACCGCCTTCAGCCTGGTGCTGGGGCAGGGGCTGAGCATTCCGGTCGCGCTGGGCGCCATCTTCCTGATGGGGGTGCTGTTCACCTTGATCAGCGTCACCGGCGTGCGCCAGTGGATCCTGGACAACCTTCCCTCCGGCATCGCCCACGGTACCGGCATCGGTATCGGCCTGTTCCTGCTGCTGATCGCCACCAACGGGGTCGGCATGGTGATCAAGAATGAAGGGGCTGGCCTGCCGGTGCAGCTCGGCGAGATCACCGCCTTCCCGGTCATCATGACGGTGCTGGGTCTGGCTGCCATCTTCGGCCTGGAGCGCCGCAAGGTGCCGGGCGGCATCCTGATGGTGATCATCGCCATCTCCATCCTCGGCCTTATCTTCGATCCGAAAGTGACCTGGCAGGGCTTCTTCGCCATGCCGAGCCTGAGTGGCGAGAATGGCTCCCTGGTGGGCAGCATGGATCTGCTGGGCGCCCTCAATCCGGTGGTGATTCCGACCGTGTTGGCGCTGGTGATGACCGCCGTGTTTGACGCCACCGGCACCATCCGTGCCGTGGCTGGTCAGGCTGGCCTCATCAACGAGCGTGGTCACATCATCAGCGGTGGCAAGGCCCTGACTGCGGACTCCGTCAGCAGCATGGTGGCGGGCGTGGTAGGTGGTGCTCCGGCAGCCGTCTACATCGAATCCGCCGCAGGGACAGCTGCCGGCGGCAAGACAGGTCTGACCGCCACCCTGGTCGGCGTGCTCTTCCTGCTGATGATCTTCCTCTCCCCGCTGAGCTATCTGGTACCGGCCTACGCCACCGCACCGGCCCTGATGTATGTGGGCCTGCTGATGCTGGGCAACGTCACCAAGCTGGACTTCAACGACTCGGTCGATGCCCTCTCCGGCATGCTGTGCGCCGTCTTCATCGTGCTCACCTGCAACATCGTCACCGGCATCATGTTAGGCTTCGTGGCCCTGGTGGTCGGCCGCCTGTTTGCCGCCGAGTGGAAGAAGCTCAACATCGGCACCGTCATCATCGCCGTGGCCCTGGTGATCTTCTACGCCGGTGGCTGGGCCATCTAATCCTCACGCTATCGAGAAGGGCCCTGCGGGGCCCTTTTTCATGGCTGTGAGGCGGCTAACACTTTCCCGGATCTTCCCCATCCGCTCGTTTCAGATTGAAACGTCAGGCTTTGTTTGTTGTTTCAGATCCGAACCGAAACCCCTGTCATTTTTATCCCCCTATGGCTCGCTAGACTGGCTGCATCAACCATCTGTCCACCCGTGTGGTGGCAAGCCAAGGAGTGAGCCATGAAGAAGCTGATCAATGCTGTCGATGCCGTGGTCCGTGAACAACTGATGGGGATGGCCGCTGCCCACCCCGAGCTCAAGGTGCGAATCGAACCCCACTACATCACCCGCGCCGATTCCCCCGTGACGGGCAAGGTGGCGCTGGTCTCCGGCGGCGGCAGCGGCCACGAGCCCATGCACGGTGGCCTGGTGGGCAAAGGAATGCTGGATGGTGCCTGCCCCGGCGAGATCTTCACGTCCCCGACCCCGGATCAGATGTACGAGTGCGGTCAGGCCGTCGACGGCGGCGCCGGCGTGCTGTTTCTGGTGAAGAACTACACAGGCGACGTGCTCAACTTCGAGACCGCGGTCGAGCTGCTGCACGGTGACGGGGTCAAGGTGGGGTTCGCCCTCATCGATGACGACGTGGCGGTGAAGGACAGCCTCTACACCGCTGGCCGCCGCGGGGTTGCCACGACAGTGCTGTGCGAGAAGCTGGTCGGTGCCGCCGCCGAGGCGGGCTACGATCTGGCGCGCTGCGAGGCGTTGGGCCGTCGCATCAACAACCAGAGCCGCACCATAGGCGTGGCCATGCACGCCTGCACCGTCCCTGCTGCCGGCAAGCCCTCCTTCACCCTGGCTGACAACGAGGTGGAGTTCGGCGTGGGCATTCACGGCGAGCCGGGCATCGAGCGCCGTCCCTTCACCGACCTGAACGCCCTGGTGGACGACATGTTCAAGGAGCTGACCGACAACAGCCCCTATGGCCGCACTCTGCGCCACTGGGACAGAGCCACCGGCAGCTGGCAGGAAGAGCACACCTTTATCGAACCGCTCAATGGGGGTGACAGGGTCATCGTCCTGGTCAACAGCCTCGGCGGCACCCCCATCTCCGAGCTCTACGGCGTCTATGGCCGCCTCGCGGCCCTGTGTGAAGAGGCGGGCATCCACCTGGTGCGCAACCTCATCGGCCCCTACTGTACCTCCCTCGACATGACCGGCATCTCCATCACCCTGCTCAAGGTGGATGACGAGCTGATGACCCTGTGGGATGCCCCCGTTCACACCCCGGCCCTGCGGCGCGGCTGCTGAGGAATATTCATGTTAAGCAAGCATCAGATCGTCAACTGGCTGCTCGACTGCGAGCACATCTTCACCGAACAGCGTGACTACCTCACCGCGCTGGATACCGACATCGGCGACGGCGACCACGGCCTCAACATGCAGCGCGGCTTTGCCAAGGTGGCGGAGAAGCTGCCCGCGGTGGCGGACAAGGACATCGGTCAGGTGCTCAAAACCACCGGTATGACGTTGCTCTCCTCGGTCGGCGGCGCCAGCGGACCCCTCTACGGCACCTTCTTCATCCGGGCGGCGGCCAGCAGCGATGCCTGCCAGAGCCTGACCCTCGGCCAGCTCGGCAAGATGCTGAGCGACGGGGTGGAGGGGATCGTCTCCCGCGGCCGCGCCGAGCCGGGTGACAAGACCATGTGCGACGCCTGGTGGCCCGCTCTGGCCGCCCTGCAGCAGGCGGAACAACAGGGCCTGCCGCTCCCCGAGGCGCTGGACAAGGCGGTGGCTGCCGCCGCAGCCGGCACCGAGGCCACCATCCAGATGCAGGCCCGCAAGGGGCGCGCCAGCTATCTTGGTGAGCGCAGCATCGGCCATCAGGATGCGGGGGCCACCTCGACCCTGCTGCTGCTGACCGCCCTGCGTGACAGAGCGAGGTTGTGACATGATCGGCATCGTAGTGGTCTCTCACAGCGCCATGCTTGCGGCCGGTTTGAAAGCCCTGGCCGATCAGCTGGGCAGCCCGGCGAAACTGTTGCTGGCGGCCGGGGTCGATGACCCCGCCCATCCCATCGGCACCGACGCCATCGCCGTGATGAGTGCGATGGAAGAGGCGGATGACGGCAGCGGGGTGCTGGTGCTGATGGACTTGGGCAGCGCCCTCCTGAGCGCCGAGACCGCCCTCGAGCTGCTGCCCCCCGAGCTGAGCGCCCGGGTGCGGCTTAGCCCCGCCCCGCTGGTCGAGGGCACTCTGGCCGCCGTGGTGGCCGCTGGCGCAGGCCTGACGCTGGATGAGGTAGCCGCCGAGGCGCTTGGCGCCCTGGGCCCGAAACAGGGAATGCTGCCTGCCAGTGCGGCGCAGGCCACCACGGAGGCAGCCCCTGTTGCCGACGATGGCTGGCTGCGCTGCGAGGTGGTGGTGGAGAATCCCCACGGCCTGCATGTGCGCCCCGCCGCCCGGCTGGTGGCGGCACTCAAGCCCTTTGCCGCTGAACTCAGGCTGCAAAAGGGGGAGAAAGAGGCGAATCCCCGCAGCCTGAGCCGGCTCGCCATGCTCGATGTGCGCCAGGGGGACAGGCTCATCCTGCTGGCGCGAGGGGAGGATGCCGGGGCGGTGCTGAGCTGCTTCCAGCAACTGGCGCGGGATCGCTTCGGCGACTGAAACATTCCCCCATCCGGGCCCCGTCACGACGGGGCCCGCTTTTTTTGAGGAGCGTTCTGGTCAGTGGTGGTAGTCGGCGGGATCGATGTCGAGCAGTTTGAGTCGCCGCCAGAGGGTGGTGCGGCTGATCCCGAGCTGGCGCGCCATCTGGCTGACCTGGCCCTTGCTGGCACGGGCGGCCCGCAGGATCGCCTGATGCTCCAGCTCCGCCAGGGTGAGCAGCGGCTGTCCCACCACCTCGTCCGCCAGCAGACAATGACCCTGGCGGATGGCGGCCGGGAGCGCCCGGGGCGGGATCTGTGCCTCACTGCAATGCAGCAGGGCGTACTCGATGGCGCTGCGCAGCTCCCCCAGGTTGCCGGGCCAGGGGTAGGCTAGCAGGCAGTCGAGGGCGTCAGGGGTGAACTGGCGCCCCGGCTCGCCCCCCTGCACCGTCAGGTGCTGGCGGATGAGGCCAGGCAGATCGGCGCTGCGCTCCCGCAGGCTCGGCAGCCAGAGTTCGCACCCTTGCAGCGCATAGAGCAGCTGGCGCCCGAATTCCCCCTCCTGCACCCGCTGCTCCAGCGGGGCGCTGCTGGTCGCGATGATCCTCACCCTGAGGGGCAGGATGCGGGCGGAGTCGAAGCGCTGGATGCGCCCCGTCTTGAGCAGTTGCAGCAGGGCGGCCTGCATGGGGGCGGGCAGGCACTCCACCTGCTCCAGCACTAGCGTGCCACCGTGAGCCAGCTCGAACTTGCCGGCCCGCTCCTGCCCCGCCTCGTCGGACCCCATGAGTTCCAGCGCCATCCGCTCCCTCGGCCATGCCTGGCAGTTGAAGATGACCAGGGGGCCGGCGGCTCGCTCGCTGCCAAAGTGGATGGCCTCCGCCAGTTGGGCCTTGCCCACCTCCTCTTCCCCTCGCAGCAGGACGGGGCCATGTCCCCTGGCCGCCTGGCGGGCGTGGCGAAGCAGTTTGCGCATGGCGCTCGACTCCCCCACCAGGGCGGAGAGCTCGGGCACCGTCTGGCGCAGTTGATGAATGGCGCGCAGCCGATCGGTGGGATGGAGCAGGACGATGAAGCTGACCCCGTCCGGCCCCGGCAGGGGCTTGAGGCTCACCAGGGCGTCGATGAAGGCCTCGCCCCGGGTCTCTCGCCGCTCCAGCGTCACCTCCACATGGCTCAGGGGGGTCATCTCCGCGATGGCCAGACGCAGGCGCTGGGGCATCAGCAGATGGTGATCGAGGGGCTGACCCAGGCAGACAGCCGGGTCGAGTTGCAGCCGACTGGCCGCCAGGGCGTTGAGGTAGCGCAGCCGCCCCTGGGGATCCCAGGCCAGCACGCCGTCTTCCATGCCATCCAACAGGGCATAGAGCTCGCTCAAGTGGTGCTGGGACTCCTGCATCAGGCGCTCCATCTGCAGCAGATTGGCCAGCTCGCGGCCGGCGCTGACGGTGAGCGCGAGATCCCCCGGTGCGGCCTCTTCCACCCGGCAGATCAGGGCCACGATCGCCACCTGGCGACCGGTGCTGTTGTAGACGGGGCTGGCACAGCAGTGCCAGGGGTGGAGACGCTGGTTGAAGTGCTGGGGGCCGCTGACGCAGAGCGGCACCCCCTCCAGAGCCGCCAGGTTGACGGCATTGGTGCCGATGCGTCCCTCGCTGAAAAACGCGCCTGGGCCAAAACCGAGTGCCGCCAGCGCCTGCAGGGTATCGGGGTGGCCGGTCCGGGCCAGCAGGCAACCGCTCTCGTCGGTGAGCAGCAGGGCGCAGGGGCGCCCCTCCATGAACTCGTAGAGATCCTCCAGTGCCATCTCGCCGGTGGTGAGCAGGTCCCGCTTGCGCTGGCGCAGGCTCTCCAGGGTCTGCCCTCTGGCGCAGTGGGGAGGATGCCAGAGGGACGCGCTGGTCTGGTGGGCACAGCGCAGCCAGGAGGCCTGCAGGTGCTCGGGCCAGGACGAGGGGGGCTGGGGGACGGATGGCATGGTCACGGCGATATCCGGCAAAAGGGAAGGGGCCATTTAATCACCCTTGCCGCCCCGATTCAGTGACCGCTCTCAGAGTGTCGCGTCCTTGCCCCGGGTGGCAGCCTCTGCAGCAAACTGCTGCTGGAGCCAGTGGCTCACCGCCCGGCACTGGGGACTGCCTTCGCTCTCCTGATGGATCAGCATGTTCCAGTTCGGCCCGGCCACCCGGTGGGACGAGAGGGGCAGCAGCCACCCCTGTCGGCGTGCGTCGCGAGAGAGCAGCTCGCTCGCCAGCGCCACCCCGAGCCCGGCGCTGGCCGCATCCTGCAACAAGCCGGGATCGGAGAAGTTGAGCCCCTGGGTCTGCAGGTGCAGATCGTCGCCGCCCTTGAGGGTCCAGTGGTGCCAGTCCATCTCCCGCTCCCCGTGCAGGGTGGTGCGCTCCTGCGCGGGCTGTGCCAGCACGGCCGGGCTCGCCACCGGCAGCAGCCGATCCGCCAGCAGCGGCTGATGGCGGCATTCCGCCTGGGGAGCCAGCCCCCAGCGCAGCGAAATGTCGATGGTCTGCTCGGCCATGTTCGGCGTGTCGTCGCTGGTGAACAGCCAGAGATCGATGCCCGGATGCTGACGGTGAAGGTCGGCCAGCCGGGGCAGCAGCCAGAGGCGGGCGATGGTGGTGCTGGTGTTGAGCACAAGCTGGTTCGGCTTGCGGTACTGCTCGAGGCGCTGTATTCCCACCGCCAGTTGCAGCAGCACCTGCTGGGTCGTCTCCAGCAGATCCTGGCCCGCGTCGGTCAGGGCGACGGAACGTCCCTGGCGGTGAAACAGAGGCTGGCCAAGCAGCTCCTCCAGCGAGCGGATCTGCTGACTGATGGCAGACTGGGTGAGGTGCAGCTCCTGGGCCGCCTGATGAAAGCTGCCGAGCCTGGCCGCCGCCTCGAAGCCGCGCAGCACGTTGAGAGGGGGCCAGTGTTTGAACATCATTGATTAGCTCCGCTTATCACTTTTATCGAAAATCGATCGTTTGTTACCCATCAACGGGGAGAATAGTCTATTCCCATCGTCAATAACCTTAATATTACCTAATCAGAGAGGCTGAGATGCGCGAGCAGGGAATGAGGGCTGTGGGCTGGTTCATGCCAGCGGAGTGGTGCCGGCACGCGGCGACCTGGATGGTCTGGCCGCACAACAAGGCGCTGTGGGAAAACGGCTGGGGCGTGACCCTGCCCCAGGTGCAGCAGGACTTCGCCCGGGTGGTCAATGCCATCGCCCGCTTCGAACCGGTGAACCTGGTGGTGGATCCCGCCGCACAGGCGGAGGCTCGCGCCCTGTGCGGCGACGGGGTGCGCTTCATTCCCCTGCCGGTGGATGACAGCTGGTGCCGTGACTCCGGCCCCACCTTCATCTGCCATCCCGAGCTTGGCACCGCCGGGATCAGCTGGCGTTTCAACGCCTGGGGCGGCAAGTCGGCCCACGGTCTGGACGAGGGGCTGGCGCGGCGCGTGCTCAACAGCCTGGAGCTGGAGTGCATCGGCAGCTTCCTCGCCAACGAAGGGGGCGCCATCCATGTGGATGGGGAGGGCACCCTGATCACCACGGAGTCGGTGCTGCTCAACAGCAACCGCAACCCCGGCATGACCAAAGTGGAGATCGAACGGATCTTCAGCCGCCTGCTCGGCATCGAGAAGACTATCTGGCTGCCGGGGGATCCGGACCACGTCACCGGCGACATGACGGACGGTCATGTGGACGGGGTCTGCGCCTTCAGCCGCCCCGGCCACCTGCTGGTGGATGCCACCCTGGACGGGCACTCCACCTATGGCCGCGTGGTGCGGGAGAACCGCCGAGCCCTGGCCCTGGCCACCGATGCGAGAGGTCGCTCCTTCGAGTGCCTCGAGCTGTTCGAGGCGAGCGAGGCGGTGGACGCCGAGGCGGAGGTGTTCTGCGCCTCCTACACCAACTTCTACCTCGCCAACGGCGCCATCATCATGCCCGCCTACGGCGTAGGTGCGGACGAGGCGGCTGGGGAAGTGCTGAGGCGCGCCTTCCCGAACAGGCAGCTGGTGCCGGTGCGCATCAACCAGTTGGCCCACGGCGGGGGCGGCATTCACTGCATCACCCAGCAGCAGCCGGCCTGGCCGGTGCAGGGGTAAGCGTTTGGAGCGGCCTCGTCAGGCGTCTGCGAGGCCTCATGACGGGATCAGGGAGGAGAGATTCATGAACAAGGTCGTCGCAACCATGCAGTTTGCCTGTCAGCGGGAACGCGTGTCAGGGAGGGTATCCGGATGAGCAAGATCGTTGTCGCCACCACACAATTCGCTTGCAGCTGGGAGCTGGAGCGCAATCTGGACACAGCGGAGAGCCTGGTACGGGACGCCGCCGCCAGGGGGGCCAACCTGGTGCTGTTGCAGGAGCTCTTCGCCACCCCCTATTTCTGCATCGAGTAATACCACGGCCATCTGGCGCTGGCGGAGTCGTTCGAGCAGAGCCGGGTGCTGCGCCGCTTCTCGGCCCTGGCGCGGGAGCTGGGGGTGGTGTTGCCCATCAGCTGGTTCGAGCGTGCGGGCAACGCCTGCTTCAACTCCCTGGCGATGGCGGATGCGGATGGTCGCCTGCTCGGGGTCTATCGCAAGACCCATATCCCGAACGCCATCGGCTATCAGGAGAAGGAGTATTTCAGCCCGGGGGATACGGGGTTTCGGGTCTGGGACACGGCCGCCGGCCGCATCGGGGTCGGCATCTGCTGGGATCAGTGGTTCCCGGAGGCGGCCCGCGCCATGGCGCTGCAGGGGGCCGAGCTGCTGCTCTATCCCACCGCCATCGGCTCGGAGCCGGGAGCAGAGGGGCTCGATTCCCGGGATCACTGGCAGCTGACCCAGCGCGGCCACGCCGCCGCCAACATCATGCCGGTGATCGCCGCCAACCGCATCGGACGCGAGGTGGCGACCCGGGATCCCGCGTTGCAGATGCGCTTCTATGGCTCCTCCTTCATCACGGATCACAAGGGGGCCCTGCTGGCCGAGGCGGACAGGGATACCCCGGGCGTGCTGGTGCGGGAGCTGGATCTCGCCGCCATGGCCGAGGAGCGGCTGACCTGGGGCATCTATCGAGATCGCCGCCCCGAGATGTATGGCGCCTTGCTGAGCCTGGATGGGCAGGGCCAGCGGGGAGGGCGTCCATCATGAGCGCCTTGACCAAGATAGCCACGGCACTGGCCCTGCTGCTGAGTCTGGGGGCCCAGGCCGCAGAAGGGGCGGGGGAGGCGACAGAGGAGAAGGTGCTGCGCCTCTACAACTGGTCCGATTATTTCGCCCCCGATACCCTGAGCGAATTCACCCGGGAGACCGGGATCCGGGTCATCTACGACGTGATGGACAGCAGCGAGACCCTGGAGGCCAAGCTGATGGCGGGTCGCAGCGGGTATGACCTCATCTTCCCGGGGGACACGGTGGCGGAGCGGCTGATGCGGGCGGGCAGCCTGCAGCCCCTCGACAAGGGCAAGCTGCAACACCTGGGGGACATAGACCCCGGCCTGGCGCGGTTGCAGCAGGCCTATCCCCATGCGAAGGAGGCCGTGGTGCCCTACACCTGGGGCACCATAGGGCTCACCTACAATGCGGACGCTATCAAGCAGAGGATGCCGGATGCCCCGGTGAACAGCCTGGACATGCTGTTCAAGCCCGAGCTGGCGGCGAAATTTGCAGATTGCGGCATCTCGGTCATCGACTCCCCGGACGAGGTGCTGGCGGTGGTGTTGCACTATCTTGGGCGGGATCCCCGCAGCGGCAAGGCGGACGATCTGGAGGCGGCCCTGGCCCTGCTCAAGGGGATCAAGCCCTATATCCGCAAGTTCCAGTCCCAGCCGGTGACCCAGCTGGTGAACGGGGATCTCTGTCTCTCCCTGGGCTACAGCGGTGACATGACCCAGGCCAGGCGCGCCGCCGCCGAGGCGGGCAAGCGGGTCGACTTCGAATACCGATTGCCGAAGGAGGGGAGCACCATCTGGATGGACACCATGGCGATCCCGGCGGATGCCCCCCATCCTGACTATGCCTATACCTTTATCAACTTCGTGATGCGCCCGGCCAACATGGCAGCCATCACCAACAGCACCGGTTATCCGACTGCCAGTGCCAAGGCCAGACCCATGGTGGATGCCACCATGACGGCCAACCCGGATATCTACCTGGACGAGGCCAGCTACCAGCGGCTCATTCCGGGTCAGGATATAGCACAATCCCAGATGCGTGCCCGCATGCGAGCCTGGACTCGCTTCAAGAGCAGCCTCTGAACCCAGGAGTAGAACGATGTTTTCCCGACGCCACGTATTGAAACAGCTGGTTGCCCTCGGCGCCATTGCCGGGTTTGGCAGCCTGCCCGGTGCCCGCGCGGCCTTCGCCGCCGGCGAACCCGGCGCCGCCGCTCGCTACCACATGCCGGAGGAGTCCTCCCCCCAGGCCCTGGTGTGGGTGGCCTTCGGGGCCACCAGCGAGATCTGGGGTCGCCACTACAAGGAGGTGCAGGCCACCATAGGGCGGCTGGTGCAGGCCATGGTGCCCTACACCCGGGTCAACGTGCTCTGCCATGAGGATGACGAGGCGCTGGCGCGCCAGTTGTGCGGCGAGCGCAACACCCACTTCGTCCACGCCGAGATGGATGACATCTGGCTGCGGGATACCGGCGGCGTCTTCGTGCAGGACGAGCAGGGGGCGCTCGGGCTGGTGGACTTCAACTTCAACGGCTGGGGTGACAAGCAGGAGCACAGCCATGACGCCAAGGTCGCCTCTCTGGTGGGCCGGCAGACCGATGCCTATTACCTGCAGAGCGAGCTCATCGGTGAGGGGGGCGGCATCGAGGTGGACGGCAACGGCACCGCCATCATGACCGAGAGCAGCTGGATCAACAGCAACCGCAACCCCGGCCTCACCAAGGCGCAGGTGGAGGCGGAGCTCAAGGCCAACCTGGGGCTGCGCAAGATCATCTGGCTGCCGGGGATCAAGGGCAAGGACATCACGGATGCCCACGTGGACTTCTACGCCCGCTTCGTGCGCCCCGGGGTGGTGGTGATCAACATGGACAACGATCCCGACTCCTACGACTACAAGGTGACCCGCCAGCACCTCGCCATCCTGCAGCAGGCGACGGACGCCGACGGCAACAAGCTGGAGCTGCATCAGCTGCCGCCGCCCCTGGGCGGGCGGGACAACAAGTTCAGCCGCAGCCCGGACTTTGCCGCCGGTTACATCAACTACCTGCCCATCAACGGCGCCGTCATCGCTCCCCAGTTCGGGGATGCCAGGGCCGACCGCCATTGCCGGGATCTGCTGGCCCGCCTCTATCCGGGGCGCAAGATAGTGCAGATAGACATAGACCCGGTGGCGGCCGGGGGCGGCGGCATCCACTGCATCACCCTCCATCAACCTGCCTGATCTTACGCGCAGGCCGCCTCTGGCGGAGTGACGCAGGACAAGGGGCGCCTCGGCGCCCCTTGTCCTTGCTGGCGTTCCATGGCGCCTCGCTCAGATCCCCGTCATGCCGATCTCGTCGAGCTGGACGTGAGGGGGTTGGCGCAGGGTGTAGAGCACGGCCTCGGCCAGATCCTCCACCTGCAGCCAGCCGGGCTTGCGATCGCCCGGACAGGCCGGGGGCGGCACCTGCACCAGCCCGGGACAGAGGGTGTGGACCCGGATGCCCTGGTGCTGCACCTCTTCCCGCAGTGCCCGGGCGAACCCCAGGACCGCAAACTTGGCGGCGCAGTAGACGCTGGCCCTGGCATAGCCGTGCCTGGCGGCCTGGGAGGCGATGTTGATGACGGTGCCGTGGCGGTTTGCCAGCATGTCCGGCAGGCAGGCCCGGGTCAGCAGGAAGGTGCCCTTGGCACAGGTATCCATCACCCTGTCCCACTCCGATTCCGGCAGATCCTGCACCAGGTGGTCGCTGCCGACCCCGCTGTTGTTGATCAGCAGATCGACGGGGCCGAGCCGCTCCCGGATCCGGGCATGGCCATCCCGCACCTGATCGCCGTCGCACACATCCAGCGCCAGTGCCATGACTCGCACCCCGTATCGCGCCTCCAGTCTGGCCGCTTCCTGCTCCAGCAGCCCCAGACGGCGGGAAGCCAGGATCAGCTCCACCCCCTGGCTGGCCAGGGCCTCGGCGATGGCCAGTCCGATGCCGCTGGCGCCGCCGCTGATGAGGGCCCGTGTTGCTCTCAGTTCGTTCATCTTGTCTTCTCCTCCAATGGTGCAGGCATTGTGGCGGGCGCCTTCGGCAGGGAACAGGGGAGGGGAAGGAGTGATTCGAACCCTGGTTCGTGTTTTGGCGTTCCGGTTCGAACTTTGGTTCTAAACGCCGCGACCAGCCGTCGGTTCGATTAGCCGTAAGGTGTAATCGGACGTTTGCGTCAATCAATTCTCCCGCTATAACAGCCATCCATATTTCCCTGCTGCAGATGCCGCTGATTCATGGACACACCGGACAGCGGCATCTCGATCGTCCGATTATGCTTCGCTAATCGAACCTGCATGGGACGGTAATAAACAAAAGAGCCGCCCTGGGGCGGCTCTTTGCATCGGGGATGAATGAATCGTCACGGCGCCTTGGGCGGCTCCACCAGAGCGCTCGCCGGTTGGTCATCTTCCTTGATCCAGGCATCCAGCAGGGTGTAGCCCACCGCCAGCACCACGGGGCCGATGAAGAGACCGATGATCCCCAGTGCCAGCAGGCCGCCGATGACCCCCACCAGAATGAGGATCAGCGGCAGATCGGCCCCGCGCTTGATGAGGAAGGGGCGCAGGAAATTGTCCATGGTGCCCGCCAGCAGGGACCAGACCAGCAGGAAGGTGCCCCAGGTGGTGTCCCCGCTCCAGTAGAGGTAGCCGACGCTGGCCAGCAGCACCGGGAAGGGGCCTATCTGGGCGACGATCAGCAGGAACATCAGCACCACCAGCACCATGACATAGGGAATGCCGGCGATGAGCAGGCCCAGGCCCGCCACCGAGGATTGCACCAGGGCGGTCACCACCACCCCCATGGCGACGGCACGGATGGCCTGGGAGGCGAGCACCACCGCATTGTCACCGCGCTGGCCCGCCAGACGGTGGGCGAAGCGGCGAATGCCTTCTGCCGCCTTCTCCCCCGAGTGGTAGAGCAGGCCGCAGATGGCCACGGTCAGCAGGAAGTGGACGAACAGCAGGCCGAGGTTGCCGGCCTGGGCCGCCAGCCAGCGAGCGGTCTGGCCGAAGTAGGGGGCCAGCTTGGTGAACAGCACCTGGCCGCCGCTCGCGAGGATCTGCTGCCAGAACTCATAGAGCTTGTCGCCCACCAGGGGCACTTGCTGCAACCAGAGCAGCTCGGGGGGCGGGGATTGGCTGAGCTCGGTGCCCAGCTCGATGAGCATGGGGGCCTTCTCCGCCACGTTGGCCAGCGTCATGAAGAGGGGAATGACAAAGATGAGCAGCAAGATGCTGGTCATCAGCAACGCCGCCAGGGTGCGCTTGCCCCACAGCAGGCGCTGGGCCATCTGCATCAGGGGCCAGGTGGCGATGGTGATCATGGTCGACCACACCAGGGCGGGCAGGAAGGGGCGCAAGACCATGAAGCAAGAGATGATGAGCAGGCTGAGGAACAGCAAGCCCAGGGTGATCTTGGCCAAATCCACTTTTTTCATATTCATGGCATTCCCTTAACGAGGGGTTGAGCGCCCGGTTCGGGCACCGTGACGGATAGCGGACAACGACCACCAGAGCCCGGCGCTGAGCCAGAACCCCAGGCAGCCAAAGAGCCACCCTTGTCCCGCGAGGATCAGCAGAGAGCTGCTGGTGAACGCGGGCACCAGGAACAGGAGCCCTGCCACGACCAGTCCCCCTGCCAGGGTCAGCAGCGCGGCGGGCAGGGCGGGGGTGGGGCTCCGTTCGAGTGATAGCAGATTACCCGATACCAGCCCCAGGGTGAACATGGCAAGCCCGGCCAGGGCGGTGGACTGGGTGAGCCAGGCCGAGAGGGCGCTGGCGATGAGCAGCCCGGCCCAGGGGAGCGGGCGTGCCGCCAGCTTCGCCAGCGGGGCGCGCAGTGCCAGCAGCAGGGCCCCCAGGGCAAGGCCGGCCACCACATCCGAGAGGAAGTGGACCCCCAGCCAGACCCGGGCCAGCCCGGCCACGCCGGCCAGCAACAGGGCCAGCAGGGCCCCCTGCCATGCCCGCAGCGCCGGCAGCCAGCCAAGCAGCAGGCCCCAGTAGAGCAGGGTCGAGGCGGCGTGGCTGCTCGGCATGCCGAAGCCCTGGGCACTCTGGCGGGCCAGCTCGGGCTGCAGGTGGAAGGGCCTGGGCCAGCCAATGCCCGCCTTGAGCAGGTTCACCACCAGGGTGAGCAGCACCATGGCAAACAGCAGGTGGCGCAGCCTGGACCAGCCGAGCAGGGGCAGCAGCAAGGGCAGCAGCGCCAGCTGGAAGGGGGCCGAGCCCAGCAGATTGCCCGCCCTTGGCCAGAGCGCATCTGGCCCTAGCCACCGTTGCAGGCGCTGGATCAGCGGCAACTCGGCGCGGTGCAGCGCACTGGCCGCGTCGCTGAAATCCGTCACCCACAGCACCTGGCTCTCGGGCACCTCGGCCAGCCTCGGGGCTATCCAGTCGAGCTGCGCCGGGAAGCGACGCTGGTCAGGGGGCAGGTAGGCGGCCGCGATCAGCCTGGCGTTCAGGATCTCGCCACCGAGATCCGGGGCCTGGAGCAGGGAGACAAACCCCGTCCCCCGCTGGACCCGCAGGGGCTCCAGGGTCTGGCAGGCGAACACCCTGGCCCGTTGCCAGCGCCCCAGCTCGCCGGTGACGCGACCCTGGAGGCCGGTCTCCTCGAACAGCTCGCGCAGGGCCGCCTGCTCCGGAGTCTCCCCCCTGTCGATGTAACCGCCGCTCAGGCTGTAGCGCGAGGAGAGCCTGTCCTGCACCAGCAGGATCCCTTGCTGGTGGCGGATCACGCAGGCGGCCGCAGAGGGAGGGGATTCGGCGCGGGAGGCGGGCAGGGCACCGCCCAGCAACAGCAGCAGGCAGAAGACGACTCGAAACATGATGACACCCAGGGGCAAGGAGTGGGGACAAGGGTCACAGAAATCAGACGGCCGGGCAATGGCTTGCAGGGGGCACCGACCCTGTCGGGGACGCAAGGATTGCCGTCTGCGCGGGCAGTCCCTAGTATTGGCGGCTATTGTTCTTCTCATTCACTACATTGTGGGGCTCTTCATGCGACAGTTCGGTTTCTTTCTGGGGATTGCCATCGGCGTCATCCTGATACTGTTTGGCAGCATCGTCATCTTCCAGGCCCTGCCTGCGGCGCTGGACGTGCTGGAGATGCCGAGCCGGATCTCCTTCGTGCGCGAGGTGTACACCTGGCTGATGAGCAGCGCCAACGGGCTCACCGCCCAGCTGGAGCAGAACTTCCTGGAGGCCTTCCAGACGGTGCTCAAGCTGATCCTGCTCATCACCTTCATGTGGGTCTGCGTCAAGCTGGTCAACATGGGGGTGCTGATCATCCGGGCCGGCGTCGACCTTATCCGCACCGCCATCGAGCACAGCGAAGAGAAGGGTGCCAAGCCCACCGAGCAGGACCGCCATTTCTGATCTTCCCCTGCCACGGGTCAGATAAACAACAGGCCATCATGTGATGGCCTGTTTTTATGGTGGCATGACGCTTAAAT
>NZ_JAGKRK010000041.1:0-41871 GCF_017939325.1 Aeromonas sp. MaB10011B | reverse complement strand
GGCTGGCTGCGAGGATGACACCTCACAAACAAGCAGCAAAAGATTTAGCGAAAGCTAACCGAATGCGGAGCGGTAGTTCAGTCGGTTAGAATACCGGCCTGTCACGCCGGGGGTCGCGGGTTCGAGTCCCGTCCGCTCCGCCACTACTCAAGAAGCCCAGTCTAACGACTGGGTTTTTTTTCGTTTTCGATACCGTACTCCTTTTCTCTCACATCAACACCACCATCATCCGAGCATCGCCCCTGAGAGAGGTTGCCGCTATAATGGCCGCCCTCAAGCAAGGTGGTGGTATGAAAGCAGAGTATCTACAGCGATTCGGGGGCATAGCCCGTCTTTATGGCCAGCGTGCCCTTGGCTCCTTCAGCCAGGCGAAAGTCTGCGTGGTCGGGATCGGTGGCGTCGGCTCCTGGGCGGCCGAGGCGTTGGCTCGGGCCGGCATCAACCAGATCACCCTGATCGACATGGACGACATCTGTATCACCAACACCAATCGCCAGATCCACGCCATGCAGGGCACGGTCGGCCGTCTCAAGACGGAGGTGATGGCCGAGCGCATCCGTGCCATCAACCCGGATTGCGAGGTGATCGAGGTGGATGACTTCGTCACCGCCGACAACCTGGGCGAGCATATCAAGCGGGAGTTTGACTATGTGGTGGATGCCATCGACTCGGTCAAGGCCAAGGTGGCGCTGATTGCCTTCTGCAAGCGCAACAAGATCCCGGTGATTGTGGCGGGCGGTGCCGGCGGGCAGATGGACCCGATCCAGATCACCGTGGCCGACCTGGCCAAGACCATTCAGGATCCGCTGGCCGCCAAGGTGCGCTCCGACCTGCGCCGACTGCACAACTTCAGCAAGAATCCGGCGCGCAAATTCGGGGTGGAGTGTGTCTTCTCAACCGAGCAACTGAGTTATCCAGATGGTAATGGCGGCACCTGCCAGGCCAAGGGGGCCAGCGACGGCAATATGAAGATGGATTGCGCCTCCGGCTTTGGTGCCGTGACGCCGGTGACGGCCACCTTTGGCTTGGTTGCCGCGTCCCGTGTATTGAAGAAGATTGCCGAGCGGGGAGCCCGCGCCGAGAAAGAGGCCGGAAATGAAGGCGCAGGGTCGATTGGCGAAGCCTGATCGACCACTGGACAAGGCGGATTATACGGCCAGCCCCCGGATTGCCAACACGATAGCTCTGAGCCCGTTGCCCCGCGACGGGCTCAAGTGTTTCTCCAGCCCCAGTTCGGTGAAATAGTCCTTCATGTCGAAGGAGTGGATCGTCGCTGCAGATTGGTGGTTGAGCGCCGCCAGTACGATGACAATCAGACCGCGCACGATGCGGGCATCGGAATCGCAAGCAAAGTGCCAGTTGCCATCCTCACCTTTCTCCCCTTTCAACCAAGCCTGGCTCTCACACCCCTTGAGGCGAAATGCCTCCTGCTGCCATTCGCCGGGCAGTGCAGGCAGCAGTTTGCTGAGCTGGATGATGAGTCGGTACTGGTTCTCCCAGCCGTTTGCTGCCGCAAACTGCTGACGGATGCTATTTGCGTCGGGCTCAACGCCTATCCGGGTGTAGGTTGCGAGGCTGTTCATTGGATTGTCTGCCTTAGAAGAAGTCACGGAGTTTGTGCAGGGCGGCCAGCAGGGCGTCGACATCGTCCCGATTGTTGTAGCAGGCCAGGGAGGCACGCATCGTGCCGCCGATACCGAGCGATTCCATCAGCGGCATGGCGCAGTGATGGCCGACCCGCAGGGCTATGCCCTGCATGTCGAGCAGGGTGGCGGCGTCCTGTGGGTGGATATCCTCCAGCAGGAAGGAGATGGCGCCGGCGCGCTGACCGGGTTCGCCGACCAGACGCAGCCCTGGCACCTGTTGCAGTCCGGCAACCAGATAGTCGGTCAGCGCCGCGTCATGGCTGGCCAATGAATCCTTGTCCTGCTCCATCACAAAGCCGATGGCTGCAGCCAGGCCGATGGCGCCGGCAATATGGGGGGTGCCTGCCTCGAATTTGAAGGGCAGGGTGTTGAAGGTGGTACCGGCAAAGCTGACCCTGTCGATCATCTCGCCTCCCGCTTGCCAGGGCGGCATCCGTTCCAATAGCTCGGTGCGGCCCCACAATACGCCGATGCCGGTCGGGCCATAGAGCTTGTGACCGGAGAAGGCGTAGAAGTCGCAGCCGATGGCCTGCACATCCACCTCGAAGTGGGCCACTGCCTGGGCGCCGTCGATCAGGGTCAGGGCGCCGACCGCCTTGGCCGCCGCCACTATCTGCTCGACTGGGTTGACGGTGCCAAGGGCATTGGAGACGTGGGCCACACTCACCAGTCGGGTACGTGGTCCCAGCAGGGCGTGATAGGCGGCCAGATCGAGATCGCCCCGCTCATCGAGGGGGATGACCCGGATCACCGCACCGGTGCGTTGGGCGACCAGCTGCCAGGGGACGATGTTGGCGTGGTGCTCCAGGGTGCTGAGCACGACTTCATCCCCCGCCCTCAGCTCGCTCATTCCCCAGCTCTGGGCCACCAGATTGATAGCCTCCGTGGTGCCGCGGGTCCAGATCACCTCGTGGCTGCGGGGTGCATTGATAAAGCGGGCAACCGTCTCGCGGGCGGCCTCGAAGGCACGGGTGGCCCGGCCGCTCAGGGCATGGGCGGCGCGGTGCACGTTGGCATTTTCGGCCCGATAATAGTGCGCGATGGCATCCAGCACCACCTGGGGTTTCTGGGTGGTGGCGGCATTGTCCAGATAGACCAGAGGGTGGCCGTTGACCTCTTGTGCCAAGGCCGGAAACTGGCCGCGCAGTCGGGCGTGCTGTTGCTGGTTCATGCTCCCCTCATATCATCTGGAAAAGTCGGCCATGATCCGGAAAATAGCGGTCAAACACAAGGCGCAGTGGCGGGATATTGCCTGCGGTTTCGGCTGCCTGCGGGATCTCTGTTACAATGCCGCCCCTCATCATAAGCCAAGAGATCCGGCCCATGAAGCTCAACCCCAATCAGAACGAAGCGGTCAAGTTTGTCTCCGGCCCTTGCCTGGTGCTGGCGGGTGCCGGATCGGGCAAGACCCGCGTCATCACCAACAAGATTGCCTATCTGGTACAGCAGTGCGGCTACAACGCGCGCAACATCGCCGCCGTCACCTTCACCAACAAGGCGGCGCGGGAGATGAAAGAACGGGTCGGCCAGACCCTCGGTCGCAAGGAGGCGCGGGGGCTGATGGTCTCCACCTTCCACACTCTGGGGCTTGAGATCATCCGCCGCGAGCACAAGAGCCTGAATCTCAAGGCCAATTTTTCCCTGTTCGACGATACCGACCAGCTGGCGCTGCTGAAAGAGCTGACCGAGGCGGAGCTCGATAACGACAAGGACAAGCTCTCGGCCCTCATCAGCCAGATCTCCAACTGGAAGAACGACCTTATCCTGCCGGCTCGCGCCATGCGCATCGCCCGCGGCCCGGAAGAGGTGCTGATGGCCCAGCTCTACGAGCGTTACCACCGCCAGATGGTGGCCTACAACGCGCTGGATTTTGACGACCTCATCGTGATGCCGACCCTGCTGCTCAAGAGCAATCAGGAGGTGCGCGAGCGCTGGCAGAACAAGATCCGCTATCTGCTGGTCGACGAATACCAGGACACCAACACCAGCCAGTACGAGCTGGTGAAGCAGATCGTCGGCGAGCGGGCCCGCTTCACCGTGGTGGGGGACGACGACCAGTCCATCTACTCCTGGCGCGGTGCCAAGCCGCAGAACCTGGTGCTGCTGAACGAAGATTTCCCCAATCTGCGGCTCATCAAGCTGGAGCAGAACTACCGCTCCAAGCGGCGTATTCTCAAGTGCGCCAACATCCTGATCGCCAATAATCCCCATGTCTACGACAAGGCGCTCTTCTCCGAGCTGGACGAGGGGGTGAAGCTCAAGGTGCTGTTTGCCAAGAATGAGGAGCACGAGGCGGAGCGTATCGCCGCCGAGCTGATGGGCCACAAGTTCATGAACCGCACCCGGTTCAAGGATTACGCGATCCTCTATCGGGGCAACCATCAGTCGCGCATCTTCGAGAAGGCGCTGATGACCAACCGCATTCCCTACCGTATCTCGGGCGGTACCTCATTTTTCTCCCGCACCGAGATCAAGGACATCATGGCCTACCTCAAGCTGCTGGTGAACCCGGACGAGGACACCGCCTTCCTGCGGGTGGTCAACCTGCCGCGCCGCGAGATAGGCCCCACTACCCTCGAAAAACTGGGCCAGTACGCCAACCAGCGTGGCAAGAGCCTGTTTGCCGCCAGTTTCGAGCTGGGGCTGGAGCAACACCTCTCCGGACGCGGTCTATCCGCCCTGCAGGCCTTCACCAACTGGCTGGTGAGGCTTGGCGATCAGGCGCTGCGCGGCAATCCGGTGGAGGCGGTACGGGACATGATCAAGGAGATCCATTACGAGGAGTGGCTCTATGAGACCTCCCCCAGTCCGAAGGCGGCGGAGATGCGGATGCAAAACGTCTCCACCCTTTATCGCTGGATCAGCGAGATGCTGGAAGGGGATGAGCTGGAGGAGTCGATGACGCTGGCTCAGGTGGTTACCCGGCTCACCCTGCGGGACATGATGGAGCGTAACGAAGGGGAGGATGAGGCGGATCAGGTGCAGCTGATGACATTGCACGCCTCCAAGGGACTGGAGTTTCCCTATGTCTACATGGTGGGTATGGAGGAGGGGCTGCTGCCCCACCAGACCAGCATCGACGAGGACAACGTGGAGGAGGAGCGACGCCTCGCCTACGTGGGGATCACCCGGGCCCAAACCGAACTGACCTTTACTCTCTGCAAGGAGCGCCGCCAGTTTGGCGAGTCGGTGCGGCCGGAGCCGAGCCGCTTCCTGCTGGAGCTGCCCCAGGATGACCTGGAGTGGGAAAACCAGAAGAAGGTGACGGCCGAGGAGCGCCAGCAGAAGGGGCAGGTTGGTGTCGCCAACCTGCGGGCCCTGTTCAAGAAGGATTGAGGTCGGAAGGCTTGGTCTCTCGAGAAGCCTGACCCAGCAGAGGGGGAATATCGGCTCCCGGCAGCGGGGGGGAGATGTGGCGACCCTGCCCGAGGGCGCAGCCAAGCTCGATGAGCTTTTGCAACTGCTGCTGATTTTCGATCCCCTCGACCACCAGGGTGAAGTCGAGGTCCTGGCAGATGTCCCGCATGGCGCGGATAAGCGCCAGATCCTTGGGTGAGTTCAACATGCGATGGGTGAAGCTATCGTCCACCTTGATGTAATCCACCGGGAAGTGAAACAGGGCGTTGAGGGAAGAGAAGCCGGTGCCGAAGTCATCCAGGCTGACCTGGATCCCTTTCGCCCTCAGTTCATGCAGGGCAGTGAGGGAGTCGGCACTCTGCCGGGAGAGCTCGCGTTCGTTGAACTCAAAGATGAAACATGCGGGGATGACACCCTCCTCCTCCATGATGGTGAGCAGTTGCATGATCTGCTCGTGGCTGGCCAGGTGCTTGCCGGAGAGGTTGATGGCTATCCTGAAACGACCGACCCCGGAGGCGGGCTGCCAAAGCTTCAGTTGCTGGCAGGTGCGCTTGAGGATCTGGCGGTCCAGATCCTGAATGAGGCCGCACTGTTCCGCCAGAGGAATGAAGTCGAATGCATCCTTGAGCTCCCCTTCCTCCGTTATCCAGCGCGCCATCACCTCCAGTCCGACCAGGCGGCTGTCACACAGCCTGATCACCGGCTGGAAGTAGGGCACAATCCGCCCTTCCCGCAAGGCTCTGAAGAGCCGCTCTTCCGGTGACCCCGCCTGTTCGGTACAGGCCTCCGAATACATGACGATGCGGCTGCGACCGTTGCGCTTGGCCTGGTACATGGCGAGGTCTGCCTGGTGCAGCAGTTCACTGACATCGGCCGTTTGCTCCGTCACGCTGGCGACCCCCAGACTGACGGTGATGGTCAGTTCGTTGCCCTGGATCCGGAACGGATGGCCGATACGGCCAATCAGGCGATTGAGCACGGGGCTGATGTCCTCTTCCCGCTGGCTGTTGTCCAGATAGATGACGAATTCGTCCCCTCCGAGCCTCGCCACCATGTCATTTTGCCGGATGCAGCCTTGCAGCCTGCTGCCCAGCTCCTGCAGCAACTGATCGCCAGCACTGTGGCCCAAGGCGTCATTGACCTGCTTGAAGTGATCCACATCGACGAAGATCAGGGTGAAGCCGGCTGTCTGGTAGCGGCGGTAGCGGGTCATGGCATGATGCAGGTGATTCATCAGCAGCGCCCGGTTTGGCAACTGGGTCAGCGGGTCGTGCAGGGCATTGAACTGGAGCCGCCGCTCCAGCTCCTGATGATGCTTGAGCCGTTTCTGCAACCTCAGGTTGGTTTGGCGCAGCTGTTGGAGGCGCTGGTTGATGGACTCCTCCGAGTTGAGCTCATCGAGTTGCTGTCGCACCCTTTTGAGCTCCAGCAACAGGGTCAGCTGATGGCGCAGGAAATCGAGGAACAGCCTGTCATCGGTTTCCAGAGGCCGGGTCATGTTGAGGATGAGGTGGGCAAAGTATTGCTGCTGCTGGCGCAGGGGCAGGCTGTACCAGTAAAGCCCCTCTTCATGGCGCTCTACGCTGTTGGTGCTGTGGCACATGGCCCGAATGATGTCATCGTCGTATGTCAGGTGTGGTGGATAGAGTCGCTCCAGTCGCTGGTTTTCCAGCCGGATCAGCAACATGTCGCTGACCGAGAGCATCTGGCGCAACACAGCTTCCAACTGGGCAAACAGGGCATGCTGAGGCAGGTTGTGAGCCAGGCGCATCACTCGGCCGATCTTCTCGATTTTCTCCTGCCACTGGGGATCCCGCTGCATGAGAGGGGAGGCCTGCCCCGCCAGCTGAGTACCGGTCTGGGTTTCGTGCAGTCGTTTGGCCAGGCACTCCAACAGCAGCCTCAGGGTGGGTGCCTGATCCGGGGTGCTGCGTGCCAGCAACCACTGCACGTCGATATGCTCCACAGGCTGCACGCACCAGCCCTGACCTTCATCGAGCCGGGTGAGCTGTTCGGTGAGGCGAGGTTCTTCCCGTCCCAATTGTTGCTTGAACACGTCGGGAAGCTGATAGGTGTAGCGCCAGTTCAGCCCCCCGTCGGCCAGCCCCAGCATGGCGAAATGTTGCAGAGGGCAGAGTGTGTCCAGCAGACCGACCAGTCGGGCGTAATCCTCGGGGGAGGCAATGCCGGGGGCGGGGAAATCCATGATGGAGGAGACGACCGCCAGCAAGGAGTGCGAGTCTGGCGGTGTGGTGGGCTGAACTGACATGCAACACTCCCGAAAAAACTTACCTTCAAGCGTAGTCGGAAGTGATGGGATTGAAAGGGCTGCAAGAGGAGCCCTTTCAATTACTTAGAGCTTGTCGATCATGTAGTGAATGGCGTTCTCGATCTCTTCGTCACTGCAGGTGGCGCAGGTCCCCCGCGGTGGCATCATGCCAGCCTTGCCGGTGAAGCCTTCGATGGCGTGTTTGCGCAAGGTGTCGAAGCCCTGGGCGATGCGTGGCTCCCAGGCGGCCTTGTCACCTCGCTTGGGGGCGCCGGCGGCACCGGTATCGTGGCAGGCGAAGCAGGCACCCTTGAACACGGTTTCGCCGTCACGGGGGCCGGAGGAGGCTGCCGCAGGCGCGGCCGCGGCGGTCGCAATGCCTTCCAGATCCTTGGCGGTATAAACCTGGCCAACCGGGGCAATACGCTCGGCGATGGCCTCTGTCGACATGTCATCGGCGGCAAGGACTGCGCCGGACAGAGTGGCGGCCGCCATCCCGGCAGCCAGCAAATAGCTCAGTTTTTTCAACACGCTCATGTACTCCCAGCAGGCTCTTATTATCCCCAGAAAACGACGGGATTATAACCGAATAGTTACAGCCATTTAAACGCTTGTGTGTGAAGTGTTAAGCAATCTGCAAACAAAGTGGTAGAGCGGGAAGGGGTGATCCCACATAAAAAAAACCGGCATGCGCCGGGTTTCGTGAGGCTGAACAAAATAGGGCGCGCTGATTGCCCAGGCGCCCCTCGCGTGTCCTCAATCCCAGTTCAGGATCACCTTGCCGGACTTGCCGGAGCCCATGGCTTCGAAGCCCTGCTGGAAGTCATCGATATGGAAATGGTGGGTGATGATGGGGCTGAGATCCAGGCCAGACTGGATGAGGCTTGCCATCTTGTACCAGGTTTCGAACATTTCGCGGCCGTAGATCCCCTTGATGAAGAGTCCCTTGAAGATCACCTTGCCCCAGTCGATGGCCATGGTGGAGGGAGGAATGCCGAGCATGGCGATTTTGCCGCCGTGGTTCATCTTGTCGATCATGTCCTGGAAGGCGCTGGGCACCCCGGACATCTCCAGCCCCACATCGAACCCTTCGGTCATGCCGAGATCTTCCATGACATCGGAGAGCTTCTCCTTGGCTACGTTGACGGCACGGGTGGCGCCCATCTTGCGGGCCAGTTCCAGCCGGTATTCGTTGACGTCGGTGATCACCACGTGACGGGCGCCAACGTGACGGCAGACGGCAGCGGCCATGATGCCGATGGGGCCTGCGCCGGTGATGAGCACGTCTTCACCCACCAGATCGAAGGAGAGGGCGGTGTGCACGGCGTTGCCGAACGGATCGAAGATGGCGGCCAGCTCATCGGGGATGTTGTCCGGCAGCTTGAAGGCGTTGAAGGCCGGGATCACCAGGTATTCGGCGAAGGAACCCGGGCGGTTCACACCCACACCAATGGTGTTGCGGCACAGGTGGGTGCGACCGGCACGGCAGTTGCGGCAGTGGCCGCAGGTGATGTGGCCTTCGCCGGAGACGCGATCGCCGATGGCGAAGCCGCGCACTTCCTGGCCGACGGCGACCACCTCTCCCACATACTCGTGCCCCACCACCATGGGGACGGGAATGGTCTTCTGGGCCCACTCGTCCCAGTTGTAGATGTGCATGTCGGTGCCGCAGATGGCGGTCTTGCGGATCTTGATGAGCAGATCGTTGTGGCCGAGCTCGGGAGCCGGGACATCAGTCATCCAGATGCCGACTTCGGATTTGAGTTTGGAGAGTGCTTTCATGACAGATTCCTCACGGCGCCATGCCGGGTACAGAGGGTAATAAAATGGGGCCCAACCTTGGCCCCCGTTTTAATCAGCCAGCCATGTGATCAAATCACACCGAGCTCGCGACCGATGCGAATGAAGGCATCGATCGCCTTGTCCAGTTGCTCCCGGGTATGGGCGGCGGACATCTGGGTCCGGATGCGCGCCTGACCCTTGGGTACCACGGGGAAGGAGAAGCCCACCACATAGATACCGGCGTCCAGCATGCGGCTCGCCATCTCGGCGGCCAGTTTGGCATCCCCCAGCATGACCGGAATGATGGCGTGATCGGCACCGGCCAGGGTAAAGCCGGCGGCGCTCATGCGCTCGCGGAAGTAGGCACTGTTCTCCTTGAGGCGGGCACGCAGGTCGTGACCCTCGGCCAGCATGTCGATCACCTTGATGGTGGCCGAGACGATGGAGGGTGCCAGGGAGTTGGAGAAGAGGTAGGGACGGGAGCGCTGACGCAACCAGTCGATCACCTCTTTCTTGCCGGAGGTGTAGCCACCGGACGCGCCACCCAGCGCCTTGCCCAGGGTACCGGTGATGATGTCGACCCGTTCCATCACCTCGCAGTATTCGTGGGTGCCGCGGCCGTTCTCACCGATGAAGCCGACGGCGTGGGAGTCATCCACCATCACCAGCGCATCGTACTTGTCGGCCAGATCGCAGATGGATTTGAGGTCGGCGATGACGCCATCCATGGAGAAGACACCGTCGGTGGCGATCAGTTTGAAGCGGGCGCCGTCGGCATCGGCCTGCTTGAGCTGGGCTTCCAGTTCGGCCATGTCGTTGTTGGCGTAGCGATAGCGCCTGGCCTTGCACAACCGCACCCCATCGATGATGGAGGCATGGTTGAGGGCGTCGGAGATGATGGCGTCTTCGGCACCGAATAGGGTCTCGAACAGACCGCCGTTGGCGTCGAAGCAGGAGGAGTAGAGGATGCTGTCTTCGGTGCCGAGGAAGGCGGACAGCTTCTGCTCCAGCTCCTTGTGCTGGTCCTGGGTACCGCAGATGAAGCGCACGGAGGCCATGCCGAAGCCGTGGCTCTCGAGCCCCTGATGGGCGGCGGCAATCAGGTCGGGGTGGTTGGCCAGCCCCAGGTAGTTGTTGGCACAGAAGTTCAGTACCTGCTCGCCGCCCACCGCAATCTGGGCCTGCTGGGCCGAGGTGATGATGCGCTCCTGCTTGTATAGCCCTTCCGCCTTGACTTGTTCGAGCTGTTCGGTCAGGTGACGATAGAATCCGTTAGACATCCTCGGTCCTCATTGCTGTATCGACTGTGTTATCAGGATCCCGGGCCGTGCAACCCGCATGGTTCGGCGTTGTCACGGTCGCGACGAAACGCCGACAGACCCTAGAATGGGCAACATTTTACTGTAATCCCTGCGTATAAATTCAAATTTTTATGCTGATAATCAACAATTGTGAAACAGATCTCACCCGGCTGGTTGGGCCAGTTGGAGATAATGTTGCTCCAGTTGATGTATCTGGGGGGCCACTTGTGGCTGCACGTAGGGGCGCAGCAAAAACAGCACCCGCAAGACCCCCTGGTAGAGCAGGGGCTTGGTGATGCGGGTGGCCGGGGCCTGGGCGATCTGGAACGGGATCCAGCAGGTGACGACCATCTTGATGGTCTGACCGAGATCCGGCAGGTCTTCATCGCTGACGGCGATGATACCGCCTTCGCGCAGGCTTCTGAGCAGCGTCTCCACGGTGGCACGGAGCTGCTCCTGTGCCTTGAGGTATTTCTGCTGCAGAAGCTCGTCGCGACTCAGGATGTCCGGCAGGTTCGCGTAGAAGAAGCGGAACTGCCACATCAAATAAAAGATGGCATCCAGGTAGCCCATCAGATCCTCCAGCCGGATCTCGCTGCTGCGGATCGGAGTGAAGCTGTCGCTCAGGTGGCGGGCGTACTGATCGAAGATGGAGTGGATGATGTCTTCTTTGTTTCTGAAGTGGTAGTAAAGGTTGCCCGGGCTGATGCCAAGGTGTGCGGCAATGTGGTTGGTGGTGATGTTGCGCTCGCCCTGATCGTTGAACAGCTCGGTGGCGCTGTGGATGATCCTGTCTCTGGTCTTCATCGCTGGTCCCTCTGCCGGGCCCTAAGGGGAAAAGTCATCGAGGTCGAATCCCCTTGCGGCCCGTGATAAACTTTTCGGCAATTTCAAATTGGCCCACTATACACAGCTTTAACAGGCAGTCACACGGGGCCACAACGTACGCGAGGCAAACTCCATGATCGTAGTAACTGGCGGTGCTGGCTTTATCGGCAGCAATCTGGTCAAGCAGCTGAACGCTCAAGGACGGACCGATATCGTGGTCATCGATGACCTGACCGACGGCACCAAGTTCGTCAACCTGGTCGACCTCACCATCGCCGACTACATGGACAAGGACGAGTTCCAGGCGCGGATCGTCTCCGGTGACGAATTCGAGGAGTGGGATGACGGCATCGAGGTGATCTTCCACGAAGGCGCCTGCTCCGCGACCACCGAGTGGAACGGCAAGTTCATCATGGAGGTCAACTACGAGTACTCCAAGGATCTGTTCCACTACTGCATCGAGCGGGAAATCCCCTTCATCTACGCCTCTTCCGCCGCGACCTATGGCGGGCGCAACGACAACTTCATCGAAGACCCGAGGTTCGAACAGCCCCTCAACGTCTACGGCTACTCCAAGCAGCTGTTCGATCAGTACGTGCGTCGCTGGATGCCGGAGATCAACTCCCAGGTGGTGGGTCTCAAGTACTTCAACGTCTATGGTCCCCGCGAGCAGCACAAGGGATCCATGGCGTCCGTGGCCTTCCACCTCAATACCCAGGTGAAGCAGGGTGACAATCCCAAGCTGTTCGAGGGCTGTGACGGCTTTCCGGATGGCGGCCAGATGCGCGACTTCATCTACGTGGACGACGTCTGCAAGGTGAACCTCTGGTTCTGGCAGAATCCGCAGCACTCCGGCATCTTCAACTGCGGCACCGGCCGTGCCGAGCCGTTCCAGAACGTGGCGGAAGCCGTGATCAGGCATCACCAGAAAGGCGCCATCGAATACATTCCCTTCCCGGATCACCTCAAGGGTCGCTACCAGAGCTTCACCCAGGCGGATCTCACCAAGTTGCGCGGCGTCGGCTATGACGGCGAGTTCAAGACTGTGGCCGAAGGCGTGGCCGATTACATGGCCTGGTTGAACCGGGCTTGATCCCCCTCTGGCGGGTGGCTCTGGCCACCCGTCGATCGGATGCGCTTGCATGAACATATTGATGGCTCTCTCCCAGCTCGAAGTGACGGGCGCGGAGGTCTATGCCACCACGGTCGGCAACGAGCTGACCCGCCGTGGCCACCAGGTTTTCTACGTCTCTGACACCCTGACCAAACCGACTCTGGGGCCGGTCTTTCGGTTGCGCTTCAACAAGCGCAGCATCCTGCGCCGCTTCTGGCACGTCTTCTATCTCATCTATCTGATCCGCAAGCACAGGATCCAGCTTGTGCACGCCCATTCGCGCGCCTCGGGCTGGAGCAGCTACGTCGCCTGCAAGCTGACCGGCACCCCCATGATCACCACGGTGCACGGGCGCCAGCCGGTACACGCCTCCCGCAAGGCATTCCATGCGCTGGGCTACCGGGCGGTGGCGGTGTGCGAGGATATCGCCAGCCAGATCATCGACAACCTGGGGGTGGACCCGGCCATGGTGCAGGTGCTGCGCAACGGCATCGAGACCGACAAGTTCCAGCCCGTGCCGATACCGGACAACGACAAACCGGTGATCGCCATCATTGGTCGGCTGAGCGGTCCCAAGGGGGAGCTCTGCTACCGGTTGCTGGACGAGGTGCTGGATCTGGAAGCCTGCCGGGTGCGCGTCGTCAGCGGCACCCAGGTGCCGGCGCGTTTTGCCCGTTTTCAGGACAAGGTCGACTTCGTCGGCTATGTGGACGATGTGCCCGCCCTGATGGCGGGCTGCGATCTGGTGATCGGTGCCGGTCGGGTGGCGATGGAGGCGCTGCTGTGCGGTCGTCCGGCGTTTGCCATCGGCGAAGCCAGGGCCATCGGTCTGGTGACGGAGCAGAATCTGGACGAGGCCCTCGCCAGCAACTTCGGCGACATCGGCCCCAGGGATCTGGCCATCGACTTTGCCGGGCTGAAGGCGCAGATCCCTTCGGCGCTGGCCTCCAAGGTGGTGCCAGACCCAGTGCGCCAACGGATCCTGCAAGAGTATGATTTGCAAGGCGTCGTGACCGGGCTGGAATCCGTCTATCAGGACGCCGTGGTCGAGACCCTGCGCCGGGAGATGCCGGTCATCATGTATCACCGCTTCATCGAGCACGAGAGCGAAAAGGGAGTGCATGGCACCTGGCTCCCGGTCGCCATGTTCGAGAAGCACCTCAAGCTGATGAAGTGGCTGGGCTACGAGACGCTGACATTTGCCGACCTGGCGGAGAACGGGTTCATCCACCGGCTGCAATACGGCAAGAAGTACCTGATGATCACCGTGGACGACGGCTATCGGGACAACCTCACCCGCATGCTGCCGCTACTGGAAAAGTATGGCTACAAGGCGGTGGTCTATGTGGTGACCGGTGAGGATCACAATCGTTGGGATGTGGAGCACCCGACTCACCCCGATACCCCGGTGACCCTGATGACCCCGGACGAAATCAAGGCGCTGGTGGCCTCCGGTCATGTGGAGATCGGGGGCCATACCCTGACTCACCCCCGCCTGAGCACGCTCCCCCCAGAGGAGCAGGCCCACCAGATCCAGGCCAACAAGGCCTGGCTGGAGCAGTTGCTCGGCCATCCCCTGATCTCGTTTGCCTATCCTTACGGGGATCTGAACGACAGTGCAAAAGCCCAGGCCGTTGCCGCCGGTTATCGCTATGCTGTGGCCACCAACAGCGGCCCCAGAGCCATGCACCGGGATCCGTTCCAGATCCGCCGGATCGCCATCTTCCCCCGCACCGACATGTTTGGTCTGTGGCGCAAGATCCGTGGCAACTATGTCTTCCGAAAAACCTGACAGGGATACACCTTGATCCGTATGACAGATCATGACTCATCGACGAGTGACGATTTTCTCCGCATCTTTCACGGCCAGGCGTTCGGCAACTTCATCTTCCTGAATATTCTGGGTTACACCCTGTTCAAGGATTCGATTCAGCTGATCGCCGACGTCTGCCAGACCATCATAGTGTTGGCCACCCTGATGGCCTTCTATGTGGAGAGGACCTCCTTTGCAAGGAACAGGATCTTTCAACTGCTCTGTCTGGCCGTGGTGGTACAGTGCCTGAGCTGGGTCGCATCCAGACAGTTCGTGCCCGAGTATGCCCTCAAGTACCCTTCTGTGAAGTCGATGGCATACCTCTTCTTTTTCCTTGGTCTCGCCTACTGGCTGAAGGGGGACCCTCGCCGCATCGTCATCACCCTGCTGACCTTCTGCCTCGGTGTCATTTTCACCTTTGCCTATCACTCATCCTTCTTCTCCATCGTCGAGACAGGTCTTGATGGGGCCAGGGTAGATTTCAATTACCGCAATGCCCAGCACGGCTCCCTGATCGCGGGGGCCTGCTTCCTGTTTTTTGTGCTCTTGTTGCTTACATCGAAATTCAGGAAGCTGTCGCTGGGCAATGCCGGGATCCTGCTCGGCATCCTGTTGTTCGGGGTCTTCTCCGTCATTCTGCAGTCCCGTCAGTCCTGGCTGGCGATCTCGGCTTCGCTGGCCATCCTCCCCTTGCTGGGGGGAGGAGAGCACTGGCCAAGGCGCAAGGTGGTGTTGACCTACGCCATCTTGCTGATGACCATGCTGGCGCTTTATCAGGTTTCGTTCATCCGGGAGCGGTTGCTGGCCGGCTTCGTGCATCAGGGGGATGTGCATGCCATCCTGACGGGTAACTGGAACGAGGTACGGGACTTCAGCATCGGGGTGAGATTGAAGACCTGGCTGGAGGCCATCCAGTGGTTCCTGGCTCACCCCTTCTTCGGGACAGGCTATGGCAGCCAGTCGTTGGTGATCACCCTCTCCAAGACGCTGCCTGACTACATTACCCGGGAGTTTCGTCACCTGCACAACTCCAACATGGAAACACTGGTGTGCTGGGGGGTAGCCGGTTTCCTGGTGTTGTATGGCACGCTCTTCTCGGTGCTCCGCCAGGTGCTGTGCTGTCCGGTTTCGTCCCGTTTCATCAAGATGCTGGCCATCTCCTTCATCCTCTATTGGCTCATCATCAACAACTTCGAATCATTCTTCTACATGCGCTCCGGGCAGTGGGTATTCAGCGTCTTCATGGGCGCCATCTACTCGGCCGCATTGCATTGGGAACTGAACAGGTTTGGAAAGGAAGGTCATGAAAATTTACGTCATTAGTCTGGACAGGGCCGTCGAGCGGCGCAGTCGTGTCGAGTCTGTGCTCTCTGCCAGAGGCATCCCCTTCGAATTTTTCAGCGCAGTGAACGGTTTTGAGGGGCTGCCCGAGCGGCTGCAAGCCCTGCCGGATGATCAGCACAGGATCCGGTTTCGCAGCAGACCGCTGACGCCCGGGGAAAAGGGGTGCTATGCCAGCCACTATCTGCTGTGGGAGAAGTGTGTCGAGCTCGACGAGCCCATCCTCATCCTGGAAGACGATTTCCTGCCCACCCAGTATTTTGAAGAGGTGGTGGGTACCCTGCCGAAGATCCACGAACAGTACGAGTACGTGAAGGTGGAACCCCAGATCGGTACCGCCACGGCCCTGACTACAGTGGACAACATGCAGCTCATGTTCTGGCACAACAACTCGTGCTGGACCACGGGATACAGCATCTCTCCCCAAGGGGCCCGCCGGTTGCTGGCCCACAGCCAGCGGTGGCTCTGTTCGGTCGACAACTTCATCGGTGAGTCCTATCGCACCGGGCTCATCTGTACCGGCCTGATTCCCTATGCCATCTACAGTCCGCGGGACATGGGCAGCGACATCCAGAATCAGGTCGTGCTGAAGAAAGTTCCGCTGGGATTCAAGTTGACTCGTGAACTCTATCGCTTCTACCGCTTCGTCAGGATGGCCCTGTGGAACATGAAACAGGCGGGGGGCAAGGCATGAGTGCGACCAACAGAACCATTCACGCCATCTGGCTCGGCAGCCGCTTGCCTCCTCTGGCGCACGTGTGCATCGATGACTGGCGCAAGCAGGGTTACGACTACAAGCTCTGGCTGGACACGGATCCGCAGGTCAAACGCTGGATACAGGAGTGCACCTTTGCCCGGGAGTGCTACCGACGAGGCCTGTTGGCCTTCGTGACCGATTACCTGAGGCTCAAGATCCTCGCTCAGGAAGGGGGTCTGTATCTGGATACCGATGTCACCATCAACCAGGATCCCTTCCCGCTCTTCGAGTCCGTGGCCTTTAGCGTTGGCTACGAATCCGATCGGCTGATCGGCACCGCGGTCATCTACGCCAGACAGGATTCGGCCATGCTGTCCGAACTGGTGCGCTTCTATGAACAGGAGATCATGTCCTCTCCCATGTACATGGGGCCGGAGATCATGACACACCTGGTCTCGGAGAAGCTGGCATCATCAGGGGATACCGCCCTGATCGCCCCCGTGCACTATTTCTACAACTACCAGGGGGAGGCGATTCATTTCGAGCCGGCGGCAGAGCGCTACATGACTCACTGGTTCCAGCACAGCTGGAAACGCTCATCCGGTCTTGTGTTCCTGCGTGCCAAGGCCAAAGGCTGGTCAGGGTATCTCTATGAATGGCAGAAGGAGTTCTTCCGCCTGCGCAAATGATGGTGATATGGCATCACCGTGCTAGACAGTGGGCAGGGGAGCCGTGTCTCCATCTGCCTGCTTGCCGGTGACAGGAGTGACTTGACTCCAGAGCTGATCCAGCTGCATTTGTACCTCGCGCACTTCCTGCTGCGGATCCTGGCGACCCGTGTCGACGAAGCGATAACGGGGATGAGAGACGGGATTGGCAATGGCGGAGTGTCCGAGGGGAGAGACGATGGTGAGCAGGGGGATATCCAGCGCCTGCGCCATGTGCCGTGGGCCTGTGTCGTTGCCGACGAAAAGCTGGCAATGGGCGAAGAGCCCCACCAGCTCCCGTACCGAGCGGGTCTGAACATGGTCAAACACGCTGGCCTGCAGCGCTGCTGGCAGTAACGGCTTCAGGCTGCGGTTGTACTCCTCTTCCCCCGGCCCGCAGTAGATCAGGATCTGGGCGTCGTGCTGCTCGATCAGCCAGCGCGCCACCTCGGCGAAACAGTCGATGGGCCAGCGCTTGTAGTGACCGAGGGAGTTCACTCCCATGGCGATGAGTGGCCGGGTCGGGTCGACGCCAGCGGCCAGCAGGGTCTCGCGCCCCCGTTGTCTCTCCCCGTCGCTGAGCCAGAGATAGTAGTTGCGATCCTCCCTGGCGAGACCCAGGGGCTTGAGCAGTGAAAATCGGTCGTCCACCAGAGTGCTGTTACCCTGATGCTCGGTGTCATGGCGAAAGCGCACGATGCGGTTGTGGCCCAGGCGCCATGGGAAGGAGTCGAAGCCGATCCGCAGGCGGGCGCCGGAGAAGAGGCAGGTGAGCAGGCCTATCATCTGGCCCTGGCTGTTGATCACCACATCGTAGCGTTCGCGGCGAATGCCCAGCAGCAAATCCTTCATGTAGCGCCACTCGTTGCGGCGCGCCTTCTCGATGATGATCAACCGATCGATGTTGGGGTTTCCCTCTGCCATGCCCGCGCAGTAATCCATGACCAGATAGTGAACTTTCCCGGCAGGGTCGTGCTGCTTGAGGTTGTTGCACAGTGCGGTGGAGATCAGCACATCTCCTATCTGTTTGGTTTGTACTACCAGGTATTTCATGGAAAGGGCCTCGAGCGAGGTCGGGTTGAACGTCAGCGCATCAGCATATCGCACTCCCCTGTCAGATGCTGCCGCTATGGGGTGAAAATCCGATCCAACGCACTGTGTTTGCACATATTTTCGACGTTGTTCGGGCTGGTGGGGCCCGGCTGGCAGTGCGGGAAGATGAGCGGGGGCATGGCACCGTCGGCCATGCCCCCGATGGGCAAGAGTGATCAGCGTACGATGAGGCCGAGCAGAATCCCCACCACGCCGAAGTCGGCATCGCTGAAGGTGGTGTTGGCAAAGCCGAGATCTCCCAGTACCGGCAGCAGGAACACCGGCAGGAAGGTGATCAGCAAGCCGTTGGCGAAGGCCCCCAGCAGGGCGCCGCGACGACCGCCGGTGGCATTGCCGAACACCCCGGCCGCCGCGCCGACGAAGAAGTGTGGCACGACGCCTGGAATGATGACGGTGAGCCCCAGCAGGTAGAGCAGCACCATGCCCACCAGACCGGCGGCGAAGCTCGACAGGAAGCCGATCAGCACCGCATTGGGGGCATAGGGGAAGACGATGGGGCAGTCCAGCGCCGGTTTGGCGTTGGGCACCAGCTTGTCGGAGATCCCCTTGAAGGCCGGCACGATTTCGGCGATGACCATCCGCACCCCCTGCAGGATCACGTAGACCCCGGCAGCGAAGGTGATGGACTGCATCAGGGAGAACATGAACCAGTGTTTGCCCTTGGCGACGCTGGCGACGAACTCGGGGCCGGCGAAGGCGGAGGTGATGAGGAAGATGATGCCCATGGTGAAGGATATGGCCACCGGGGTATCGCGCAGGAACAGCAGGCTCTTGGGCACCTGCACCTCTTCGCTGCTGTGGGCCTTGTTGCCGAACTTGGCGCCGATCCAGCCGGCCAGCACGTAGGAGCAGGTGGAGAAGTGGCCGAGTGCCACGTCATCGGAGCCGGTGATCTGCTTCATGTAGGGGTGGGCGAGGGCCGGGAACAGCACCATGGTCACGCCGACCACCAGGCTGCCTACCGCGATGAGCGGGATGCCGCTCATGCCGCCGGCGGAGAGGATGGCCGCCACCATCATCGACATGAAGAGAGTGTGGTGACCGGTCAGGAAGATGAACTTCCACGGGGTGAGCCGGGCGATCAGGATGTTCACCAGCATGGCGAAGAACATGATCATCGCCATCTCCTTGCCGAACGACTGCTGGGCGATGGAGACGATAGCCTCGTTGTTGGGCACCACCCCCTTGATGCCGAAGGCGTGCTGGAAGATGGTGGCGAAGTCGCCCAGCGAGTTCACCACCAGGGTGGCGCCGGCTCCCAGGATGACGAAGCCCATGATGGTCTTGACCGTGCCCTTGATGCACTCGGTCACCGGTTTCTTCTGGGCGATCAGGCCGATGAGGGCGATCAGGCCAACCAGCACGGCCGGCTCCGACAGCACGTCAAACATCAGAAAATTGAAAAATTCCATGGTCAGCTCCAAGCAGATGGAAGCGGCGGCTCACCGGCCGCCCAGACAGTCGCAAAGGGGTTAGAGTGCGCCCAGCTCGCGCAGGGCGATGGCGAGTTTTTCTTTCATGGCGGCCTTGTCGACCATGTTGTCCAGCGATACCAGCCGGCCGTCGACGCCCATGCTGACCAGCTGTTCGGCGATGTCGCGGGTGGCGACAAAGATCTCGGCGCGCTCGCTGCCGGCGGAGGCGAGATCCCGGTGATCCACCTCGGCCGTCACGGCCAGCTCCTTGAGAATGCTCTTGATGCTCATCTCCATCATCAGGCTGGTGCCCAGGCCGTGTCCGCATACAACCAGAATTTTCATGTTCTCTTCCTCTGTGGGGCGCAGGGCGCCACTCAATAACGCGCCAGGATGCGCAAGATGTCGTCTTTGCTGGTGGCCGTCATGATGGCCGCCACGTCTTCTTCATTCATGAACAGTTCGGCCAGCTGGGCGATGGTCTCCACGTGGGAGTTGCTGTCGCTGGCGGCCAAGGTGACCAGCAGCCGGACCGGGTCGTTGCCCTCGGAGCCGAAGTTGACCCCCTCCTTCAGCACGGTCAGCGCCAGTCCCAACCGGTTTACGCCGTCTTCCGGGCGGGCGTGGGGCATGGCCAGGCCCGGTCCCAGCACGTAGTAGGGGCCGAGCTCCTCGTGGGAGCGATAGAGCGCCGCCACATAGGAGGGCTCTATGGTGCCGTTGGCCAGCAGGGGGGCGGTGGCCAGCTCGATGGCGTGGCGCCAGTCGCGGGCGCCCGCTTCGATGGAAATGACCTCCTCGGTCAGCAATTGGGTCAGCATGGCAGTGTCCGGGCTGGATAGGATGGCGCCAATCTAGCGATCTTGCCCTTTGATAACTGTGAGCTTGATCGCGAAAGTTAGCGCTACCAGATAGCGCTAACATTGATCTGTGATAGCGCTATCATTTCTCTCACAGAAGGGATTCATCCTGCCCCTTATCGGCCTCAAAGAAGGTAAAATCCGGTTTGAGCAAATAGTCAATGCCCTGCTTTTGCCTTAAAGTGAATGCCCGTATGCCGAGGAAGGGAAAGGATGTCAGAAGCGAAAAAACGCCGCAGCACGGGTCGGGTGACCCTCAACGACGTGGCTCAGTTGGCTGGCGTGGGAGCCATGACGGTGTCGCGCGCCCTGCGCACCCCCGAGCTGGTGTCAGACAAGATGCGAGAGCGCATCGAGGCGGCGGTGGATGAACTCGGCTATATCCCCAATCGGGCGGCGGGGGCGCTGGCTTCCGCCACTTCCCAGACCATAGTGGTCATCGTCCCCAGCCTGGCGGAGCGCGCCTGCGGTGACATGATTGCCGGGCTGCAGCAGACCCTGCTCGCCGAGGGCTACCAGATCATGCTGGGGGATGCCCAGCACCTGAAGCAGCAGGAGGCCAGCCTGCTCAGCAATTTCCTGCAGCACAATCCGGCCGCTGTGGTGTTGTTTGGGGGGGATCCCGGGGAGGTCATCCGGCAGCGCCTGCAGGCGGCCCGCTTGCCGGTGGTGGAGGTGGGAGCTATGGCGCGCCATCCCATCGACATGAACGTCGGGGTCTCCAACTTCGATGCCGGTTATCAGCTGACCCGCCACCTCATCGAGCGCGGTCATCGCAACATCGGCTTTCTCTGTGCCCGCCAGGAGCAGTGGATGCTGCAGCAGCGCATGCAGGGCTGGCAGAAGGCGCTGCTGGACAACTACCTCTCCCCGGACGCCATCATCAATACCTCTGAGCTGCCGAGTTTTAGCACGGGGGCGGCCATGCTGGGGGAGTTTCTGTTGCGCTGGCCCGAACTGGATGCGCTGATCTGCGTCAACGACGAGCTGGCGGCCGGGGTGCTGTTCGAATGCCAGCGCCGCCATCTGAGCGTGCCGGGCAAGCTCGCCATCGCCGGTTTCGACGATCTGGATGTGGCGCGCGCCTGTCATCCTGCGCTGACTTCGGTCAGGATCCCCTATCACCAGATGGGCAGGGAGGCGGCGGAGCTGATCCTGCGCCAGCTGGCGGGCGAGGAGGTGGCCGGCATGAGCCTCGCCCTGGATTTTCAATTGCAAAAGCGCCAGAGCACCTGAGGAGCGATGCCACGACAGGGCGAGGCAAGCATGTTCAAGGCGTTGTGACCGAAGACCCGGTTGGTGCGTCGTCGTCCTGCGCGGAAACTGCCAGCCGACGTGTTCGCCCGGTCTGTCACCGGGTTGGAGCAGAGCGTGGATGCCACCGGAGCCATGACTCCAGGTGGCTGCACCCAGGTCAAGCTCTGATCGGAACCACTGGCGAGCCCCATTATTCTGGATAGACTTTGTAGGCCGGTGCACTATCCAAGGAGAATGAGCATGGGTACGCAGACGCCTGATTTCGATCTCGATGATGACTGGGAGCCGGAATCCTGGGAAGACGATCTGGAGGAGCTGGATGACGAGAGCTGGCAGGACTATGACCCTCTCGACGATCAGTGACTCCCTGTAACGCCTGAGGGCGGGCCTGGTGCCCGCCCGATTTTTTGTGTGGCGAGGGGGGCAGCCCTTGGTGAGAACGGGGCGGGCTGGTTAGAATGAACTGCTCAAATTACGCTGTACGAGGCAGGCAGCGGCTCAACAACGATTCCAACGACGCCAAGGATGAATATGCGCTCACTCGTCATCATGTTTTGTGCCGCCCTGCTCGGGGGCTGTGTTTCCAACTCCGACGACCCTTGCGAGAAGGTGTGGAGCGACGTGGGAGAGGCGGACGGCAAGCTCGGTTTTGCTGGCGATAGGGTGGCTTTTCACCAGACCCAGTGCGGGGAAAAAGTGGACGTTGCCCTTTGGGAGCTGGGTCGCCAGAAGGGGCTGGCCTGGTATTGCCGACCCGAGCATCTCTATCTGGCAGGACGGTCGGGAGAGGAGTATCGCGGCGTCTGTCCCAACGACGTGCAGGCCCGTCGCCTGTTTGAACAGGGTCGCCATGGCTGGACTGATCAATAAATCAGCCTTCCTCTCTCTTCTGAAATCTTGCGTGAACCTCTTCGTGAGAAGAGGGACCTACCCTTCCTTATGTTTCAGCCGCAGCGGCTGGCACAGGTAATCCTTGTCATTGGCGCTGCGGGCACACTTGCCACACACGAATTTGGGTTTGCGCACAATCTTGCGCAGCGTCTTGAGATCGGCGGGGATCTCGTGACGGCGCCACTCACACAGCGTCTTGTGACCCATGACGTCCTCGACAGTGAATGCAACGGGTGAGAGGGGCAGGACCCCTCCCGGTGTGGTTACTGGTACAGGTATTTGGTGAAGATGAGCTCGCGGACCGCCTTCTTGCCCGTCTCCTTGACCAGCAGTTCGTTGACCTTGGCCTCACACTCCTTGCGCAGCTCTTCCCGGTTCACCAGGGACTTGATCTGTGCGCCCGTCTTGCTGCCAATCAGCCGGATGATGGCGTCGCGGATCAGGGGGTCGTGCTGCTCCAGCAACTTGAGGTCGGCAGCGTCCGTGGCCATCAGCTCTACCGTCACCCGTACATAGCCGAGGGTTTTGCCGTCGCCAAGGTAGTTGGTGATGATGTCCGGATCCAGAGCGTGATAGGCGAATCCCGGCTGGACGGCGGAGGAGGCGGGATCGGTGGCCTCTTCCTCATTGGCGAAGGCCTGTGTATTCAAGAGGGTACACCCCAGGGACAGCAGCAGAATTCTGAAGATCTTCATCTGGATGGCTCGGCAGCGACGGATGCCCCATTTTTGATGCTGCCATCGGGGCCGTCAAGCACGGATGTTCTTACAATTCGCCATTGATTTACGGATAATAAACCGGTTTTTAACCTGACAACGGAAATCTCCGGATGGTGAAGCTGTGAAGTCCGAGTTGACTGTTCCCCTCGTCCAGATCGTCCCGTGGCGGGCGCCTGCAGAGTGCGAACCGCCCGAGGCGCTGCGTCCCTGGTTGCTGGAGGCCGATTCCATGACCCGGCGCCTGCGTCGTTACAATCATCACCTCTCGGTGCAGCTGCTCGGCAATCGCGCCGTGTCGCTGACGGTGGACGAGCAGGCGCTGGTGGCGGTGTCGGCCCCAGTGGGCATGTGCCGCGAGGTGATCCTGCACGGTGATGGCGGGCCTGCCATCCTGGGTTGGACCCTGTTTGCCGAAGCGGCCTTGCAGGGGGGCGGTTTGCAGGATCTGGGAGAGCAGCCGCTGGGAGAGCGCATTTTCGGTGAGGCACCGGCGCGGCGGGATCACCTGCAACTGGCCTGTTTCGAGATAGCGAGCAATCCCTGGTGTCCGGCCGCCACCGTCTGGGGGCGTCGTTCCCGCCTGTTTCTGGGGCAATGGCCACTGCTGGTCCATGAACTTTTCCTGCCCTCGCTATCGTCTCATTCGTTGCCATCGGATAAGGAGCTGGAGTGAAGCTGTTAACCAAGGAGCGGGGACTGGCCTATGCGCAGTTGGCCCGCATCGACAAGCCCATCGGTACCCTGCTGCTGCTGTGGCCGACCCTGTGGGCGCTCTGTCTGGCGGCTGGTGGCCTGCCTGACCCCTGGATCCTGACCGTGTTCGTGGTGGGCGTTTTTCTGATGCGCTCCGCCGGCTGTGTCATCAATGACTATGCGGATCGCAACTTCGACGGTCATGTGAAACGCACCGCCGGGCGACCGCTGCCCATGGGGCGGGTCGCCGAGCGGGAAGTGCTGGTGCTGTTCGCCGTGCTGGCGCTTCTCTCGTTCGCCCTGGTGCTGACGTTGAACCCGCTCACCATCAGCCTGTCCTTTGCCGGTCTGCTGTTGGCGGTCTGCTACCCCTTCATGAAGCGCTTCATCCCCATCCCCCAGCTGGTGCTCGGCATGGCCTTCTCCTGGTCCATTCCCATGGCCTACGCGGCTCAGGCCAATGCCCTGCCGCCGGAAGCCTGGCTGTTGTTTCTTGCGAACCTGCTGTGGACCATCGCCTATGACACCGAGTACGCCATGGTGGACAGGGATGACGACCTCAAGCTTGGCCTGAAATCGAGCGCCATCCTGTTCGGCCGTCACGACAAGCGGATCATCGGCGCGCTGCAACTGGCGACCCTGCTGATCCTGCTGGGGGTCGGGCAGCTGATGGGGTTGGGATCCGGTTATTACTGGGGACTGCTGGGGGCGGCGGCGCTGTTCGTCTACCAGCAGCGACTGATCCGGGAGCGGCAGCGTGAGGCCTGTTTCCAGGCCTTCCTCAACAACAACTACGTGGGGGCGCTGGTGCTGCTCGGGGTGATGGTTCACTACCTCTAACCCGCCCCCTTCCTTGATGAAAAAAGGCCGCATGATGCGGCCTTTTTGTTGGGTGTCTACGCCTCAGAGCCGGTTGCCCGCCTGGATGGTGCGGCGGATCTTGTTGCTGAGTAGCGGCACTATGTTGTCGGCCAATGCCTGGAAGCGGCCGAGATCCGGTTTGCAGCCCGGATCCAGATAACCTTCGCTGCGCAGGGTGTGGATCAGGGTGCTGAACAGCTTCTGGTCGAAGAACTCGGGGGCGTTGATGCCGTGCAGGGTGCCGAGGCGTTCCGCCATCATCAGGCCGTCCGCTTCCAGCTGCTCCGCCTCGATGTGGGGCTGGGCCAGCATGCGGGTCAGCACGATGGCGTAGCGCTGTAGGGTCTCCTGGATGCTTTCGGCCAAGAGCAGCAGGCGCATCTGGTTGCCGGGGTTGACCCAGTAGCCGCCGTCGCGTGCCTCGACCAGTTGCTGGCGTAACAGCTCGGCCAGCAGGGCATCGATCAGTTCAGGCAGCTCGTCCTCTTCATAGCGCAGGAAGAGTTCGGTCTTGAGCAGGGGGTAGATGTCGACACAGCGGGCGACGATCTCGCTGCGGGAGAGCCCCTCGCACCGCTCGATCAGGGCCGCCACCAGGGAGGGCATGGCGAACAGGTGCAGTATGTTGTTGCGGTAGTAGGTGAGCAGGATCGCCTGATAGCGGTCCAGGCTGATGATCTGGCCCAGCTTGTCCTCGCTCACCTCGAACTTGTTGAGCTCCATCGCCTGCTCCAGCAGGGTCCTGGCGTCCTCGTCCGGCATGGTGCTGTGCGGGCTGTAGGGCACCTGCTTGAGCAGGTCCAGATAGGTGTTGAGCTGGGCCTGGAGTTCGTCCCGGGTCAGGGCGTGGCGCTCGGCGGCCAGCAGGGCCAGGGCACTCAGGGTCAAGCCGTTGACGGCGGCGGCATCGTTGATGCGGGTCATCAGCAGCTCGGCCAGCTGATTGACGGTGGAGGCCATCCACTCGGGACGTTCCTCCCGGCCGATGCTCTCCTTCCAGGTGGGTACATGTTCGCCGAGGTAGCTGTTGAGGGTCAGCGGTTCGCCGAAATTGACGAAGCCACGGCCATAGTTGCGCAGCTTGCGCAGGATGCCGAGCACCTGCAGGAAGCTCTCCTTCTCCTTGCGGCTCCCCTTGAGTTCGTTGTGGTAGGTATTCACCTCCATCACGTGCTCGTAGCCGAGGTAGACGGGGACCAGGGTCACCGGCCTGTCCAGCCCGCGCATCATGGCCTGCAGGGTCATGGCCAGCATGCCGGTCTTGGGGGGCAGCAGGCGACCGGTACGCGAACGCCCGCCCTCGGTGAAGAACTCCACCGAGTAGCCCTTGGCAAACAGCAGGTTGAGGTACTCCCGGAATACCGTGCTGTAGAGCGGATTGCCCTTGAAGGTGCGGCGGATGAAGAAGGCGCCGCCGTGGCGGAAGATGGGGCCCGCCGGCCAGAAGTTGAGGTTGATGCCCGCCGCGATGTGGGGTGGCACCATGCCCTGGTGGTAGATGACGTAGGAGAGCAGCAGGTAATCCATGTGGCTGCGATGGCAGGGGACGTAGACGATCTCATGCCCTTCCTGGGCCAGCTGACGCACCTGCTCTGCTCCGTTGACCGAGAGGCCGCGATAGAGCTTGTTCCACAGCCAGCCGAGGAAGCTTTCGCCGAGGCGGATCAACCGATAGGAAAAATTGGAGGCGATCTCGTCCATGTAGCCGTGGGCACGCTTTTGCGCCTTCTCCAGGCTGATCCCTTCCCGTCTGGCCTCCTCCTCGATGGCCTGCTGGATCACGCTCGAATCCAGCAGTTGCTTGAACAGCAGGTTGCGGTTCGGCAACTTGGGTCCGGTGGCGGCCAGCTGTTGGCGGCTGAAGTGGGTGCGGGCCACCCGCGCCAGCTTGTGGGCGATGGCCTCGTCGGTGCCGTGCTTGTCCGCCATGTAGCGCAGGGAGAGGGGCGGGGAGAAGCGCACCAGGTTCTCGCGCCCTTTCAGGATCACGATCAGCGCCTTCTTCAGGCGGTTTGGCGCCAGGCTGCTGATGATGTTCCAGCCGGAGGCCTCCTCGCCTTCCCGGCCCGGGGCGCGGCCCCAGAACAGGGTGACGGGTACTACCTGGATGTCCAGCGCCGGATCCTGCTTGTGCAGGTCCAGCAGCTGGTGGAACTCCTGCAGGAAGGGGAGCGGCTTGTTGCGCGTGCCGAACAGGGGAGGCGGACGGTCCAGACAGACGTAGCGTGGCAGCAGCTGACCGTTCAGCTCCAGCGGCGTGAAGGGGCCGGGCAGGCCGAGATCCTCGCAGCACTGTTGCAGGGTCATCAGGTCGGTGATCGAGCTGGTCTTCAGGGCATAGACGATGGGTCTGGCCGGATCCAGCTTGAGCTCGGTGATGGGGTTTTCCGGCAGGCTCTTGTGATTGACCAAGCCGCTGACCGGCCATTGCAGGATGGCTCTGGATATCTTCTGTCCAAGGGACATGTGCGTCTGCTCTCCAAAAAAATGCGGCGTGAGCATAGCAAATCACCGGCTGCTTGTCGCCGAGAGGTACGATGAGTCGGCACTTCAGAGCAGGGGGAGGGACAAATGTGCGTCGGGTCGCGACAAATGCCAGTTGCGCCTTGCCTTGGCCCCAGCACTGTATATACTGCCAGTGTGCTGTATAAAAAGACAGGTGCCCATGCTATGAAACCCCTTACCCCTCGCCAGGCTGAAGTACTCGAGCTCATCAAGGCGAACATGAACGAGACCGGCATGCCGCCGACTCGCGCCGAGATTGCCCAGAAGCTTGGCTTCAAGTCGGCCAACGCGGCCGAAGAACATCTGAAGGCCCTGGCCAAAAAAGGGGTCATCGAGATCATGCCGGGTACGTCCCGCGGCATTCGTCTGCTGCTCGAAGAAGAGGACGTGCAGCCTGAAGAAAACGGCCTGCCACTGATTGGCAAGGTGGCGGCCGGGGAACCCATCCTGGCCCAGGAACACATCGAGAGCCACTACCAGGTGGATCCCGCCCTGTTCCACCCGCGGGCAGACTTCCTGCTGCGGGTGCAGGGCATGAGCATGAAGAACATCGGCATCATGGACGGGGACCTGCTGGCGGTACACAAGACCCAGGAGGTACGCAACGGCCAGGTCGTGGTGGCACGTCTGGACGAAGACGTCACCGTCAAGCGCTTCCAGCGCAAGGGCAGCCAGGTGTGGCTGCTGCCGGAAAACGAAGAGCTCTCCCCCATCGAGGTGGATCTCGCCAGTCAGCACCTTACCATAGAGGGCCTGGCGGTCGGCGTGATCCGCAACGCCGACTGGATGTAAACATCCGATGCGATGAAGAGGCCTCCTGCGGGAGGCCTCTTCATTTTCATCTGCCGATGGCATCTCCCTCCCCACCTTTTCGCTTCTCCTTCCTGTGCGCACAGTCTCGCCGCACGACATGCATTTCGGATATATCCTTTGATAAGGCCCCTGTCATGGTCGGTGATCAGGGAAGGGGGAGTCGCACCGGGCAGTACGCCATGGCAGGGATGCATGATCGCCGAGTCGGTGCGCAGAAGGGAGAGTCGCCTCAGACTGGGGACTCGTACAGTCAGTACGCTGCCGTGGTTGGTTCGTCGTTGGGGACAAAGAGACCCGTCAGCGTGACCTGTTGAGCAAGGAGGACAGGTATGGCTTCAAGCTCGCCGTGGGATCCGGTGCCGGCCGCAGCGCCCGCATCTTCCATCACCCGATTCATCAAGGGTAGTCGGATGACATGGTTCTATGCGCTCTGGGTCTATCACAAGGGAGATGGTTGGACCATCTGGCTTGGGTGCCCCAAAGACAAGATTGTCCGCCTGGTTCGTCTGTTTCGCCGTCATCACGACATCGGATTGCCGGATGAGCCCTGGACTGCCCCCGTCATCCCGCTGCGCGTCCCCCTGAGACGCGCCCAGCCGCAGCACAGGCTGCGGCCCTGATCCCTCTTCCTGTACAGACAAGAGCCCCGCCAGAGCGGGGCTCTTGTTTTGGCGCCGATGCGGCTGATCCATGGCACAGACGCTTTCCCGCCGGGATGCAAGACTAGCCAGCGGCGGGGGCGTGCGGGTTACAATGACCCCTACCGGTTTTGCCCCTAGGGCTTCTAACATAATCAAGGCTTTGTTTTATATGGTTAAACCACGCTTTTACCTGCTGCTGTTGCTGTTCATCGGCGCCATTGCGGCGGCTTATTACTGGAGTCAGCCCGCGGTGCCGGAACAGGCCGATTACTACCCGGCGGGGCGAGACATCAACCCGTTTACCCTCACGGATGCGGATGCACAGCCCTTTACCCCTGCCAACCTGACGGGACACTGGAGCTTTCTGTTCATCGGCTACACCTACTGCCCGGATGTCTGTCCGACCACGCTGGCGGATCTGCGCAGCGTCTATCCGGCGTTGAAGAAGATAGCCCCCACTAGCCAGGTGGTATTCATCTCGGCGGATCCCCAGCGGGATGACAGCGCCCGCCTGAAAAGCTATACCGCCTTCTTCGAGCCCGAGTTCAAGGCGGCGACAGCACCTCACAGTGCCCTCTTTCCTCTGGTCCGCAATCTGGGGCTGGTCTATTCCATCGTGGAAGGGGATCGCAAGGACTACCTGATCGACCACTCCGCCTCCATCGTGCTGATCAACCCCGAGGGGAAGCTGGTGGCCACCTTCCGACCCAAAGTGGCACCGGATGAGGTGCCCCACGTGGACATGCAGGCCATGGTGGCCGACTTCGCGCGCATCGTGCGGCTGGCTGGCGAGTGATCCCGGCGCGCACCATGCTGATTCCCGCCTGGCTGAAGGATCCTCGCCGCCACAGAGCCGTCTTCGCCCTGGCCCTGCCCATGGTGTTCTCCAACGTCACCACGCCCTTGCTGGGGTTGGTGGACACCTGGGTGATCGGTCATCTTGGCCAGGCCTGGTTTCTCGGCGGCGTGTCGGTCGGTGCGACCTTCATCAATCTGCTGTTCTGGCTGCTTGGCTTCCTGCGCATGTCCACCACAGGGCTGACTGCCCAGGCTCAGGGTGCAGCCCATGCCGAAGGGCAGCTCGACACCCTGGCGCGGGCCCTGGGCTTGGCGATCGGACTGGGCATGGCGCTGTTGCTCCTGTTGCTGCCGTTCCTGCCTGCCATCATCGCCCTCGGCGGCGGCTCTTCCGAGGTACAGACCTATGCCGGTCAATATGTGTCGGTGCGGGTCTGGAGCGCCCCGGCGGCCTTGTGCAATCTGGTCATCATGGGGTGGTTGCTGGGCATGCAGGATGCACGCAGCCCCATGCTGCTGCTGATCCTGGGCAATCTCGTCAACATGGTGCTGGATGCCTGGTTCGTGCTGGGATTGGGCTGGCAGGTGAAAGGGGTGGCCGCAGCTTCCCTGCTGGCGGATTACAGCACGCTCGGGGTGGGGGTCTGGCTGGTGAGCCGGCATCTGCGCCGACTTGATCCCGGGGTGTGGCACAACGCCTGGCAGCGCTGGCGCCAGTGGCCGGCCCTGCTGCGGCTGCTCGCCCTGAACCGGGATATTTTCATCCGCTCCCTCTGCCTGCAACTCTGCTTCGTGTTCATGACTCTGCAGGGGGCCAGGCTGGGGGATGTGGCGGTGGCCGCCAATGCGGTGCTGCTCAATTTCCTGATGCTGATTTCCTACGGGCTGGATGGATTTGCCTATGCGGTGGAAGCCATGGTAGGGCGCGCCATCGGGCGGCGCGATCGGCCGCTGCTGCGGGAGGCCATCGTCCTCAATCTGGGCTGGGCGCTGCTGATCTCCCTGGCATTCACCCTCTCGTTTGCCCTGGGGGGCCACTGGCTCATCCGCCACATTACCGACATACCGGCGGTGATCGCCGAGGCGCAACGTCAGCTCCCCTGGCTGGTGGCCATGCCGCTGCTGGCGGTCTGGTGCTTCCTGCTGGACGGGGTCTTTATCGGCGCTACCCGGGCCCGGGAAATGCGCAACAGCATGCTGGTGGCGGTGTTTGCCGGCTTCTTTCCCATCTGGTGGCTCTGCCAGGGATGGGGTGTGGCGGCCCTGTGGGCCGCCATGAGTGTCCTGATGGCCGGTCGTGGCCTGACGCTGGGCTGGCTCTGCTGGCGACTGGAGCGTGATGGACGGCTGCTGGCGGGGCAGGGGACGGCGCAGTCAGTCTGAATTCTGGCCGCCTTGCCAATATCGTCAGCGGTCAGAGCGAGCCTGAATAGTCGAACTGTCGCCAGCTCTCGTAGACGAACACCGCGACGGCGTTGGCCAGATTCATGCTGCGGCTCTGGGGCAGCATGGGAATGCGCAGCCGCTGCTCGAATGGCAGGCTCTCGATGATCTCCATGGGCAGGCCTCGGCTCTCGGGCCCGAACAGCAGGGCGTCACCGGGGGCAAACCGGGCCGCCGAGTGGGCGGTGCGTCCCTTGGTGGTGCAGGCAAAGACCCGTTGGGGGGCGACGGCCGCCAGAAACGCCTCATAGTCAGGCCAGCGCTTGACGTCGGCAAACTCATGATAGTCGAGCCCGGCCCGCTTGACCCGTTTGTCATCCCACTCGAACCCCAGGGGCTCTATCAGGTGCAACCGGTAGCCGGTATTGGCGCAGAGGCGAATGATGTTGCCTGTGTTGGGGGGGATTTCCGGTTGGTAGAGCACTATATCGAGCATGGAAGGATCCTGGGCTGGTGCGAAACGGGCGCCAGCATACCCAGCACCCGTGCCGATGAAAAGGGGGAGGTCAGGGCATGGGCAGACGGATGGTGATGACCAGTCCGGTCGGCTGATTGCTGCTGGCCCGGATGGTCCCCCCATGACGCTGGATCGCCTCGGCGGCGATGGCAAGGCCGAGACCAGTGCCCCCGGTCTTGGCGTTGCGGGCATCGTCCACCCGAAAGAAGGGCAGGAACAACCGGGGCTGCTGCTCCACCGGCACGCCCGGGCCGTCATCCCGTATGGTCATCACCCACTCCCGTCCCTCCCGGTACCAGTCCACCTTGATGAACTCGCGGGCATACTTGAGGGCGTTGCGCAGGGGATTTTCCAGGGCGCGCGCCAGTAGCTCCGGCCACATGGTGAGGGATTCGGCGGGCAGGGAAGGGAGCCTGAGCTGTTTGCCGTTCTGGTTTGCCTCGAACATGGCATCGTCCAGGATGGGCTCCAGCAGCTCCGCCAGGGGCAGCGTCACTGGCGCCTCCACATGTTGCTGCACCCGCGACAGATCCAGCAGATCCCCTATCAGCTTGTCGAGCCGGGCTATCTCCCCTTCGATGCGCGCCAGCTCGGCGCTGTCCCCCTGCTTGCGGCGGATCAGCGCCTGTGCGAGCTGGATGCGGGTCAGGGGGCTGCGCAGCTCGTGGGAGATGTCGGAGAGCAGCTGCTTCTGCTTCTGGATCATGTCCTTGAGGGTATCGACCATGCGACTGACATGTTCGGCCAGCTGGCCTATCTCGTCGCGCCGCCCCAGGTTGGGGATCTGTATTTCCAGGTTGCCCTGGGCGAGTTGGGAGACCGACTGCTGCAACTGCAGTATGGGGCGGGTCAGGCGCCAGGCGAGCAACAGACAGAGCGGGGTGCTGACCAGCATGGCGATGCCCAGGATCTGGATGGGGTGATCCAGGATCTGGATGAAGAGGAACAGGTAGGAGTTTTCGACATTCAGACCGAAATAGACGTGATAGGTCTGGCCGTGATGGACCATCTGGAAGGGGCCGGCGATGGCGCGCTGGTGTTCGCTGCCCAGCATGGGCTTGGCCGGGTTGTCCGAGTCGAGCATGAAACGGATCACGAACTTGCTCAGCCGGGTGCTGGACTGCATCTGCCCCTTGGCATCGCGTAGATAGATGTTGTCCACCGGCAAGAGGCCCGCGGCATCGATGGCCTTGGCCAGATCGAAATCCTGCTCGGGATCCGCGCCCCGTTGCAGCGCCGCCAGGTTGTTGTTGAGACGGGTAATCTCGTGGGCCGGCAGCGGGATGATGTTGCGGGGGTCCAGGGTGGGGAGGATTACCACCGCGGCCACGACCAGCAGCAGGATGAACCAGAACCAGAGGAAGATCTGGGTGGAAAGGCCGTTGAAGGTGCGGGCCGATTTCATGCCTGCTCCAGCCACAGGTAGCCTCGTCCCCGCACTGTCTTGAAGCGGGGCTGGCCGTCAGCCCGCTCCGGCAGCTTCTTGCGCAGGTTGCTCAGGTGCATGTCGATGGCCCGATCGAAGGGTTCGAGCTTCTTGCCCAGCACCTGCTCGGAGAGCAGGCCCTTGCTGACGATCTGGCCCGGATTGCGCAGCAGGCACTCCAGCAGGCCGAACTCGGTGGCGGTGAGTTCCAGCAACTGATCGTCGCAGCGAGCCTGTTGCAGGCCGGGCTGCAGCACCAGATCCATGAAGCGCACCTCTTCCGAGCTGCCGCCGCGCTGGGGAGCCTGGCTCTGGGTTCGACGCAGGATGGCGCGCACCCGGGCCAGCAGCTCCCTGTCGTCGAACGGCTTGGCGAGATAGTCGTCGGCACCGGCCTCCAGCCCGTTGACCCGATCCTGGCTGTCGCCACGGGCGGTCAGCATCAACACCGGGGTGTCGTGGGTCTTGCGCAGCCGGGTCAGCATCGCGAAACCGTTGAGTCTGGGCATCATGACGTCCAGCAGCACCAGGTCGAATGCCTGTTCTGCCAGTCGCTGCAATCCCTCTTCCCCATCCTCGGCGACGGTGACCTCAAACCCCTCCAGGGTCAGGATTTCGGTGAGCAGCTGGGTCAGTTCGAGATCGTCGTCGACCAGGAGTATTTTGTTCATCTGGGAGTCACTCTGTTGATTTTGCACGCCAAACTGACGTCCGGGTCAGGGTATAATAAGTTTTTACGCGTCGGAGGAAAGCCGGTTTTGAGCCACCAACACTATTCCCGCTGGGTCACCCTGGCCAGCATGGCCGCTGTGACCACCGCCACCCTGCTCATCCTGGGCAAACTGATCGCCTGGCTGATGACGGATTCATCCAGCCTGCTGGCATCCCTGACCGATTCCTTCATGGACATCAGCGCCTCTCTCATCAATCTGCTGGCCATCCGTTATGCGCTGGCCCCTGCCGACGAAGAGCATCGCTTCGGCCACGGCAAGGCGGAGTCCCTGGCGGGTCTGGTGCAGTCGGCCTTCATCTCGGGGTCCGCCCTGCTGCTGGTGATGCACGGCATCTCGTCGATGCTGAATCAGGTGCCCGTGGTGCGCCTGGAGGCGGGGATCTGGGTCAGCGTCGGCTCCATCGTGCTGACCCTGTTGCTGGTGAGCTTCCAGGGCTTTGTCATCCGCAAGACCAACAGTGTGGCCATCAAGGCCGACATGCTGCACTACCGTTCCGACCTGCTGCTCAATGGCGGCGTGCTGGTGGCACTGGTGCTGGCGGGGCAGGGGTGGTACTGGGCCGACGGCCTGTTTGCCATTCTGATCGGTCTGTTCCTGGTGTGGGGGGCTGTCCATATCGGCTACGAATCTGTGCAGGCCCTGCTCGATCGTCAGTTGCCAGAGGAGGAACAAGCGAGAATAATGGCCCTCTGCTGTGCCGTAGAGGGGGTGCATGGCGTACATGACCTGCGTACCCGCCAATCCGGGCCGACCCGTTTCGTACAGTTGCATCTGGAACTCGATGATCAACTGCCTCTGGTCAGGGCCCATCAGATAGCCGACGAGGCTGAACTGGCCGTCCGCCAGGCCTTCGAGCGGATGGATGTGATCATTCACATGGACCCCATCTCGGTGCTGACAAAAGAACGACAAAGCACTCACCCTGAACAACAGTAGGCTGCAACATGGATGATCTGGTTGCCAGAACCTGGCAAAAAATTCAGCAGGAAGCGCAGAGCATGGCGGCCCAGGAGCCCATGCTGGCCAGCTTCTTTCATTCCACCATTCTCAATCACCGGGATTTGCGCTCGGCGCTGAGCTTCCAGCTCGCCAACAAGCTCGACAGCACCACCATGCCTGCCATCGCCTTGCGGGAAGTGATCGAGCTGGCCCTGCGCAGCGAGCCCGAGCTGCTGGCCGCAGTGGCCGCCGACATCTGCGCGGTGCAGGATCGCGACCCGGCGGTCGATCTCTTCTCCACCCCGCTGCTCTACCTCAAGGGATTCCATGCTCTTCAGGGGTATCGGGTGGCCAACTGGCTGTGGCGTCAGGGACGCCGTGCCCTGGCGCTCTATCTGCAAAACCAGATCTCCGTGGTGTTCGGCGTGGATGTACACCCGGCCGCCCGTATCGGCAAGGGCATCATGTTTGACCATGCCACCGGTATCGTGGTCGGCGAAACCGCCGTCATCGAGAACGACGTCTCTATCCTTCAGAGTGTGACTCTGGGGGGGACCGGCAAGGAGAGTGGCGATCGTCACCCCAAAATCCGGGAAGGGGTGATGATAGGGGCGGGGGCCAAGGTGCTCGGCAACATCGAGGTGGGCGTCGGCGCCAAGATCGGTGCCGGCAGCGTGGTGATCAACCCGGTGCCGCCTCACACCACGGTCGCTGGCGTGCCCGCCAGGATTGTGGGCCGCCCCGAGTGCGACAAACCTTCCCTGGACATGGATCAGTGCCTCTGATCCCCTGACCGAGGCCGTTGTATGGTCAAGCGCTGGTCAGGCTTTCTGATCTTGGGGATGTGGCTGCTCAACCTGCTGCACCTTTATCTGGACTTCTCCCCCTGGCCCGCCGCCATCGCGGCCTGGGCCGCCTCCCTGCTCACCTGGCCCTGGCTGGTGGGGGCCGCACGGCGCCAGGCGCTGGCCCTCTACGGCGCGGCGCTCCTGCTGCTGCTCTTTTCCTGGTGGCGAGGTGCCAGCCTCAGCCCAGGTGACTGGCTCTTGCCGAACATCAACATGCTGACCATGTTTGCCGCAGTGAGCACCCTCAATCTGGCTACTTCCGGCCTCTTGACCGGCACCGCCTCCTGGTCCGGTCGCAAGGGGCTGTGGAGCACCATGGCCAGCCTCAATCTGCTGGGGGCCGTCATCAATCTTTCGGTGCTCTTCATCATCGGCGATCGGCTGGAGCGCAACGGGACGCTGGAGCGGCGTCAGGTCATGGTGCTGAGCCGGATCTTCTGTGCGGCTGCATTTTGGTCCCCCTTCTTCGTCGCCATGGCGGTGGCCCTCACCTATGCACCGGGTCTGCAATTGGGCAGCATACTGCCTTTTGGCATACTGGCGGCCTTGCTGGCCATGGGGCTGACGGCCTGGCAGGTAGAGCGACTCGGTGTGGAGACCTTTGAAGGCTATCCGCTGCGGCTCCAGACCCTGGGGCTACCGGTGACCCTTGCACTGCTGGTGCTGGTGATCCACCGTTTCTGGCCCGGACTCAGCATTCTGGCGGTGATCGCCCTGGTGGCGCCCTTGCTGGCCTTGCTGTTCATGCCGCAAGTGGGGCGAGGGGCTGCTCTCAAGCGCCAGGTGGTGGAGCGCTTCCCGGCCATCGGTGGCCAGCTTGTGCTGTTTCTGGGGGCCGGCCTGCTGGCGGCTGGCATCAACAGCGCGCTGTCAGTACTGGACTTTGGCAGTGGCCACGGCCTGCCGCTGTTCAACCACTTCGGCTGGCTGGAAGCCTGCCTGACCCTGCTGCTGATCTTCCTGGTGGCCATAGTGGGTGTGCATCCTCTCATCAGCATCTCGGGGGTGGCGCCGCTGCTCTGGCCGCTGGCACCGGATCCCAGCCTGCTTGGCATGTGCTTCCTCATGGGGTGGGGGCTGGCGACCGGGACGAGCCCGCTCTCCGGCTCCAATCTGGCGCTGGCGTCCCGCTACAACCTGAGCGCCGGGCTGCTGCTGCGCTGGAACCTGCTCTACGGCCTGCTGATGTACGCCGTGGCCTGTCTGATGATGGGGGGCTTCATCGCCTTGCATGGCTGATGGCGGCATCGGCAGGAGGGCGGGTTGTGCCACGGCGGACGCCCGGGATCGAGGTTCCTGCTGCCTGCGAGAAAAACCGACGCATATTTAAGCAATACCGGGCCGCAGGGCGCATTTTGCAACGTGCTGGCTTGTTTGTGCCGAGCGCATCAGGGTATGCTGGCTCCACGCGCTTGAATCGCCCTCTGTGGGGCATCGCAATTGAACATACAGGTATGCATATGTCACTAGAAGTCCTTGAGCAACTCGAATCCAAAGTACAATCCGCCGTCGACAACATCTCCTTGCTGAAGATGGAGCTGGACGAGCTGAAAGAGCAGAACAGCAAGCTGCAAGACGAAAACCACCAACTGCGCAATGAGCACGTTGCCTGGCAAGAGCGTCTGCGTGCCCTGCTGGGCAAGATGGACCAGATGGGCGATGCCATCTGATCCCGTCTAGATTGACCGGAATGAAAGCGGGCCGCTCTTTGAGCGGCCCGCTTGTTTTGGTCTGCCGGACAATCAGAGTGCCAGCAGCTGTTTGACGGTCTTCTCGATGCCGTCCGCCGCCTCCACAATATTGTTGGCCAGCATGTAGGCAGGAGTGGAGATGACCTTGCGCTCCTGATCCACCACGAACTCGCTCACCGGGCAGTCGAGATGACTGCCACCCATGGCTTCGATGGCGTTGGCGGCGCCCTCGTCGTTGCCAATGGTGGCCAGGGTGCCTGCCCCATAGATGAGCGGGATCATGGCCGGTGCGATACAGATGTAGGCGGCCGGTTTGCCTGCTCTGGCAAAGCTCTGGCAGGCCTTCAGCACATCCGGCTGGATGCGGCATTCTGCGCCCTTGATGGCGAAGTCACACAGGTTCTTGGCGGCGCCGAAGCCGCCCGGCACCAGCAGGGCGTCGAAGTCAGCTGCATCCAGTTCAGCCACATCCCTGATCTGGCCGCGGCAGATGCGGGCCGCCTCGACCAGCACGTTGCGGCTCTCTCCCTCGTTGACCTCGCCGGTCAGGTGATTGATGACATGAAGCTGAGGGACATTGGGGGCGAAGCATTGAACGGATGCTCCCTGACGGGCCAGCGCCAGCAGGCTGATGACGGCCTCGTGGATTTCGGCGCCGTCAAACACGCCACAACCACTCAAGATCACGGCCACTTTTTTCATGACAGACTCCTCGTTGTTGAAAATGTGAGCCAGGGTAGATTGTTGTACTTTTGTATGGTTATCGTTCGACCTCCGCTGGTCAAGTCATCTCCCTGTGCTAGGATTGTTTCGTTTTGGATCCTGCCTCAGTACCCCCCTTGAATTTTTTTCCACATTGATCGAGATCATGATGAGTGTGTCATGTTGAGTTTTCATGTTCTCAACACAATGTTTTAAAAGATATTTTTTGTTTTAATCCACAGCTTTGTCACGGCAGTGATGCAATGGTGCCATTTTTGAGCACAGAGTTATCCACAGCAATATGCCCCACCGGTGCGCCGGGGTGATGGTGGGAGTCCCCTTGGTGTGGTGCGGGCCCTGTGGCATCCTAGCGGCTGTTTATTCTTGGCAGGACGATTTTCATGGCCTCTAGCAATCCTCTTATTCTGGTCGACGGCTCTTCATATCTTTACCGCGCCTTCTTTGCCTCGCAGCAGGCCGATCTGCGCACCTCGACCGGCTTGCCGAGCGGCGCCGTCCGTGTCATGGCCAACATGATGCGCAGCCTTCGCAAGCAGTACCCCGACTGCCACGTGGCCGTGGTGTTCGACGCCAAGGGCAAGACCTTCCGCGACGACATCTATCCCGAATACAAGGCAACACGCGCCAGCATGCCGGACGATCTGCGCAGCCAGGTCGTCCCTATCCACCAGATGATCAAGGCAATGGGTTTCCCCTTCCTGATGGTCGAAGGGGTGGAGGCTGACGACGTGATCGGCACCCTGGCCCGTCAGGCGACCGAGAAACAGTTGCCTGTGCTCATCAGCACCGGCGACAAGGACATGGCGCAGCTGGTCTCCGACCATGTCACCCTGATCGACACCATGAAGGATGTGAAGACCGATCGGGAAGGGGTGATCGAGAAGTTCGGCGTACCGCCCGAGCTCATCATCGATTACCTGGCGCTGATGGGGGACAAGGTGGACAACATTCCCGGCATGACAGGTGTCGGCGAGAAGACCGCACTGGCTCTGTTGCAGGGGATAGGCAGCATCGACGAGATCGCCGCCAACCTCGACAAGGTGGCGGCGCTCGGCTTCCGTGGCTCCAAGGCGTTCGCCGACAAGTTCCGCGAGCAGGAAGAGCAGGTGCGCCTTTCCTATGTGCTGGCCACCATCAAGACCGACGTGGCGCTGGAACAGAGCCTGGAAGAGTTGCAGCTTGGCCCCATCGACAAAGAGGCTCTGCTGGCGGTCTATCGCGAGTATGAGCTGCGCAACCTGATCAAAGAGCTGGAGTCCGGTGGCGCTGAGGAGAGCGAAGCCGAAAGTGATGAGGAAGGCGCCGCCCCGGCAGCCGCCATCGAAACCGACTATCGCTGCATCCTGGATGAGGCCGAATTCGACGAGTGGCTGGCACGGTTGCAGGCGGCGCCGCTGTTTGCCTTCGACACCGAGACCACCAGTCTCGACTATATGGAAGCGCGCGTCGTTGGCGTCTCCTTTGCCATCGAGCCGGGCAAGGCGGCCTACGTGCCCTTCGGCCACGACTATCTGGGGGCGCCGGTACAGCTGACCGAGGCCGTGGTGCTGGGCAAGCTCAAACCGCTGCTGGAAGATCCGGCCCGTCTCAAGGTGGGGCAGAACCTCAAGTACGATCGCAACGTGCTGCTCAATCATGGTATCGAGCTGCAGGGCATCGCCTACGACACCATGCTCGAATCCTATGTGCTCAACTCCACCGCCAGCCGCCACGACATGGATTCCCTGGCTCGCAGATATCTGAATGCCGAAACCATCTCGTTCGAAGAGATCGCCGGCAAGGGGGTCAAGCAGCTCACCTTCAATCAGATCGAGCTGGAGCAGGCGGCCCCTTACGCGGCGGAAGATGCCGACATCACCCTGCGTCTGCATCAGGCGCTGTGGGGCAAGCTCTCTGCCGAGCCGGGCCTTGCCAAGGTGTTCAGCGAGATCGAACTGCCGCTGCTGCCGGTGCTGGCACGGATGGAGCGACTCGGTACCACCATCGAGCCCAAGTTGCTGCACCAGCAGAGCCAGGAGATCGAAGTGCGTCTGGCAGAGCTGGAGAAACAGGCCCACGAGCTGGCCGGGCAGGAGTTCAATCTCTCCTCGCCCAAGCAGCTGGGTGAAATCCTCTTCACCAAGCTGGGGCTGCCGATCATCAAAAAGACCCCCAAGGGAGCGCCATCCACTGCGGAAGAGGTGCTGGCCGAGCTGGCGGAGACCTATGAGCTGCCGCGTCTGCTGATGGAGCACCGTGGCCTGGCCAAGCTCAAGTCCACCTACACCGACAAGCTGCCGCTGATGATCAAGCCGCAGACCGGGCGGGTGCACACCTCCTATCACCAGGCGGTGGCGGCGACCGGTCGACTGTCGTCCACCGACCCCAACCTGCAGAACATTCCGGTGCGCAACGAACAGGGGCGCCGCATTCGGCAGGCCTTCATTCCGTGCGCCGGTTACAAGCTGGTGGCGGCGGATTACTCCCAGATCGAGCTGCGCATCATGGCCCACCTCTCCGGTGACAAGGGGCTGCTGACCGCCTTTGCCGAGGGCAAGGACATCCACAAGGCGACCGCCGCCGAGGTATTCGGCGTCGCGCTCGATGCGGTGACCAGCGACATGCGTCGCAGCGCCAAGGCGATCAACTTCGGTCTCATCTACGGCATGAGCGCCTTCGGTCTGGCCAAGCAGCTGGGTATCGGTCGCGCCGAAGCGCAGAAGTACATGGATCTCTACTTCGAGCGCTACCCGGGGGTGCTGGAGTACATGGAGCGCACTCGCCAGCAGGCGGAGGCCCAGGGTTATGTCGAAACCCTGTTTGGTCGCCGCCTCTATCTGCCGGACATCAAGTCCCGTAACGCCGGTCTGCGTAAAGCTGCCGAACGGGCCGCCATCAACGCACCTATGCAGGGTACGGCCGCCGACATCATCAAGCGCGCCATGATCAACGTGGATGACTGGATCCGTGGGATTGAAGACCAGTCGATCCGCATGCTGATGCAGGTACACGATGAACTGGTGTTCGAGATCCGCGAAGAGAAGCTGGAAGAGTACATCGGCCTCATCAAGGAGAAGATGTCGGGTGCGGCCGAACTGTATGTGCCGCTGGTGGTGGAAGCGGGCACCGGTGACAACTGGGATCAGGCCCACTGATCCTGCCTGATGGTCACATAGCTATATAAGAAGAGAAGCCCGGCATGATGCCGGGCTTCCTGTTTGTGGCTGCAGGGTCAGGCCTCTTGCAGGTATTCATCCTTGAGCAGCACATAGTTGTCGGCCGAGGTCTTCAGGAAGGCGATCTCGGCCGGCTTGAGAGGGCGGGCCTGCTTGACGGGATTGCCCATATAAAGAAAGCCGGCCTCGAGCCGCTTGCCTGGTGGCACCAGGCTGCCCGCCCCGATCATCACATCGTCTTCAACGATCACCCCATCCAGCAGGATGGCACCCATGCCGACCAGCACCCGGTCGCCTATGGTGCAACCGTGCAGCATGGCTTTATGACCGACCGTGACATCCTCACCTATCAGCAGCGGATAGCCGCCGGGGTTGCTGGCACTCTTGCGGGTCAGGTGCAGCACTGTGCCGTCCTGGATATTGCTGCGGGCACCGATGCGGATATGGTTGACGTCCCCTCTGGCGGCCACCATGGGCCAGATGCTGGCATCGTCACCCAGCTGGATATCCCCCACTAGGGTGGCGCAGGGATCGACATATACCCGTTTGCCCAGTTGCGGGCGTTTTCCCTTGTAAGGTCTCAGTCGCAAGTCCATCTTGGCCTCCTTGTTTTCGGCCATTCTAGCAAGACGACACCGGTTTCTGTGGATAAGTTTGTATAAAAGCTGTGTTTGGATATGAATAACTAAAAAAGTGCCGATTTTTACAATTTTATTGCAGGGGAGGGGTTGCCAGAACGAATTAGCTCCCTATAATGCGCCTCCATCGACAGGGCAAGCGGCAACGTAAACAAGCCGGTCGGTGACCTCGAAAAGCCTTTGAAAATAAGGCTTGACTCGAGAAGGCGGTTGAGTAGAATGCCACTCCCGCAGCAGCCAAAAGCTGCGTCGCTCTTTAACAATTTGAATCAAGCAATCTGTGTGGGCACTCACAGCATCGAGCATCAAAAACAATTTTTGATTTTCAATGTCTGATGAAGTGACCAAAGCAACGAAAGTTGCAGCAGTTAATTCAGCAATTCATTGAGCCGCTTT
>NZ_JAGKRK010000040.1:0-89408 GCF_017939325.1 Aeromonas sp. MaB10011B | reverse complement strand
GGCTTCGGTACCAGGGCGGCCAGCCTTGCAATGAAATCCAATGGTTCGAAAATGACGTGCGTGGTGCCGTCCCGGTACGGCGTCTTGAGCTGGTAGCGCACGTTGCCGCCTCGTGTTAACGACAGCCGCTTCTCGGATACCGCCGGACGGCTGATGTACCGGCACAGCCGTTCGAGCTTCTTGCGTTCATCGGCCCTGGCCGCCACGCCGGCGTGCAGGCTGGACCCGGCTACCTTGCCAATCCCGTCACCGGGGTCGTTTGCGGGAGGGGGCGGAATCCTACGCTAAGGCTTTGGCCAGCGATATTCTCCGGTGAGATTGATGTGTTCCCATCCGAGCGGCGAAACATGGGCCAAGAGATCGGGCGATAGCAGCTTTCCATCGCGTTTCTGGTTTGCAACGACCTCGCCGAGCTTCATGGTGTTCCAGAAGATGATGATGGCGGCGAGCAGATTCATGCCGGCGATGCGGTAATGCTGGCCTTCGGCGGAACGGTCGCGGATTTCACCGCGGCGGTGGAAGCTGATTGCCCGCTTCAGCGCATGATGAGCTTCGCCTTTGTTGAGCCCGATCTGGGCACGCCGTTGGAGTTCGGCATCCAGAATCCAGTCGATCATGAACAGGGTGCGCTCGACGCGACCGACTTCCCGCAGGGCTGTCGCGAGCTCGTTCTGCCGCGGATAGGAGGCGAGTTTCCGCAGAATCTGGCTTGGCGCGACGGTCCCGGCAGCAATGGTGGCGGCGATGCGCAGGATGTCGGGCCAATTGCGCTCGATCATGGCTTGGTTGACCTTTCCGCCGATCAACGCTCGCAGGTGCGCCGGGGCGGCCGACGGATTGAACGCGTAGAGCCGTTTGGATGGCAGGTCGCGGATGCGCGGAGCGAACCGGTAGCCGAGAATGGCACATGCGGCAAAGACGTGATCGGTGAAGCCGCCCGTGTCGGTGAACTGCTCGCGGATATGGCGTCCAGCATCGTTCATCAGCAGGCCATCGAGGATGTAAGGCGCTTCGCTTGCCGTTGCAGGAATCACCTGGGTTGCGAACGGCGCATATTGGTCGGAGACGTGGCTATAGGCTTTCAGGCCCGGGGTATTGCCATATTTCGCGTTGACCAGGTTCATGGCCTCACCTTGCTCTGTAGCGACGAAGAACTGTCCGTCGCTCGAAGCCGACGTGCCCATGCCCCAGAACCGGGCCATGGGTAACGCTGCCTGTGCCTCGACCACCATGGCCAGCGCCCGGTCATAGGCTTCGCCCTCGACATGCCACCGTCCAATGCGGATCAATTCCCAGAAGGTGTGGGTGTTTGTCGCATCCGCCATTTTGCGCAAGCCGAGGTTGATCCCTTCCGCCAAGATAACGTTCATTAGCCCGATCCGGTCAGCGCAGGGTGCTCCTGTGCGCAGATGGGTGAACGCTTCGGTGAAGCCGGTCGCCGCATCCACCTCCAGCAGGAGATCGGTGATGCGCGTGGGCGGGATCTGCTTGTAGAGATCGAGCACCAGATCTTCGGCGCCTGTCGGCGCGGCGGCTTCGAGTTTCTCGATATGCAGAACGCCGTTTTCAATCGACCCGCCCGGGATCGTGCCTGCGCGAGCGGCACGGCCAAGCTCGCGCAACCGCATGTCGAGGCGAGCTTGCCGGTCTGCCAGCCATTCCTCCGGCCGCAATGGCACAGCGAGACGACCGCCTTCCGCGATGGATTGTGCCGGAACGAGTGCGTGTTTCAGATCGCCATAGCGCCGGGACCTAGTAAGCCAGACATCTCCGGAGCGGAACGCATCGCGCAGATGGAACAGCACCGCGATCTCCCATAGGCGAGCGTCGCCAGCCCTCTGGGCCCGAAGGTGGCGATGCCATTTCGAGCTGGGCCGCAAGAAGCTGGTCATCGCGGCATCGTTCAAACCGGTACGAAGGGCCGTCACCGCTTCCAGAAGCGGCAGTGCAACGGGCGCAGCTCGCAGATCGAGCAGGCGCAACATGCGTGGAGCGTATCGGCGGAAGCGGTGATAACCGTCGAGCACATGATTGAGCGGATCGTCGGCCATGGTGGCGGTCAGCCTGGTTGCCATTGCAACAAGGGTTTTTAAGCCGTCCCACCCTGACCCACTCGCGATGACATCGCCCAGCGGCTGGCCATCATCCTGTGCATCGACCAGGGCGCCCCCGATCTCGGCGAAGGATTTCAGGGTGTCACGCACCACCCCCGCTTCGTCTGCGACCTTTGCATGGCAAATACGCTCCGAAGCACGGTAGAGACGGCCGACGATCCGGTCGTGGGTTTCGACCACTGCGTCGGCCAACATCGCCTGCCATTCCGAGACGCAAACAGCCAAGATCGCAAGCCGCCTGTCCTCCGGGAGATCGCGCATGCCGTCGGCATAATACCTTTCACCCTGCCTGCGCAGACGAGTCACCCGATGGGCAGGAACGCCGGCAAGCAGATCCTCGGGGAGATCGATGCGTTGCAGATATTCGAGCCGGTCGAGCAGCCGGTTGGCCGACGAAGAGTTCGAGCCAGGCTCGAACTGGCGCAGCCACACAAAACGGGTCACCCGATCATCAGCCGTCTCCTCGAGCAATGCCAGCAACTGTTCTCGGATCGACATAGGCAGCCGACTGGCGATCCTCGTCTCGATGCGTCGCTCGGCATCGACGAGAGCCGCGGCACAAAGCCGCTCGATCGTGGATGTCGCGGGAAGGACAGTGCGGGTGCGTCGGCACTCGGCTACGAAGCGACGGGCGATATCCTCGTTCGACACCGCCATCTCGGCTTCTCGGAACAACCATTCCTTCAGCTCGCTCGCACCACGTCCGGAGAAGGTGCGGAAGCCGTAGAGCCCCCGTAACTCGGCAAGATGCTCGTGCCGTGTTTCCTCGCGGGCAGCATAGTCTACGAGATCGTCGGCACCCAGGCCAAGCTGCGCTCCGATAAATTCGATGACCTCTGCAGGGATCAGTTCGCCTGGAGCCAGCACCCGGCCGGGATAGCGCAGGACACACAATTGCAGGGCGAAGCCGAACCTGTTGTGAGCGCGCCGACGCAGCCTGATATGCCCAAGGTCTTCATCACTCAGCGTATAGTGCTTGAGCAAATCCGTCTGTGAAGTCGGCAAGCGCAACAGCGCGTCTTTCTGCCGATCGGTTAGAGTGACGCGACGCGGCATACATGTTCCTTTTTCAAAATCTGATAGCGTTCAAGACGCTTTGTTTATGAAGCTGGTTGAGATACATTTCCAGAGGTCAATGCAATCGTGGCCGAAGCGCCGCCTCAAACCAACGTTTGTGATACATGCTGATCGGATATGCCCGCGTCTCCAAAGCCGATGGCTCGCAGTCTCTCGACCTGCAGCACGACGCCTTGCGCGCCGCAGGTGTCGAACGGGACAATATCTATGATGATCTTGCTTCCGGCGGTCGTGATGATCGCCCTGGCTTGACTGCCTGCCTCAAGTCATTGCGTGACGGCGATGTGCTGGTGGTCTGGAAGCTCGATCGCCTCGGACGATCGCTTGCCCATCTGGTCAACACGGTGAAGGAGCTGTCAGACCGCAAGATCGGCCTGCGGGTTCTGACTGGAAAGGGCGCTCAGATCGACACCACGACTGCGTCCGGTCGCATGGTGTTCGGAATCTTCGCCACCTTGGCCGAGTTCGAGCGGGATCTGATCCGAGAGCGCACCATGGCGGGTCTCGCCTCCGCGAGAGCGCGCGGTCGCAAGGGCGGACGAAAATTCGCGCTCACCAAAGCTCAGGTGCGTCTCGCGCAAGCCGCCATGGCCCAGCGCGATACTTCAGTTTCCGATCTCTGCAAGGAACTCGGCATCGAGCGCGTCACTCTCTACCGATATGTCGGTCCCAAAGGCGAGCTCAGAGACCATGGAAAGCATGTTCTCGGACTTACGTAGCAACTCGTTTCTTTTCGCAGGTTGAGCCACCTCCGCGCTTCATCAGAAAACTGAAGGAACCTCCATTGAATCGAACTAATATTTTTTTTGGTGAATCGCATTCTGACTGGTTGCCTGTCAGAGGCGGAGAATCTGGTGATTTTGTTTTTCGACGTGGTGACGGGCATGCCTTCGCGAAAATCGCACCTGCTTCCCGCCGCGGTGAGCTCGCTGGAGAGCGTGACCGCCTCATTTGGCTCAAAGGTCGAGGTGTGGCTTGCCCCGAGGTGATCAACTGGCAGGAGGAACAGGAGGGTGCATGCTTGGTGATAACGGCAATTCCGGGAGTACCGGCGGCTGATCTGTCTGGAGCGGATTTGCTCAAAGCGTGGCCGTCAATGGGGCAGCAACTTGGCGCTGTTCACAGCCTATCGGTTGATCAATGTCCGTTTGAGCGCAGGCTGTCGCGAATGTTCGGACGCGCCGTTGATGTGGTGTCCCGCAATGCCGTCAATCCCGACTTCTTACCGGACGAGGACAAGAGTACGCCGCAGCTCGATCTTTTGGCTCGTGTCGAACGAGAGCTACCGGTGCGGCTCGACCAAGAGCGCACCGATATGGTTGTTTGCCATGGTGATCCCTGCATGCCGAACTTCATGGTGGACCCTAAAACTCTTCAATGCACGGGTCTGATCGACCTTGGGCGGCTCGGAACAGCAGATCGCTATGCCGATTTGGCACTCATGATTGCTAACGCCGAAGAGAACTGGGCAGCGCCAGATGAAGCAGAGCGCGCCTTCGCTGTCCTATTCAATGTATTGGGGATCGAAGCCCCCGACCGCGAACGCCTTGCCTTCTATCTGCGATTGGACCCTCTGACTTGGGGTTGATGTTCATGCCGCCTGTTTTTCCTGCTCATTGGCACGTTTCGCAACCTGTTCTCATTGCGGACACCTTTTCCAGCCTCGTTTGGAAAGTTTCATTGCCAGACGGGACTCCTGCAATCGTCAAGGGATTGAAACCTATAGAAGACATTGCTGATGAACTGCGCGGGGCCGACTATCTGGTATGGCGCAATGGGAGGGGAGCAGTCCGGTTGCTCGGTCGTGAGAACAATCTGATGTTGCTCGAATATGCCGGGGAGCGAATGCTCTCTCACATCGTTGCCGAGCACGGCGACTACCAGGCGACCGAAATTGCAGCGGAACTAATGGCGAAGCTGTATGCCGCATCTGAGGAACCCCTGCCTTCTGCCCTTCTCCCGATCCGGGATCGCTTTGCAGCTTTGTTTCAGCGGGCGCGCGATGATCAAAACGCAGGTTGTCAAACTGACTACGTCCACGCGGCGATTATAGCCGATCAAATGATGAGCAATGCCTCGGAACTGCGTGGGCTACATGGCGATCTGCATCATGAAAACATCATGTTCTCCAGTCGCGGCTGGCTGGTGATAGATCCCGTCGGTCTGGTCGGTGAAGTGGGCTTTGGCGCCGCCAATATGTTCTACGATCCGGCTGACAGAGACGACCTTTGTCTCGATCCTAGACGCATTGCACAGATGGCGGACGCATTCTCTCGTGCGCTGGACGTCGATCCGCGTCGCCTGCTCGACCAGGCGTACGCTTATGGGTGCCTTTCCGCAGCTTGGAACGCGGATGGAGAAGAGGAGCAACGCGATCTAGCTATCGCGGCCGCGATCAAGCAGGTGCGACAGACGTCATACTAGATATCAAGCGACTTCTCCTATCCCCTGGGAACACATCAATCTTACCGGAGAATATCGTTGGCCAAAGCCTTAGCGTAGGATTTCGCCCTCTCCCGCAAACGACCCCCCGTAGGGCCGCTCCGGCTGGGGCAGTAGGCCCTTGAGCTGATAGAAGCGGATCGTCTCCACGTTCACCCCGGCGGCCTTGGCGAAGGCCCCGATGGTCAGATTCTCTTGAGCGTTCTCCATGGTGCTTGACTCCGTAGTTGACTACGGAAGTAACGTTACAGCATCAAGCGAAGTCCCGGAAGGAGAACCTTATGTCGGAACCCAAGAACGGCCGCGGCGCACTGGCGACCGGCGGCATCGCGGCCGTCCTCGCCTCGGCCTGTTGCCTCGGCCCCCTCGTCCTGGTCGCGCTCGGCTTCTCGGGCGCGTGGATCGGCAACCTGACCGTGCTGGAGCCGTACCGGCCGATCTTCATCGGCGCGGCACTCGTCGCGCTGTTCTTCGCCTGGCGCAGCATCTTCCGACCGGCCCATGCCTGCAAGCCGGGCGACGTCTGCGCCGTGCCCCAAGTGCGGACGGCCTACAAGGTGATTTTCTGGGTCGTGGCCGCCCTGGTTCTGGTTGCCCTCGCTTTCCCCTACATCCTGCCGCTGTTCTATTGAAAGGAGAATTGCCATGAAGAAACTCGCCACCCTGATCGCCCTGGCCGCCGCCCTGAGCACGCCCGCCTGGGCCGCCACCAAGACCGTTACCCTGTCGGTGCCCGGCATGACCTGCGCCGCGTGCCCGATCACAGTAAAGAAGGCACTCACCAAGGTGGACGGCGTGCAAAAGGCCGAGGTCAGTTACGAGAAGCGGGAAGCCGTCGTCACCTTCGACGACGCGAAGACCAATGCCGACGCCTTGACCAAGGCCACCGCAAACGCGGGCTACCCCTCCAGCGTCAAGCAGTGAGGGCACTGTCATGGCCGAAGCGATCACCCTTCACATCGAAGGCATGACCTGCACGTCGTGCGCCGAGCACGTCCAGCAGGCCCTGAAAAACGTGCCCGGCGTGCGCTCGGCCTCGGTGTCCTATGCGCAGCGGCAGGCCGAAATCGAGGCGGACGCGGGCGTGAACTTGCCCCCTCTGGTAGCCGCAGTGGCCGCGCTCGGCTACCGCGCACGGCTCGCCGACACGCCGAACAAGCCTACCGGCCTGTTGGATAAGGCGCTGGGCTGGCTCGGTGGCGACACGAAGCATGAAGGCGGCGAGCCGGCGCTGCACGTGGCCGTGATCGGCAGCGGCGGCGCGGCGATGGCGGCGGCCTTGAAGGCCGTCGAGCAAGGCGCGAAAGTCACGCTGATCGAGCGCGGTACTATCGGCGGCACCTGCGTCAACATCGGCTGCGTACCGTCCAAGATCATGATCCGTGCCGCCCACATTGCGCATCTGCGCCGTGAAAGTCCGTTCGACGATGGCATCGCGGCTACTGTGCCGGCGATTAACCGCAGCAAACTACTGGCCCAGCAGCAGGCGCGCGTCGATGAGCTGCGCCACGCCAAGTATGAAGGCATCCTGGATGGCAACCCGGCCATCACCGTTCTGCATGGTGAAGCGCGTTTCAAGGATGACCAAAGCCTTACCGTCCGTTTGAACGATGGCGGCGAGCGCGTCGTGGTGTTCGATCGCTGCCTGGTCGCCACTGGTGCCAGTCCGGCCATTCCGCCCATCACTGGTTTGAAAGGCACGCCGTACTGGACATCTACCGAGGCCCTAGTGAGTGACACCATTCCCGAACGCCTAGCCGTGATCGGATCGTCGGTGGTGGCGCTGGAACTGGCGCAAGCCTTCGCCCGGCTGGGCAGCCAGGTCACGATCCTGGCGCGCAGCACACTGTTCTTCCGCGAAGACCCGGCCATCGGTGAGGCCGTCACAGCCGCCTTTCGTGCCGAAGGAATCAAGGTTCTGGAACACACGCAAGCCAGCCAGGTCGCCTATGCGGACGGCGAATTCGTGCTGACCACAGGGCACGGCGAAGTGCGCGCCGACAAGTTGCTGGTCGCTACCGGCCGCACGCCGAACACGCGCAGCTTGGCGCTGGAAGCGGCGGGTGTCGCCGTCAATGCGCAGGGAGCCATCGTCATTGACAAGGGCATGCGCACCAGTACGCCACACATTTATGCCGCAGGAGACTGCACTGACCAGCCGCAATTCGTCTATGTGGCAGCGGCCGCCGGCACCCGTGCGGCCATCAACATGACCGGCGGAGACGCTACGCTCAATCTGACCGCGATGCCGGCGGTGGTGTTCACCGATCCGCAGGTCGCCACTGTGGGCTACAGCGAGGCGGAAGCGCACCACGACGGGATCGAGACCGACAGCCGCCTGCTAACACTGGATAACGTGCCGCGTGCGCTCGCCAACTTCGACACACGCGGCTTTATCAAGCTGGTAATCGAGGAAGGTAGCGGACGACTCATTGGGGTACAGGCAGTGGCCCCGGAAGCGGGCGAGCTGATCCAGACGGCGGTGCTCGCGATCCGTAACCGCATGACCGTACAGGAACTGGCTGACCAGTTGTTCCCCTACCTGACGATGGTCGAGGGGCTGAAGCTCGCGGCGCAGACCTTCACCAAGGATGTCAAACAATTGTCCTGCTGCGCAGGATGAAAGGAGATGGAACCATGAAGCTCGCCCCATATATTTTAGAACGTCTCACTTCGGTCAATCGTACCAATGGTACTGCGGATCTCTTGGTCCCGCTACTGCGGGAACTCGCCAAGGGGCGTCCGGTTTCACGAACGACACTTGCCGGGATTCTCGACTGGCCCGCTGAGCGAGTGGCCGCCGTACTCGAACAGGCCACCAGTACCGAATATGACAAAGATGGGAACATCATCGGCTACGGCCTCACCTTGCGCGAGACTTCGTATGTCTTTGAAATTGACGACCGCCGTCTGTATGCCTGGTGCGCGCTGGACACCTTGATATTTCCGGCGCTGATCGGCCGTACAGCTCGCGTCTCATCGCATTGCGCTGCAACCGGAGCACCCGTTTCACTCACGGTTTCACCCAGCGAGATACAGGCTGTCGAACCTGCCGGCATGGCGGTGTCCTTGGTATTGCCGCAGGAAGCAGCCGACGTTCGTCAGTCCTTCTGTTGCCATGTACATTTCTTTGCATCTGTCCCGACGGCGGAAGACTGGGCCTCCAAGCATCAAGGATTGGAAGGATTGGCGATCGTCAGTGTCCACGAGGCTTTCGGCTTGGGCCAGGAGTTTAATCGACATCTGTTGCAGACCATGTCATCTAGGACACCGTGATCGGATATCGACCCAATGTTCTACGGCACCGGCATCGGATTCGCAGCGCGCGGATTGAACTCGGCGAAACGGTATATGCATTGCCGTGAACCGACCAAAAGGAGGTGTTCGATGAACGCCTACACGGTGTCCCGGCTGGCCCTTGATGCCGGGGTGAGCGTGCATATCGTGCGCGACTACCTGCTGCGCGGATTGCTGCGGCCAGTCGCCTGCACCACGGGTGGCTACGGCCTGTTCGATGACGCCGCCTTGCAGCGACTGTGCTTCGTGCGGGCCGCCTTCGAGGCGGGGGTCGGCCTGGACGTGCTGACCCGGCTGTGCCGGGCGCTCGATGCGCCGGATGCGGGTGAAGCGGCGGTGTGGCTCACCGAGCTGCGCCAACTCGTCGAACGGCGACAGCGGGCGCTTGCGGGCCTGGAGGTGCAGTTGAGCGCGCTGCGTGCCGAGGTCGCCCGGCAGGAAGGGGCGTTGCCATGAACGGCCCCGAGCGCAAGCCCATTACCGGCTACCTGTGGGGCGGACTGGCTGTGCTGACCTGCCCCTGCCACCTGCCCATCCTCGCCGTCGTGCTGGCCGGTACGACCGCCGGCGCGTTCCTCGGCGAGCATTGGGTCATCGCGGCGCTCGGTTTGACCGGCTTGTTCCTGCTGTCCCTGTCGCGGGCGCTGCGGGCGTTCAGGGAAAGATCATGAGCACTGCCAGATTGACGGATGATTTCCTTGAGATTGCTCAGAAAGCCACTGCTAGCAAACAATACAGCAATCCCCGCACAAAGGAGTCATCATGGGCAGGAAGGAACCCGACGAAGCGATTGCAGATAGCCGCACCGGCCTGCGCGTAGACCTGACAATAGGGGATAAGAATGACCGAACCGAAGAGCCTTGAAAACTGGCTGTATGAGAAGGCAGGCCCCGCCTATGACGCCTTGAAGGCCGACCCGGCCCGCGCCGCCACGCCTGACCAGGTGCGTTACACCCTGGCCGAGCTGCTGGCCGAGGCCGAAGCCGCCGGCGGATATCCACTGCCGCCGGAACAACGCGAATGGGTAGATGCGCCGGCCGTTGGTCGCGAGTGGCCGGCCTGTGATGCCTTGGAAGCTGACCAGGTGCGCGCACGCCTACATGACGACGCGATGGTCGAAACGTTCCGCAAAGACCCGGCCTATGCCGTGGAACTGCTGAACAGCATCCTTGAGGATGGCGACAAGGGCGAGCTACTGATTGCACTTCGCCAGATGACGAAGGCTGCTGGCCGTGAAATGCTGACACCGTTTGACCCGGCCAAATGGCTGACCAGCACCGAGACCGTGGCCGCGTTCCTGGCCGAAGCCGAGGCCACCGGCGACCAGGCCTATGTCGAGCACGCCCGCGCAGTTGCAGCGCGGGCCAAAGTCATGCACGGCATCGAGTAGGGAGCTGGCCAGCATCGCCATTCCTGACGGTGCTGCAGCACCATGTGCGCGACTTGGTGCGCGGGGATCTCATCGCCGGAAATGACGATGCGAGATCCACGCCAAGGGGAAAAGCCAGAGCGGCCGTCATGGTCCGATCTGGCGATGCTCGAGCACGCCGGCGCACATCGCCGGCTATGACGATGCAGGCCCGGAAACGACAAGGGCGGCCACTGGCCGCCCTTGCTGTTCCTGGTGCGCGTGCCTACGCGGCACGGAGTGACTGCCGCACCGCCTCCAGGGCCTCGCGGAAGTCAGCAGGCGTCGCCCGGCCCGTCTCGGCCTGGTAGAAGACGACCATGAAGGCATTGGCGACGGCCTCGGCGAGCGGCCCTAGCTGCCGCGCTGCGTCCTGGTCGAGCCAGTCGAGCGCGGCGAGCTGCACGGCTGCATGATGAACGGCCTGCGTTGCATTGGTAGGATTCAGGGTTGCCATGATTCACCTCTCTAACAGGTGGGTTGTGGAAGTGTCGGCCGGCCCCACGCCGGCCGGCGCGCTTATCGGCTGCCGGTGCCGTAGAAGCCGGCGGCCTCGGCCAGCGGCGTGCTTCTCGCGCTGCTGCCGTAGCTGCTGGCGTTGCCGCCCGACCTGGCCGCCGGCTTGGTGGCCTCAATGACGGGCGAGGCGGGTCGATCAACAAAGGCCGCAACTTCTGCCGCGGGGTCTGCATCAGTCGATTGATCGTCGACCGGCTCAACCTCAACCGCCTGTGCCTGGCGCTGCTCGGTAGCGGCAAGGTCCAGGCAATCGAAAAATCCTCTCGGCGTCATCGTCATACCTCCTTGTCGCGGTTGGCGAACGTGGCCACTTCATCATCAGGATCAGCAGCAGCCGAATCGGCCCCTGCCAGGCTGTTGCCGCCGAAGCTGGGCACATCCTCGGCCGCCTGGTCTGTCTGGCTGCTCGCCCGGATCGCGGCGGCGATCTTTCCGCCAGTGGTGTCGGCGATGCGTTCGGCAGCGGCGTCGCGGATGCTGGCCGCCTTGGCCTTCGCAACGTCGCCAATGCCATGCGCCAGGTTCGCAGCCGTCGCCGCGAGAAGGCTGCCCGCACCTTGGCCGGCCTTCGAGCTGCCGGCGTCGCTGCTGGCCTTCGAGCTGGAACCGCTGCCCGAGCTGTCGGCGTGGCTGGTCTGCTGTGCCACCTTGCTCTGGCCGCTGCTGCCCGAACTGCTGGAGCTTCCCGAGTTATAGAAGCCGGCCGCCTGGCCGAGCGGCGTACTTGTGCCGGCACTGGAACCGCCGCCACCAAAGCCCGCCGCCTGCGCGAACGATCCAGCATCGGAATCACCGCCAGCACCACCACCAAACATGGGCATTCCGCCCGATTCGCCACCGGCGCTGGCCCCTGCTTTCTCGAACGCTGCTTTAATCGCCGACATGCCGCCGGCGGCCGAGGCTGCACCGCCCATCACGGCCGCGCCAGCCACGCTTGCCGCTCCGGCGGCCATGCTCGCCGCGCCCATAGCCGCACCGATGGCGGCACCTGCACCGAAGTTGCCGATGCCACCAGCGCCACCGATACCCGAGCCGGTGATGATGCCGGCGACAAGCGGGGGCACGCGATTGACCAGCATGAGCAACGCCACGCAGAAAACGAGCATCACGCCCAGCTCTTCAAAGTTCAGGGTGCCGGTGTTCATCCTGGCGTAGAAGCTGGAAAGCAGGTCGTTCCCGATGCCGACCAGGAGCACCATCGTCATGATCTGCACGGCCACGCCCAGCACGGTCTTGTAGTAGTTGATCGCCATGTCTGACGTCCAACGCGAGCCGCCGAAGCCAAGGAAGAAGATACCGGCGTACATCAGCAGCCAGCCTGACACGAGAAGCAGCAACATATTCACGGCGACAACGGCCAGCAGGATCAGGATGCCGACGCTCAAGGCCACACCGATGAAGCTATCCACGGGCGACCAGATCGACGAGTTCCTGAATGCCTGCTTCAAGATCATGAAGCCAATATCCACGATGCCCGAGGGTGTCACCGACGCCACCCCAGACGCCTGCTCACCAAGCCGGGCCAGTGACTGGATGATCGAGTTGGCGAAGGTCGGGCCATAGCGCAACAGCCAGAGGAAGAAGCCGAAGAACAGGATGAACCTGATGAACTCGGCGAAGAACTCGCCAATGTCGGCCTTGCGCAGCGCCATGAAGCCGAACGTGAAAACCAGCGAGATCGTGCCCAGCGTCCAGAACAGGAACATCGCGGCATTCATCACCACCGTCTGCCAGGACGTGGCCCGCGTGGCGAACTCCGTCACCACCTGGTCAAGCATCCCTTGGTTGGTGAGCTGGGCCGACGCGGCGGTGGAGTAAAGCGCGAGGGCGACGCCGATCAGCGCCGCCTTGTGCAGTGCTTTCATGGCTTCGCCTCCTTCTGGTCTTTCGGGTCGGCCAGTTCGAGCCAGTTCATGGGCTTCTCGGTCGGCGCGATGCCGCCGGCGGCCGGCGACCGGCGCGAGCACAGCCCGGCGAATTTCTCGCGCGTGGCCCTATCCTCGATCTTCGTGATCGCCTCAATCTGGCAATTGGTGTCATTGACCTCGGGCATGGGCGGGATGGCTGGCTTGTTGTCGCAACCAGCCACCAGCACCACCACGAGGCCGGCAAGCAGCATCGTATTCTTCATGGTGCAGGGCCTCCGTCAGCGGGTCAGTTCGAGCCAGTTTCTTGGGTTGGCCGTGCGCTCGATCCTGGATTCCCTGGAAGTCGCGCCGGCGGCCTGCTGTTGCGCCTCTACGTCGGCCTGCGCCTGCATCCTGGCGGTCGCGGCGTTCTGCTGTGCGATCAGCAGGCCACGGATTTGCAGGAGCTGGTTTGCCTGGTTGGCGGCGAGCTGGTTGGCGTAGCCGATGGCCTGCATCTGCCCGGTCGCGCCCTGCGCGGCGGACTGGAGCCGTTCGAGCTGGCGAGCATCGGCGGAAAGGTTGCGCTGCTGTTGCTCCAGGCCCTTGAAAAGCGCGTCGTTCGCCTTCTTCTGACTCTCGCTCGCCAGGCTGCGGTTTTGCTCCATCGCGGCGCGCTCGGCATCCGAGCACCCGGCGGCCGAGAAGCACGGCGAACCACGGTAGTAGGCCACATCCTGGAACTTGCCCAGGTACGCATCGACGCTGCCGAGCTGATTCCGGTAGTAGTTCAGCGTGTCGGTGGCGGCCATCAATCCGTTGATGGTGGACTGCGCCTGATCCCAGATATACGCGGCCGGGGCCATTGTGTTTTGCAGCATGTTTTCGTACTGCTGCAACTGGGTCTGGTACTGCTCGATCTGCTTGAGCGTCTGCGCCACCGACTCGATGGCCGTCATGACGTTTTGCACCAGGTTGCCGCCGTCGATGACGGGGATGCCTGCCTGCGCCGGGGTGATGATGATGCTGCCGGCCAGAGCGGCGGCGAGCGCGGTTTTAGCCGCTAAAAAACGGACGTGCTTCATGGTCGCAATCTCCATTCGATGAAAGAAAGGCAATGCCTTGACCAAGCTCGCGCTTGCCCACGGCAAGGTTTCATCGAAGAGCTACGCCACTAGCTAATCGGTATCGCCCTTGGCACTGAGGCCCGGGCTTCGGTGATTCTGTTCTCGGCCCTTACGGGGTGTCCCTGGCCTTATGCGTTCTCCCAAGAGTTGATAACGCCCAGGCTGGCGGCCTGGAAGGGGCTTGTGTCGCGTGCAGCACACGGTAATTTAGCTGCTAAAACTCTCAAGGTTCGGCCCTCGGCTGCACCACCGACTTCATGAGCCGGCTCATTTCGTCCTGGGTGGCCTCGATCCGACCCAGCAGGGCAAGGATCGTGGCATCGCCGAACCGGGCTGTGCGCGGATCGTCGGTCAGCCATAGCTTGAGCAATCCGCCCAGCCGGCCAAGGTCGCCATTCACTCGCACCAACTCGCGCACATAGTGATAGTCCATGACACCCCTGACCTGGTAGCCCTGGCCTACGTCGCGCAGGTAGCGCGCCATGCTGATTCCCGCCATCTTGGCGTTCGCCTCAATCAGTTCGCGTTCTTCTGGAAGGCAGTACACCTTGATCGGTGGGCTGCCCTTCCTGGTGATTCGATTCTCGTCGCCCATTTGTCCTCCAACCGGCGGTAGCCGGCAGCCTCGCAGAGCAGGATGCCCGTTGAGCGCCCCGCGCGAATAAGGGACAGTGAAGAAGGACAACCGGCTTGCCGGTGGGCCTACTTCACACATCCTGCCCGCCTTACGGCGTTGTTTTTGTCTCGTATGACTCATCGAATTTCGCGCTGTAACCGCACCATTGCTTCGCAACAGCGCGCCAGCAGCGAGAAAACCAACGGAAATTGCCAACGTCCGTGTGCTTGCAGCGATCCAAGAGGCCGGTAACAGCGTTTCAGCCATGCGCTTGCAGCGATTGAGCATGGGACTTTGCTCACTTCGTGCCCTGACCCGTGGAGCCAGGCGGCGCATTGGTGATGTGCTGGCGAACGTATTTCAGGAACGTCTCATAGCGGAAAGGGATTCGCCCAATCTCGCGCATGTGCTCCCAGATGATCTTGAGCGCGTAGCCGGCCTCCATCGCTTCCTTCACGTCCGCGCGCGCCGCCATGAAAGCGGCCAGGTAGTCCCTGCGCTTTATCTGCGAGGTCTGCTGCTGATGAGCGAGCCGTGCGGCCAGCTCGTCTGGATAGCTGCTTTCTGTCGTCGCCATGTCCGTAAACCTCCGTTATCAACTGAACTACTCCGAAGGTTACGGAGTGCCCGCCTACACAACATTCCAATAATTGGCCGAAACGGTTGACATGGAGCCGATGACACTGGCACGCGCATCGAAATAGGGATGGCAGCCCATTCGGCACGGAAGGTTGAACGCCAAGAGGGAGGCCGAGAGAATCCCCCGCCGCTCGGCCCCTCAAGTGTCAAAGAGTGGATCACATCGTCAGAGGCGGCGATGCGAGCTCGAGCGCCGGCGGCCGCCATCGTCGGAACTGACGATGGGGCCCTCGGTGCATCGTCGGATGTGGCGATGGTCGACCGTGGCCCGGACATGGCCAGCCTCGCCGGAAATGGCGATGCTGCAGCTCGACGTGTGCGCGAAAGAAGGGCCGGCCTCATGACGTGACCGGGAATGGATTTGAACTGTTGTATGTTGTAGCGCGCTACAACATACAACATACAACATACAACACCTGCCTATTGACACTTGAGGGGCGCAGCGTTTTAGCCGCTAAAAGAACCGCCCGGAGCTGCCCCCCCTTCTGGCGTACAACTCAACGGCCGAAGGCCGACCATCGGCAAGCGGCAAGGGCTTGGCGTCGCCCTAAAGGGCGGCGGCAAGCACCGCGCCTAGTGGATGATCTTGGAAGATCATGGATGGAATTTGCGAACTAGCCGCAAGCCCGCGCCGTTGCTGTGTTTTCCGGTTTGAGACGGGGAACGTTGCTACGGGTGAAGGGGAACATTGCTACGGAGTTTGGGGAACGTTACTACGGGCTTCGGCCTGCCAATTTCCCACTTCCCTGCCGCATACTCGCTGACCTTCCAGCCCACGGTGGCAAGCTCGGCCAGAGCCTTGCGGGCCTTCTGGCGGCGCTTCTTCATGGCCTCGGCGTTCGCCTCGTCCGGCCAGACGTAGCCAGAAAGGGTATCGAGTTCCACGCGCCCGGCTTTGCCGGGATCGATCCAGCCGCATAGCCGTTGGTGAATCAGGCGGGCCGGGTCGGTTTGTAGCGCCCGCACCTCGGCCATCTCGATGCGGGTATACGGGCGCCTCCCAAGAATCGCCTCCGCAATCTGGGGATTCAGCGCGACGAACAACCGCCCGTCCTCCTCATTGAAGGCGTAGCTCATCAGGTGAAAAGACCTTTGCCTGCTTCCCTTGCTGACTACCACCGTCACGTTTGCCATGCGCAGCAAGCTCGCCTTGATCGCCCTGATATTGTCGCCGCCATCGGTCAAGCCGATTTCGCCTAGCAGGCTGGTCATACTCTCTCTCACGACCAGCGCATCCTGCCCTACCGCGTCGAACTTCGGCTCAAGGAATAGACGGAGTTGCTTCGGCAAGTCCGCTGTTGGCTCTGGCGTCAGGATGATGCCCTTCGGTCCTCCAAGAGCCACAAGACCTTGCAGCAGCCGCATGTCATCAGCACCAAGAGGCTCGAAGCCGACGAACCGCGCTTGTTCATTTTCGGCGTAGTGATACGTCACATCGAGCTTGAGCCTCTTCCGTTCGCCGCGCTTGAGACTGCGGAACAAGCCGGGGACCAAGCAGTGCATTGGATCGTGCCTGGCATGGGTGAGGTCAAAAGCCATCGCCTCGCCTCCGACCATCACGTCTTTCCTCATTCCTGCTGGCCTCATACAGCTCCACCGGCACCAGCACGCCGCCGGCGTGCCGCATGTACCAGCGATCAAGCGGCGTGGCGTCGTAGTTCTGCTTGCTGACGCCGAAACGCACGAAGTAGCCGCGCCGCTCATCGCCGATGGGCTGCCGGTCATGGGCGCGGTCGCTGAGGCGCTTCGCCTCGTCCTCGGTCATGCGGGCGACGTAACCGCACCACCTGGCGTTGTCGATCAGCGCGGACGCGCCACGCGCGGCCTGCTGCTGGTCGGTCTGCCCTTCGCGGGCGCTGCCCTTGCTGACGTGGTGCAGGTAGAGCACGGATGCACCCGTGGTGGCAGCAACGTGCTCCAGTACGGCCACGAGGTGGGCCATGTTGCCGTTGCTGTTCTCATCGAGAGTGTGAATGCGGCTCAGGGTGTCCAGCACGATCAGCCGCGCCCCGGCACCGTCCTCAATAACGCGGCGCAAGTGGGCCTTTTTCATGATGTCCAGGCGCTTGCCCATGATCGGCTCAAGCGCGAGGTTCTCCGCGATGGCTTGACGAGCCGCGTGCCCGAGGTGCTGGCCGATGGCATGAATGCGCCGCACAAGCGCGGGCGATGGGTCTTCCCCGGCCAGATAGACCACGCGCCCGGTGTGCGCGGGAGCAAGTCCCACGAGGTCGCCGCCGGCCACGCTGCATGCGATGCTCATGGCCGCTTCCAGCGCCCAGAAGCTCTTGCCAGTGGCCCCTGGGGCGACGAGCGCGCCGACGGTTCCCGCGAGGAAGCCCGGCCATATGAAGTCCAGCACCGGCGGTTCATGCTCGAACGCCGCCAGTACATCAATCGCCATGACTCAGTTCCCCGTTCCGTACAGGGACTCGTCGCTCAATGCCTCGGCGATCTGCGAGGTTCGGAAGTAGACCCGCCGGCCGATCTTCAACCGAGCCTTGTTGATCCGCTGCGTCCACTCGTTCGTCGCGCGCAGGCTGATCCGCAATCCATCAGGCGATCGATCCAGGACAGAGGCGAGCTGCGCCATGCTCAGCAGCGGGCCAAAGCGTTGCAGCAGCGTGTCTTCTATCGTCATTGCGTAAACCTCCGTTATCAACTGAATTGCAACGAAGGTTAGGCGCTATTGGGGGTTGCCTACATCTTATTAGTTGTCCAAAATGGTTGACATGAAGAACGATCCAACCATTGTCATCTGGGAAGGCTGCGATCCCACTGTCTCGGAAGCCATCGAGCAGTTTGAGGATCGCTGGCGGCCGTATTCCGCCTCCTCGCGGCGCTACCCCATCGTTGGGCTGATACAGGAACTCATTGACCCCGCCGTGGCTGCGTACACGGCGACGCTGCCACAACGCTACTTGGGCCATATCCCCGGAGCAGGGACAGGGGTGGGCCTCAGCGGGATCATTCGACTGGTTGGACTTGATGCGATGGTTCGCATGCAGCGGCAGTTGCTGCGCCAGTTCATCAAAACGGAGGATAGGCAGACGCCAAGAGATCGGCGGTTTGTTGCGACACTCGAATCGTTGATTGGGCTTGTATGGGACTGCGCCTGCAAACGGCCGGTGAAGTCGAAGGTGCGCGACACCCGACTGAATGGCGAACGCCTCCAGGGGTTCTGCCGGTTCTGCGGATCACTCGCCGAGCTGACCTCATTCGCCGGCGGGAGCGATGATCCGAAGGCGGACGATCCAGAGGAAAAGCTTCGACTAAGCAGCCTGTATTGCCTGGATCACCGGCCTAAATTGCCGAGCGGCGCATGGAACCCTGTCTACAGACAAGCAAGGCGATCCCTCGCGCAATTCGACCTCGAACTGGCGAGACTCAACCAGCAATGCGCGAAGCCGGCCACTGCCCAAGTGAAATCGGGCGATCAACTGGTTGACAGCTACTTCTTCCACTATGTCGCGGGCCAAACCTTACAGCCGGCGGACAAGGCAGAGCTGCGCAATCAAGCACGGCTGATGGTGGACTCGAAGCTATCGGATCGCAAAAAGCAGATGCTGATGCTCCAGTGGTCTGGACTCAATCAGTCGGAGATTGCGCGAAAGCTCGGCATCGAGCGCCAAGCGGTATCGAAGGCGCTGGCGGCGATCCCCGCAATGTTCCGCTTGAGTACAAAGCCGCGCTCACGGCGTCAACCTAATTGACCAACTAATAGGACGAAACAATCCGCATTGCCAGGCACCATCAGGCACATGTTCGCAAGTGACTGAAAGAGGCCAGGGGATGCAGGCAACGACAAGCAAGACGCTCATCAATCGGAAGAAGCTACTGGCGATGATCCCGCTGTCTGAGCGCACGATCTTCAACATGGAGCAGCGCGGGGAGTTTCCGCGCCGGATCGCACTCACCAGCCGAAACGTCGCCTGGGACTTGGCCGAGGTCGAGGAATGGATAGAGGCGCGGAAGTCGTCGGGCACTCAGGCCATGCGCCCTGGCTTCACTCCGTCTGCCGTGGCCGGCGGCTCTGCTGCCCCTTTTAGCGGCTAAAACGCTGCGCCCCTCAAGTGTCAATGAAACCCGAGGCCATGCCTCGATGCTCAGGCGGCGCTGCCTAACCTGCCTTCGTCTGGTTTACACCTTCGGCCGTCTCAGCGTCCATTCGTCGATCATGTCCGCCCAGTCCTGCAACATCGCCGTGCGCTGCTCGCGGTACTCGGCCTTGTTGTAGACGGCCCTGACGCCTCTCTGCTCGTGTGCCAGGCACTTCTCGATCCAGTCCGTGTTGTAGCCGGCTTCATGCAACAACGTGCTGGCCGTGCGCCGCAAGTCATGTGGCCCGAACTTGGCGAGCGACCGCCCCTCCTTCTGCGCCAGCCGATACGTCAGCGTCAGCACCTGGTTGAGCGTGGCGCTGCTCATGGGTAAATCCGAGTCATACCGCGACGGAAGCACGTAGTCCGATCCCCCTGCGAAGGTTTTCAGGGCAATGAAGATGTCCAGCGCCTGCCGGGACAGGAACACCAGGTGCGGATTGCGCCGCTTCATCCGCTCCTTCGGGATCGTCCAAAGCGCGTCGCTGAAATTGATCTCGCTCCATGTCGCGTTAGTCAGCTCGCTCTTGCGCACCATCGTCAACAGCAGCAGCTTGGCCGCCGCCCGAATGGATGGCGCTGTGCCGATGCGCTCCATGTACTGGTACATCAGGCCGATCTCGTCGGGCGTCAGCGCACGGTCGCGCGGCTCGAACTTGGCAATGGTCGTCGGGCGCACCAGCTCGGCCGGGTTCTCGACCTTCTGGCCGCGCTCGATGGCCCAGCGAAAGACCTGGAGCACCACCTCGCGGACATGCACGGCTGTCGCCGGCGCGCCGCGCTCGACGATGGCATCGGTCAGCGCGCGCAAGTCTTCGTGGGTGATCTCCACCAGCTTCTGATTGCCGAACTTCGGCTTCAGCTCGCGCTCGTAGACCGAGCGGCGCATGTCGCGGGTGGAGTCGGCCATCTGGTAGCCGCGCAGCCACTTTTCCGCCCAGGCCCCGAACGTCTCCGCGTCCTTGACGCGGGCCTTGTCCCGCGCCTTTTCCTTGGCCGGTGACTTCCCGGCCGCGACCATCTTCTTGGCCTCGCCCAACCGCTCGCGGGCTTCCGCCAAGGTGATGCCGCCGACACCGTAGCGGCCGAAGGTGATGGTCTCCTGCCTACCGTGGATCGAGTAGTTGTAGCGGAACGAGATCGCTCCGGCGGCCGTGACGGCTACATAGAGGCCGTCACGGTCATTCACCTTGTAGAGCTTGTCCTTCGGCTTGAGGTTGCGCAGCTTGGTATCGGTCAACATGGTTCTCGCCCTGATTCAGCTCAAATACCATGATCAGAAAACCGGCCCATCCTGGCGTAAAACAACAATTAAATCATCGTCTTACACAAATTCGATACCATGAACATCCGCAAGGTGGTTGCATGGTATTGGCGACTTCTCATGGCATAGAAGCATTCAATGCCATCCATCATGCCATGAAAAAACGGTGCTTGGCGATGCCAAATGTTGCCAGGCGGTGCTGAACGAAATCACAAAAAAGCCCGCAGTGACGCGGGCTTAGGTGTGTTTTAGTGCTACTAGATGCCAGCCAGTGCCAGACGCCGGATCACTCCCACTCGATGGTTGCGGGCGGCTTGCCGGAGACGTCGTACACCACGCGGGAGATGCCGTTGATCTCGTTGATGATGCGGTTCGACACGTGGCCGAGGAAGTCGTACGGCAGGTGAGCCCAGTGGGCGGTCATGAAGTCGATGGTCTCGACGGCGCGAAGCGCAATGACCCAGTCGTACTTGCGGCCATCGCCCATGACGCCGACGGAGCGCACCGGCAGGAAGACGGCGAACGCCTGGCTGACCTGGTTGTAGAGGTCGGCCTTGCGCAGCTCTTCGATGAAGATGGCGTCAGCCTTGCGCAGCAGGTCGCAGTACTCTTTCTTCACTTCGCCAAGCACGCGCACGCCCAGGCCCGGACCCGGGAAGGGGTGACGGTAGAGCATGTCGTAGGGCAGGCCGAGTTCGAGGCCGACACGGCGCACTTCGTCCTTGAACAGCTCGCGCAGCGGCTCCACCAGCCCCATCTTCATCTCTTCCGGCAGGCCGCCGACGTTGTGGTGGGACTTGATGACGTGAGCCTTGCCGGTCTTGCTGGCAGCGGATTCGATGACGTCCGGGTAGATGGTGCCCTGGGCCAGCCACTTGGCGTTCTTGAGCTTCTTGGACTCGTCGTCGAACACTTCGACGAAGACGCGGCCGATGGTCTTGCGCTTGGCTTCCGGCTCGTCGATACCCGCGAGAGCGGAGAGGAAGCGCTCTTCGGCGTCGACCTTGATGATGTTCAGGCCGAAGTGATCGCCGAACATGTCCATCACCTGCTGGCCTTCGTTCAGGCGCAGCAGGCCGTTGTCGACGAAGACACAGGTCAGGCGATCGCCGATGGCGCGGTGCACCAGCATGGCGACCACGGAGGAGTCCACGCCGCCGGAGAGGCCCAGGATCACCTCGTCGTCACCCACCTGCTCGCGGATGCGGGCAACGGCGTCGTCGATGATGGTGGCCGGGGTCCAGAGGCACTCGCAGCCGCAGATGTCCTTGACGAAGTGCTCCAGCATGCGGGCACCCTGACGGGTGTGGGTCACTTCCGGGTGGAACTGCACGCCGTAGAAGCGCTTGGCTTCGTCGGCCATGGCGGCGTGGGGGCAGGTCGCGGTCTGGGCGATGGTGGTGAAGCCGGCGGGGATCTCGGTGACCTTGTCGCCGTGGCTCATCCAGACATCCAGCAGGGCATTGCCGTTGTCAGCAATGGCGTCTTCGATGTTGCGCAAGAGGGCGCTGGTCTTGCCGGACTGGCCCAGCACTTCGACCTGGGCGTAGCCGAATTCACGCAGGTTGGAGGACTGCACCTTGCCGCCGAGCTGCTCGGACATGGTCTGCATGCCGTAGCAGATACCGAACACCGGCACACCGGCGTTGAACACGTACTCGGGGGCGCGCGGGCTGCCCGCCTCGGTCACTGATTCCGGGCCGCCGGAGAGGATGATGCCGCTCGGGTTGAACTCGCGGATCTGCTCTTCGGTTACATCCCAGGCCCACAGCTCGCAGTAGACGCCGATTTCACGGACGCGACGGGCGATGAGCTGGGTGTACTGGGAACCGAAATCCAGGATAAGGATACGGTGGGCGTGAATGTCTTTAGTCATTTTATTCCTGCATCAGGCTGATGTTGTCACAAAAAGCACGGGATAAAAAAAGGGTGGAAAAACGGGGCGTAGAGCCCCGTTTCATCAGCCCATCCGGTAGTTGGGGGCTTCTTTGGTAATGGTCACGTCGTGAACGTGGGACTCTTTCATCCCGGCGCCCGAGATGCGCACGAACTCGGCCTTGGTGCGCATGTCGTCGATGGTCGCGCTGCCGGTCAGACCCATGGAGGAGCGCAGGCCGCCCATCTGCTGGTGGATGATCTCTTTGAGGCGGCCCTTGTACGGCACGCGCCCTTCGATCCCTTCCGGCACCAGCTTGTCGGCGGCGTTATCGGTCTGGAAGTAACGGTCGCTGGAGCCCTTGGACATGGCACCCAGAGAGCCCATGCCGCGGTAGGACTTGAAGGAGCGGCCCTGATAGAGCTCGATCTCGCCCGGCGCCTCTTCGGTACCGGCAAACATGGAGCCCACCATGACGCAGCTTGCGCCCGCGGCGATGGCCTTGGCCACGTCACCGGAGAAGCGGATGCCGCCATCGGCAATCACCGGCACGCCGGTGCCTTCCAGGGCGTCGACGGCGTCGGAGATGGCGGTGATCTGGGGCACGCCCACGCCGGTCACGATACGGGTAGTACAGATGGAGCCCGGGCCGATACCGACCTTGACGGCGTTGACACCCGCTTCCACCAGCGCCTTGGCGCCAGCGGCGGTGGCGACGTTGCCGCCGATGATTTGCAGGTCAGGATAGGCTTCACGGGTCGCCTTGATGCGATCCAGCACGCCCTGGGAGTGGCCGTGGGAGGAGTCAATCAGCAGCACGTCCACACCGGCTTCCACCAGGGCGGCGACGCGCTCTTCGTTGCCGGCACCGGCACCGACGGCGGCACCGACCCGCAGACGGCCACGCTCGTCTTTACAGGCGTTGGGCTTGCGCTCGGCTTTCTGGAAGTCCTTCACGGTGATCATGCCCTTGAGCTTGAAGTCGCCGTTGACCACCAGCACCTTCTCGATGCGATGCTTTTGCATCAGAGCCACCACCTCTTCACGAGGGGCCCCTTCACGCACGGTCACCAGACGATCTTTCTGGGTCATGATCTGTTCGACGGTCTGGGAGAGATCGATGACGAAGCGCACGTCACGGCCGGTGATGATGCCCACCAGCTGGTTGCCGTCAGTCACCACGGGGTAACCGGCGAAACCGTTCTTGTGACTCAGCTCCTTGATCTGGGCGATGGTCATGTCAGGGCGCACGGTAACGGGGTCGCTGACCACGCCGCTCTCGTACTTCTTGACCTTGCGCACTTCGGCAGCCTGCTGCTCGATGGACATGTTCTTGTGAATGAAGCCGATACCGCCTTCCTGGGCCAGTGCGATAGCCAGACGGGCTTCGGTCACTGTGTCCATGGCAGCGGAGATCATCGGGATATTCAGCGTGATCGCAGACGTGAGCTTGGTACGCAGGTCGGCGGTATTGGGGAGAACAGTGGAGTGGGCTGGAACCAACAGTACATCGTCGAAGGTCAGCGCTTCTTTGGCAATCCTGAGCATGGCAATATCTCACCGTTGAGGAGTGGGGGTGTAAAATATTGCCGACAAATTTTACTCATGCATTGGGCAGTGGTAAAGAAGTTTTTTGAATTTTTTATGGCGTAGCCCGATTTAACGCCACCAACAGGGCAAAAAACCAATAAATTCAGCCGTAACCATGCCGTTTTTCCCGACAAGATGATCTTTTTTGCCGTTGAGCCCCTTTCTGCCGCCAGTCTCCCGGAACGACCTTTTTTCCACTCACAGCCGTCAGCCAGACCGGCGGTCAGTTCCCCTGATAGCGGCCCGGCTTGTGCCAGTTCATCAGCATGGCGTTCATGGCCAGCGCACTCAGGGTTGACCAGAGCAGCAGGGGAAGCGGCAGGGTGAGCAGAGAGAGCGCAAACACCAGCACATCCAGCACCATCTGGCTCTTTCCCGCATTGATGCCGGTGCGCCGTTGCAGCCAGAGCGTCACCACGCCGGTGCCCCCCACGGAGGCATTGTGGCGCGCCAGAGACAAGACCCCCATGCCGAGGAAGGTTCCCCCCACCAGGGCGGCAAACAGGGGATGGACATAGCTCACCGTTAGCAGCAGCGGCACCGCCTGGGTGGCCGCCGAGAGGGCGACGTTGACGATCAGCGTCTTGAGGGTGAAGGCGCGCCCCATGGTGACGTAGCAGAACACCATGAAGGGCAGGTTCACCAGGAAGAAGAGCACGCCGATGGGCAGGGTGCTGACATGGGCGATCAGCAGGGCGATGCCCGCGATGCCACCGGTGATCATGCCGGAACACTTGAGCAGATTGAGCCCCACGGCGATAAACATGACCCCGAGCACCATGCCGTAGACATCGTCCTTGAGGGTATGGGCCAGCCCCCTGCCCGCAGCCGCTGGCTGCATGGTCATTTCACCTTCCATATGACTCCTTAGATCCGATGTGATGGTGGCATCCGTTGCCCGACAACCAGGCCGCGTTGGGGCTGATGGCGGCGGCCCGTTCACCTTGCCGTCCCCACCCCCCAATCTTGCGTCCCCCGCCCCCTTATGTCGCCATCGTGGGGATGACAAGGCACAGCAAAAAGAGCGCCAATCAAAACAAGAGTCCGCGATACCATAAATAATCGGATTTAAATTCTGATAAATGCGCAATGTGCAGATCGAATGCACCACTTCAGTGATCGGCCATCACAGTGGCGCAGCATGTTTACCCGAGTCACCGAGAAAGGCCTCGTGGTATCCCCTTCACAGCCCGTTTTTTCGGCAGATCATGTCGATACGATGCCGCTTTTCAGCATGGATGATGCCTGTCATGGGGTAAGCCCGAGGGCCATACGGCGTGTTTCTTCGGGGCGGGCTCCAGGGGCGGATGTGGATGGAGCGCACCAATAAAGTGCAATTGCACCAATATAGATCAACCGAGTGGCACAGTTTGCCTTGCACCGCGGCGCAAAGGCGACATGGGCACCGCTTTGCTCACTGCCACGAGCACTGCAATATGCAGAGCATGAAGTGACTCGAGCGGCGGATGCACTACTTCCCTTCCCTCTAGCCCCCTTCCCATGAGCGTGCTGGTCGCGAGTCCACAGGCCTGCCCATCCACCAGCCCCCCCAGCCAGAGTCCCATCAGGATGGGGCATCCATTCAGGCATAGGCAGAAGGCAGAATAAAAAAGTCGGCCCGAAGGCCGACTCGCTGCTCCCTGTGACAGGGCTTCCTTACTTGAGGTATTTGCCGTCAGCACCGACCTTGCCCGGGCCGTTCAGTACCCAGACCCGCGCCGAATAGGCGGGCACCGCAAAGCTCAGGCTGCCGTTGCTGACGCTCTGGCTCGCACCGGTTACCGCGTCCGTGTAGGTGCCGTTCTTCAGGCCACTCAGGTTTATCTGCTGGGCCGAGTTGGCCGCAAGGCCCACGGCGGCGTAGCTCCCTTGGGCGCTCAGATCACGCACGAAGCTGATGCCGCTCCCCCACTCGTTCACCTGGCTCATGGGCGCCTTTTGCAGGGCGGGCACCGCCTTGCGGATCTGGTTCAGGCGCTTGATGTGCTGATAGAGCGGGTGGCTCGGGGTGGCGGGGTTGTCCAGCACCTCCCCGTAGTAGGCACGACCGGTCTGATCCACCGTCATGGTGGCCCCGTCGATGTCCTGGGGCTTGCCCGCCTGGAACATCACCTCCTCCCCGTAGTAGAGGGTCGGGATCCCCCGCGCCGTCCAGAGCAGGTTGTAGGTCATGGCCGCATTGCCCTCTTCCCCGCCGTAGCGGTACTTGAAGTCGTTGTCCGGCCCCACGTCGTGGTTCTGGAAGAAGGTGATGAGCTTGGTGGCATCCCCATAGACCCAGTCCATGGCGAAGATCCCCCCTACCCCGCCAAAGTTCCCCCGGGCGACGTTGTCACGGAAGGTGGAGAACAGTGAGAAGTCCAGCACCGAGAGGCCGGAATCGCCCCCTGCACGGGGATTGGCCGGGTTGGCCGTGGTGCGGGTATACCACCAGGGGCGGATCACCGCCGAGGCATTGTCGTTGGCCAGCTCAGAGCCCCATCCGGTGCCCTTGACCAGGTTTTCGCCAAAGACGAACAGCCCCGGCTTGTGGGCCTGCCAGTCGTGGACATAGGTCAGCAGTTCGTCCCGCTCGATGTGCTTCAAGGTATCGATACGGATGGCATCGACCCCCATGTCGAGGTACTGACGAATGGCGCCGTTGAGGTAGTCCTTGACGTTCTGGTTGCCGGTGGCCAAGTCGATGCAGTCCCCCGCCATGTGCTTGCGCTGCAGGGCAAGCGGGCTCTCCCAGTCACCGCCGGACATGAAACCGTCCAGGTGATACCAGGCGGGATCCAGGGTCTGGGCGTCGATGCCGAAGAAGCGGTTGGGGTTGTAGCCTGCGCTCGGCACGGTGGCGCCGGTCTTGGGATCTACCAGGGGCTGGGTGCCCGCCGGATCCGACTGGCAGCGGGCCTTGTACCAGTCGGGAGCCGCCGGGTTGTCGTCGTCACAGCGGTTGGCACTGGCGTAGTCCCCAAGATTGCCCTGATAGGGACCATTGTTGATGAGTCCCTGGCTCGACCCCGCCGGTACGTAGTATTTGACGGGCAGGCGATCGATCCAGGTCTTGCCGCGCAGGCCGTACTGGCTCGAGTGGTTGAGCACCACGTCCTGGATCACCTTGAGCCCCTTGGCGTGGGCCGCCTGGATGAACTCCCGGTAACCCGCCCCCGGCGACTCCAGACGGGGATCGACCCGGTAGAAGTCGTAGGCTTGACATCCTCCCCCACCTTAGCGCTTCGCGTCACAGGAGGGGGATCCCCATTACTGGGTGATAGCTGCTCGCGCAGTACCGGGTTCCTGCTTCATCGGGCGGCCTGATTGCACCGCGCCTCCACAGGCTAAAACGGCGTGTCCCGCCGCTAAAATATTGCGAGCGCCGTTCACATCGGCGTTCGCCTCATAATCACACGCAGCGCATTTAAACTGGCTTTGCGTCTGGCGGTTATCCTTCGCAGTATGCCCACAACAGGCGCACTGCTGGCTGGTGTAGGCCGGGTTTATCGCCAACACCTGACCACCTCGCCATGCCTGCTTGTATTCGAGCTGGCGGCGCAGCTCAAACCAGCCCTGATCTAATATCGAACGATTCAGCCCTGATTTTGCCCGGACGTTGCGCCCCGGCTGACTGGTCGTGCCCGCTGCTGATTTTGACATGCTGGCAACCTTCAAATCCTCAATGACGATCATCGCGTGGTTTTTGCTGATAGTCGTTGTGACCTTGTGAAGGTAATCGCGGCGGGTGTTGGCGATATGTGAGTGCAGCCGCTGGATCTTGGCTTTTTGTTTCTTCCAGTTGCTGCTGAACTTTACCTTTTTGCTCAACTGGCGTTGGAGCCTTGCCAGCTTGGTCTGATTGGTTTTGAAGCTGTTGACGGGCTCAAACACCGTGCCATCTGACAGGGTTGCGAGCTTGGCGATCCCCGCATCCAGCCCGACCATTGAGCCGGAGGGGTGAATTGGCTCGGACGTCTCCTGCTCGACCTGAAAGGAGATATACCAATCCCCGGCTGCTTGGCTGACGGTCGCGTTTTTAATTTTTCCTTCAACTGGCTGGGACTGGCGAAACTTGACCCACGCCAGCCCGGCAGGCAGCTTCACGCGACCTTTTTCAAGGCGGCAATACTTGTCAAAGTTGACGAAGCGGATCGAGTCGCGGTTGTCGCTTTTCTTCTTGAAAACGGGAGCCTTGGCGGCGAGTTTTTTATCAAAGCAGCGCATCCACGCGCCGTGCAAGTCTTTGAGTTTCTGCTGGAGGTTGTCGGTATATGCCTCGGTCAGAAAGGCCATTTCTGGGTCTTTCTTCCAACTGGTGAGCATCCGGTTCAGCTCAAAGGCAGAAGGTAGTTTTTCGCCAGCATCCAGAATGCGCTTTGTCTCTGCCAGCCCGTGATTCCAGACATAACGAGCACAACCGCCCAACTGGCGCAGGCGTTGCGCTTGTTGGGCGGTCGGTTCGAGTCGGAACTTGTAGGCTTTCAGAATTTGCATTTAGCGCTCAGTGTGTAGCATTATTGCCATATCTATTAAGCCCGATTGAGTGACAGAATGCAATTCACTAAAATTAATAAATCACGCCATGCGACCTACGTTTTGCACGTACATTTGGTGTTTATCACCAAGTATCGAAAGCCGATATTGGGGGATCTGCATCACGCTTCATTCGGTCAGTGTGCGGCAGAGGTTTGCAGAGATTTTGGTGCGGAACTGAAAGAGTGTGACGGAGAGGCTGATCATGTTCACATGCTGATAGAGTACGGCCCAACAGTGCAGCTATCGGTGCTGGTGAACTCGTTAAAGGCGGTCACATCAAGGCGACTGCGTAATGAATTTCTGGACTTGAGGGGTGCTTACAGCAAACCCGTACTCTGGTCACGCTCTTACTTTGCGGGCTCTTGCGGCGGTGCGCCGTTAGAGGTGATCAAGCAATACATTCAAAACCAGCGGGGCTGACGCCCCGGCGAAATTCCCCTCCCACCTACGTCGGAGGGAGTCCCCTTTCGCATTTAAGATGGTAGCCGTGGTAGTCGAGGCCGGAGCGGTTCTCCACCGGCGGCGTCACCCAGATGGCGGTGAAGCCGAGATCCTTGATGTAGTCGAGCTTGGCGATCAAACCCTTGAAGTCGCCACGCCACTGGGGATCCCCCGCCTTGTAGCGATCCCGGTTATGGTAGTTGTTGCCGGCATCGCCGTCATAGAAGCGGGCCGTCAGCAGGAAGTAGATGCTCTCGGCGCGAAAATCGCCGCTCGCCACCCCCTGCTCGCCGATACGGTACTCGAAGCGCTGCTCCCGCTGGTTGCCGCTCTCGTCCACCGCGAGGGTGCGGATCACCAGGTCCGTGCCGCTCCCCTTGTCGTTCGCCACCAGGGGCTGGCCTGCATAACAGGCCGACGCCGTGGTGGGCTGGCTGCCGTCCGTGGTGAAATGCACGGCGGGGGCGGCGTCCTGATCGTCGCTCACTCCCAGGGTGATGGACTGGCTGTCCACATAACTCCCCGGCGCCGGGGTAGCGGTCACCGTGGGGGCCTGCACATCTGCCCCCGCCAGGGTCTCGAGTTCAACGACCTTGCGCTGGCTGTCAAAGCAGATGCGATAGCGGGTGTTGGCGCTGACCAGGTAATCCTGGGCAGGATAGGCCTCGGTCCAGTCCCCCTTGTGGTCAATCTTGAAGCGGGGGTTGCTGCTGCCAAACGCCTGCTCGGTGCAGAAGGTGGTGCCATCCTCGGTTGTCATGGGGGTGAGACCCCAGTTATTGGGGGTACCGCGGAAGTACCAGCTGTCGCCGCTCTGTCCGGCGGCCACCACCACGCTCACGCTGCTGCTGCCCTTGGCCCCCTGATCGTCGGTGACCGTGAGGCCATAGGTGAAGGTGCCCGTCTGTGCCGTGTTGACGACCATGCTCTCCGTGGTCTCGCCGCTGCTCCACAGATAGCTCGCTATCTGACCGTCGGGATCCGTGGAGTCACTGCCGCTCAGGGTGAGCGCCGCACCCTGGGCCACGTTCACCGTGCCCCCCGGGGTGATGACCGCAAGCGGCGGCTGGTTGTCATCCCCAAGCGGCACGATGCTGTAGGCCAGGGTCTGGTCATTGACCTGGATGCGCACCGTGCCGGTGCCGTTCCAGAAGATGTCGCCGTCGCCGTTGCTGTCCCCGAAGTTGATGGCCCAGTCGCCGGCCTGATCAAACTTCAGGCGCTGGCTCGCCTTGCCATCCATGTAGGCCTCGGCCTGCCACAGGTGATCCCCTATCAGGGTCATGGGGAGGCTGGCCCAGCCGTTGAAGGTGCCGCGCACATTGAGCTGCGGCAGAGTGCTTGCAAACCCCGAGGCCTCGCAACTGGCGACCGCCGTCGTGCTCACCGCCTGGGTCGTGGCGTTGATGCGGATCTGGTACGCCGTGTTGGCATTGACCCCGTAGTCGGCCGCCGGGTAGCTCTGCTGCCAGTTGCCGTACCTGTCTATCTTGAAGCGCGGCCCGCCACTGGCGTCGCCGCTCACGAAGCGCTAGCAGGTTTCAAAATTGACGCCGTCGGTCGACGCCATGGCGGTCGCCGCCCATCCATTTGCGGTGCCCCGGAAGAACCACTCCGCCGCCATCCCGGGCGGCGTGATCATGGTCCCCAACATTCCGGCCACGAGTATCCATCTAGCCATTGATAGTCCTTTGTTTTTCATTGTGTTGTGTGTGATGCCGGTGTGCCCCGGCATTCCCCCATCCGCGACGTCCCGCCTTCAGATGAGCCCGACCAGTCTAGAAGTCGCCGTGGTCGATTCGTGGCCATAAGGTGCGAAATGTGACCGCCATAGACCAGGAAATAAGCTGTATGTGATTGATAGCGCTTTCATTTCTGGGCATGGGGTCGAACTTCCCAGGATAGAGAGGCGCTCCCCGTGACGGCCGTATCGGGGGGTAGGATCAGCGCTCTGCACGGCGCCGTTGCCATTGGGGGCTCTTGCCGCCATGATGCAGGGCCGCCCTTGCCATCCCGGGCACCGGGCGGCTCATTCAAGGAGAGACGATGAGACCATCGGATTATGGGAGGCTGCTGGCGCTGGCCGCCATCTGGGGCGCCAGCTTCCTGTTCATGCGCATCGCGGCGCCGGCGTTCGGCTCCATCAACACCACCTTCCTGCGGGTCTTCTTCGCCCTCGTCGGGCTCGCCGCCATGCTCCTGCTGCTGCGCACCCCCATGCAGTTTCACGGCAAGCTGAAAGCCATCATGGTGCTCGGCATCATCAACTCCGGCGTGCCCTTCCTGATGTACGCCGTGGCGGCCCTCTGGCTGCCCGCCGGCTACTCGGCCATCCTCAACGCCACCACGCCGCTGATGGGGGCCCTCATTGGCTTCTCCTTCTTTCACGAGGAGCTGACCTTGCGCAAGTGGGCCGGGGTCATGCTGGGGCTGGTGGGCATCGGGCTCATCACCACCACGGGGGAGGTCGACCTGAGCGGTCAGCTCGCCATCGGGGTGCTGGCCTGCCTCATCGCCACCGCCTGCTACGGCTGCGCTGGCTTCCTGACGAGGCGCTGGATCACCGAGCGGGGCGGACTGGACGCGAAGCTGGTGGCCTTCGGCAGCCAGATCGGGGCCGTCCTCTTCCTGCTCCCCTTCTTCGGCTACAGCCTGACGAGCGGGCCCGCCGTCGACTGGGCCCAGCCTGGGGTCTGGGCCAGCGTGCTGGCGGTCGGGCTCCTCTGCACCGCCTTCGCCTATCTGCTCTATTTCAGGCTGATCGCCGACATCGGGCCCCTGCGCTCCCTCACGGTCACCTTCCTCATCCCGCCGTTCGGCATCCTCTGGGGCTATCTGGTGCTTGGCGAAACCCTCACCGGCGGCTTCGTGCTCGGCGGCGCCGTGGTCTGCCTCGCGGTCTGGCTGGTGACCAGCCACGCCAAGCCGGCCAGGGCGCAGGAGTAGGGCAAAGCCTCATCTGTCGGGCCCCATGGCTCGGCAGATGGGCACAACTGGGGTAAGATGGCCCCCATCGTTTCTCCCGCCCCGGCGGACACCACAGCAGGGCCAGCCTTGAATCAGCTCAACCAATCCAGCCAGAACAAGCAGCAGATCTTTACCGTCACCCGCCTCAACAGCGCCGTGCGCATGATCCTGGAGCAGGATCTGGGGCTGGTGTGGCTGACCGGGGAGCTCTCCAACCTCGCGATGCCAAGCTCGGGCCACTGGTACTTCTCCTTGAAGGACATGTCGGCCCAGGTGCGCTGCGCCATGTTCAAGGGCAACAACCGCCGGGTGCCGTTCCGCCCCCAGGACGGCATGCAGGTGCTGGTGCAGGCCCGGGTCTCCCTCTATGAGCCCCGGGGCGACTATCAGCTCATCATCGAGTCGATGCAACCCGCCGGGGACGGCATGCTGGCCCTGCGCTTCGAGGAGCTCAAGCGCCGCCTCGGGGCCGAGGGGCTGTTCGACGAGGGGGCCAAGCGCCCCCTGCCCCGCGAGCCCCGCGCCGTGGGTCTGGTCACCTCGGCCACCGGCGCCGCCCTGCACGACATGCTGACCGTCTTGCGCCGCCGCGCCCCGGACTTGCCCGTCTTCATCTACCCGACCCTGGTGCAGGGCAGCGCCGCCACCGCCCAGATCGTCTCGGCGATCATGCTTGCCAACCGGCGCGCCGAGGTGGATGTGCTCATCGTCGGGCGCGGCGGCGGGTCACTGGAGGATCTCTGGTGCTTCAACGAGGAGGCGGTGGCCCGTGCCATCCACGGCTCCGCCATCCCCGTGGTGAGCGCCGTGGGTCACGAGGTTGACGTCACCATCAGCGACTTTGCCGCTGACTTGCGCGCCCCCACCCCCTCCGCCGCCGCCGAGCTGGTGGCGCCGGACAGGAGTGCCCGCGCCCAGCGCCTCGTGCACCTGCGCCAGCGGCTCACCCAGGCCATGAACCGCCACCAGACCGCCGCCCGCCACGGCTTCGCCCTGCTGCAAAAGCGGCTCGACCACCAGGATCCCAAGCGCCGGCTGGAGCAGCAGTCCCAGCGCCTCGACGAGCTGTCCGCCCGCCTGCAGCAACTGCTGGCAAGCCGCCTGCATCAGGGGGAGCGACGCCTGGCCAATCTTGAGCTGCGCCTGCAGGCCAAAAGCCCCGAGAAGCTGCTGGCCGCCGGCAAGCGCCGCCACCAGCTCGCGGAGGAGCGGCTCCATGCCCTGATTGCCCGGCGCCAGGATGTGGCCGGACACCGCCTCGCCATGCTGAGCGCACGCCTCGACGGGGTCAGCCCGCTGGCCACCCTGGGACGCGGCTACGCCATCGTACGCACCCCGACCGGCGAGGTGATCAGCCGCGCCGCTCAGGTGAACGTCGGCCAGCCCCTGGTCACCACCCTGGCCGAGGGCCAGCTGCGGGTGCGCGTGGAAGAGGTGCACAACCCCTAACCCAGCGGGGGCACTCATGGCGCCCCCGCTGCACTGCACTTCACCTCCCTCTCCCACCCTCTACACCAAGGTGGGGTGTACCGCCGCCCGGTTGCCGGATGACCCGGCGCCCCCCTGCTCCCCCGCCAGCGGGTTGCGTTGCACGTATTCAAACAGCCCGGCCTGCAGATTGACGTTCCAGAAGCGTCCCGCCAGGGTGAGCTCAAGGCGCTCCTGACCGAGCTCGGCCAGTCCGTGCGCCTGCCAGCGCTCGAACAGCGGCAGCAAATGGGCCCGCAGCGGCGCAGGCAGGCACGTCAGATCCAGCCAGCCCGCGTCCAGGCCTCCCCGCAGCAGACCGTCGATGCGCACATCGGGGGTCTGCCCCATCACCATGCCTGGGGGGCGTCGCCCTTCGGCCAGCGCCTCGTGCCAGGCGGCCAGATCCCGCCCCTGCATCAGGCCGTGGCCGTGAATGTTGCCCCCCGCCCCCGCCCCGAAGGGAAGGATCTCGGCGCCGCACTTCGCCATCTGGTTGTAACGGCTGCGCTCGGCGGGGGTGCGCCGCCAGTGGCTGCAGGAGAGGCGCTGCCAGCCTCCCGCCTCCAGCGTTTGGGCGCCCTGGGCATACATGGCAGCCCGCTGCGGGCCATCGGCGGCCCAGCCCAATGTCCCCTTCTCCCCGGCGCGGGCCAGGTTGGTGCCCGCCATGGCGATGAGCTGGTAGAGATCCACCCCGTGCACGCCGCTCGCCATCACGTCCGCAACGTCCTGGCGCCACACGAAGTCGTCCTGGCCGGGCAGACCGAAGATGAGATCCGCCGCGATGACGGCCTCGTCGTGGCGGGTCAACGCCCCTAGCCGGGCCAACAGGGTCTCCCTGTCGTCGAAGCGGGCCGCCTGCTGGCGCACGCGAGTATCAAAGCTCTGCACCCCGAACGAGAAGCGGTTGAAGCCCCCCGCCAGCGCGGTCTCCCACTTGGCGTCATCGAAACCGTTGAGGCGCCCCTCCAGGGTCAGCTCCACATCCGAAGTCAGGGGGAAGCGACCAATGGCATTGGCCAGCAGAGCCAGATCGCCCGCCGCCATGTCGGTGGGCGTGCCCCCGCCCACATAGACGGCGGAGAAGGACTGGCTCTGCACCAAGGGGGTCTTGGCCGCCCTGGTCAGCTGCTCGCAGAGGGCCGCCATATAGCGGCTCATGCGCGCCGGATTGGCGCCATTTTCGAAGAAGTTGCAGAAGCTGCAGCGCTTGCGGCAAACGGGACGTGGATGTAGAGCGCCCGCGCCTCGGCCTGGCTCGGTTGCTGCCACCAAGCCTGCCAGCCCGCCTCGTCGAGCATCAGGGGCCCGGCACCGCCGCGGCTGGCGTGGGCTGAGGTCTTGGCGGTGAAGGCGAATGCGAGGGGATCCGGGGTCGCAAGACCCGTCATGGTCGGGGTAAACAGGGGGGTCATCACTGTGGCTACCATCTGCAAATAATGCAAATGATAACCAATATCAACAAAGCCACCCTTGTGCTGGATCAAGTTCTGGACCTGGGTGCTCAGCCAGGATTCTCAGGAGCGGAGGAGGTTCAACGCCGTCGAAGCGGGTGCGGAAACAGCGGGATGAATAGAAGAAAGGGAAGGACAATGCTGGAGGAGGAAGAGAGCCACTCCCCGGCAGGAGAGTGGTATCACACACGCAGTCGGACATCAGAGACAGCCTCGTCATGCCGACGCAGGGACAAAATGGCTCAGCCGTTGTCGATGACGATGGCGACCCGGCGATTCTCCGCTCGTCCGGCGGCGGTGCCGTTGTCGGCGATGGGCGCCGCTTCACCCCGGCCGCGGATGTCCAGGTTCGCAGGTGGCATGCCCACCGACATCAGGACATCGGCCACGGAGCGGGCCCGTTTGAGCGAGAGCTGCTCGTTGTAGCTCGCCTCCCCGTTGGAGTCGGTGTGGCCGTCCACCCTGGCCCGGTTCAGACCGACGCCGATGAGGGTCTTGCCAAGACGCTCCACCACCAGGCGGGTCTGGGGAGTGAGGGCCCCGACATTGTTGGCAAACAGCACCTTGTTGGAGATATCCAGGGTCCAGCCCTCATCGGTCAGCTGAAATCCCTGCTCCCTGAGGGTGGCGATCTGCTCCGCCGTGAGCCCCTGGGGCGCACTCTGACACCCGGCCAGCACTCCCAGCAGCAGCGCAACAAGCCCGATTTTTAGCGCCTTCAAAATGATCATTGTTATGGTCCTTTCACTATGTCCGGTTCAACTTCACGTGGTTCTCCTGTGTGCTTCTTCCTCCTTACGTTGTCGTTTGGCTTGATACATGGCGTCGTCGGCGAACTGCAACAGGGCCTCCGCCGTCTCCCCCTGCTCGGGGTAGAGGGCGGCGCCGATGCTGATGCCCACCCCGAGGTGGCGGCCGTCGCTCAATACCACAGGGGTGCTCATCCCCTGCTGGATCCGCGTCATCACCTCGTGCACCTCGTGCTCGTCCCGGATCGGGGCGAGCAGGATGACAAACTCGTCGCCCCCGAGGCGGCACACCAGATCCAGCGGTCTGAGCTGGTGCTGCACCCGCCGCGCCAGAGCGATCAACACCTCGTCGCCTACCCCGTGGCCCAGGGTGTCGTTGATCTGCTTGAAGCGATCACAGTCGAGGTAGAGCAGGGCGAAGCGCTCCTGATCCCCCTGGATGGCCTGCCCCAGCCGCGCCTCGAACAGAGCCCGGTTGGGCAGGCCGGTGAGGGCGTCGTGGGTGGCCCGGTGCAGCAGGCTGGCATTTTCCCGCTTCTGGTGGGCCTGCCAGGCCTCCAGCTCGTCGAGCAGGGTGTTGAAGTCCTCCCCGAGCGCGTGCAGCTCGGCGATGTTGGCCGCCGGCACCCGCTGCTTGAGGGCGCGCTGGCGACTGACACTGTAGGCGACCTCGGCCAGGGCCTTGAGGGGCGCCGTGATGGAGCGCTGCATGCGGCGCGCCACGTGGAGAGCCCCGAGGATGCTGAGCAACAGGCGCACCAGGGTCGCCAGCAGGGTCTGCAGCAGGAAGTGCAGCAGATATTGTCCGTGCCCCACCAGGTGCACCCGGGCTATCTCCCGGCTCTCCCGCACCATGGCCACTTCCACCGGCCCCGGCAGGATCAGGCGGGCCAGGTGCTGCTCCAGGGTAGTCCAGGGGGTGGTGATGGCACGGCGCCAGCTTGCCAGCACCTGGCCATCGGGCAGCACTATGCTGGCGCTCGCGATATCCTCCCGGGAGGTGATGGTCTCCAGGGCATCTTTCGCCGCCTCCTCGTCATCGAACACCACGGCGGCCTCTGAGGTGTAGCTGATGGCGCGGGCCACCAGCTCGAGGTTGTGATCCGCATAGAGGCGCAGCGCCAGCAGCGCCGTGATGGTCAGGAACAGGCCCGCCATGCAGACGGCGGTCAGGGAGATCATCATGTGGGTGCGGCCCAGGCTCTGTCGCAGGGTGAGCCTGGGGCTTGCGGGTGCAGTCGTCATCGTGCGCCCTCGTCAGCCTTGGCGAGCTTCAGCACGGCCGGGTGCACCCGCACGCCGCTGCGGGCGAGCGCATCCAGGTTGACCCGAAAGCGGACCCGATCCGTGTCCGGCTGAAGGCAGAAGACAGCGTCGGCGATGCACTCCCTGCTCTGTTCGCTGATGCTGAGGATGGCGTGCCCCTGCAGTCGCTCGAACAGGGGGAGACGCCGCTCCGGGGCCAGCACCCCCAGATAGATCACATCGCAGCGCTGGATCAGTGCCTCGTCGTCGAGCCCGTAGCGATGCACGTCCACCGGGCGCCCGTTGGCCTGCCGCTCGATGGCAAAGAGGGCGCCGGCATATTCCGTCGGCGCCGCAATGCAGAGCCGAAGCTTTGCAGGCTCCTTGGGCCAGCGGGTGTAGCTGAGGATGTCGAGCACGGTCTGGCGCACCAGCTCGCTGCGAAGCTCGGCCGAGGTCGCCGCCACGGCCGCATTGGCCAGCACCAGCGTGCAGCCCAGTGGCAACAGCCACACAAAAATCCGGATGAAAGACAACAACTGCATGATGTCCGCACTTATGTTTACGTCGACAATGGGGTGGGCCGACGCCCATGAAGGGATAGCCTGAAGGGAGTCGTACCGAGCTTATCAGCCCGAGGGGGTTGCCCCATCCGCCCGCACGCAGGGTGCGTCACGAGGTGTCGCAGTGCCGCCCGGGGTGCGCGTCAGCGCACGCCACGGGCAGCTCAGCCGCTACTTCTTGCCAATCCCATATTCGCGCAACTTGTTGGCGATGGCGGTATGGGAGACACCGAGCCGTTTGGCCAGTTGGCGGGTGGAGGGGAACGCCGGGTAGAGCCGCTCCAGCAGGCGGCTCTCGAAACGCTTCACCGCCTCGTCGAGCCCCCCTTCGAACCACTCGTCGATGAGCGGCATGGCATCGGCCGCCACCGGCAAGTCCACGTGCTCGGGTCCAATCTCGTCCCCTTCCAGCAGGGTCATGGCCCGATAGAGGCAGTTGCGCAACTGGCGCACGTTGCCGGGCCAGCGGTAGGCGGTGAGGTACTCGGCCATGTTGCGGGTAAAGCGCGGACGCGGGCGCTGCAGTTCGCTCGCAAAGCGCGACACGAACTGCTGGGCCAGTGCCATGATGTCCGCCTTGCGCTCGCGCAGCGGCGGCAGATTGAGGCTAAGCACATTGAGGCGGTAGTAGAGATCTTCGCGAAACTTCCCTTCATGGACCAGATCCAGCAACTGCTTCTGGGTGGTGCAGATGAAGCGCACGTTGACCCTCACCTCCTGCTCGTCACCGACCCGGCGAAACACGCCATCTTGCAGCACCCGCAGGAACTTGGTCTGCAGATGGGGGGACATGTCGCCGATCTCGTCCAGCATCAGGGTGCCGCCGCTCGCCAGCTCCAGCACCCCGCGCTTGCCCTCGGTGTTGTTGCCAAAGGCGCCGGGGGCATAGCCGAACAACTCGCTCTCCGCCACGTTGTCCGGCATGGCGGCGCAGTTGAGGGCCATGAAGGGGTGGCTGGAGCGCAGGCTGGCGCCGTGGCAGGCGCGGGCCAGCAGCTCCTTGCCGGTGCCGGTCTCGCCGACGATGAGCAGCGGCGCATCCTGCATCGCGAGCTTCGCCGCCTGGGCCAGCACCTCCTTCATCTTCTGGCTCTCGGCCTGCAGGTGTTCAAAGCCCCCCACTTCCACCGCGTGCAGGGCACTGAAGTGCATGCCGACCCGGCGGGCGGATTTGAGCACCACCACGGCGCCGGCCAGAGCCTGCTTGCCCTTCTCTTCGGCCACGAACAGCGGCATCAGATCGCCCAGGTACTCTTCGCCACCGAGGCTCAGCTTGCAGGTCTGGGGCTTGATCTCCCCCGACTCCAGCCAGCGGCCAAACGAGAAGCCCTTGACCAGGGAGGAGATCGCCACGCCGCGCACCTCGTCCGGTGGCAACGCCAGGGTGGTGAGGGCGGCCTGGTTGGCCTGGGTCACCCGCCCCTTGCTGTCGAGGGAGAAGACCAGGTCCGGCAGCGCCTTGAGCAGGGCCTCTATCTCGTGGTGCTCCCGCTCGGAGGGCATGTAGGGGATGGTCTTGACGTCATAGACGCCGGGAATGCGGCGAATTTCCGGCATCAGATGCTGAAAGTCACGGAACTCCAGCTCGGGAAAATTGAGATAGATGATGCCTGAGGTATCGATTTCGATGCCGCGCAGATCGATGTTGTGCTCCACCAGTCGGTCGAGCAATTCCCGGGTCAGGCCCAGACGGTCTTCACAGCTGACTTCAAGACGCATTCGGCACACACTTCCTAGCTAACATTCTGAATAACGGGATAATACAGACTCGATCCCGCCAGTGCGAGCGCTCCCCCACAAAAATGCGGGCCTGCCCCGCTTTCACCGGGCAGGCCCTGTCTGCGCTGGCGCCAGACGGCGGTTACTTCATCAGCGCGTCGGTGCGGGCAGCCATGATGCAGTCGTTGCGATGCAAGCCGCCTATCTTGTGGGTCCACCAGCTCACGGTCACCTTGCCCCATTCAAGCAAGATCGCCGGATGATGGAACTCCGCCTCCGCCAGTTCTCCGAGGCGGTTGGTGAACGCCAGCCCCTCCTTGAAGTTGCGAAACACAAATTCACGACGCAGTTGCAGCTCGCCGTTCACCACCAGGGGCTGCCAGTCGGGGATGAGGTGCATCAGCTCCCCCAGCTCCTGATCGCTCACCCTGGGGGCATCGGCGCGGCACGCCTCGCATCGTTGACTCGCCAGTTCAGTCATTCGGGACTCCTTTCATGAAACATCGTGGGAATGAATTCGGGTCAGCTCGCCTGCTTGCCGGCAACGGGGGCAAAGCGGGGTGGACGCAAGCCAAGACGACGGGCCTCGGCCACGGCCGCCATGATCCCCTGCCCCTCCAGACCATAGAGGGTATCGAGACGAGGCAGCACGAAATAGGTCGGCTGCATGATGTCGATGCGATAGGGGGTACGCAGGATCTCCAGCAGATCGAAGGGTTGCAGATCGGGCTTGCCCGAGAGGGCATAGGCGGTCTCGCCGATGGAGGAGAGAATGCCGCCGCCGTAGATGCGCAGCCCCTCCTCCCCCTGCAGGAGACCGAACTCCACCGTGAACCAGTAGAGCCGCGCCAGATAGACCCGCTCCTCCTTGCTGGCATGGAGTCCGAGCCGACCATACAGGTGGGTGAAGTGGGCAAAGGCCGGGTTGGTCAGCATGGCGCAGTGGCCGAAGATCTCGTGGAAGATGTCGGGCTCTTGCAGGTAGTCGAGCTCGTCCCGGCGGCGAATGAAGGTGGCGACGGGAAAACGGCGATCAGCGAGCAGCGCGAAGAAGTGATCAAAGGAGATGAGGGCTGGCACCGCCGCCACCGACCAGCCGGTAGCGGGCATCAGGGCGGCGTTGATCTCGCCCAGCTGGGGGATGCGGTCCAGAGGCAGGTCGAGGCGTGCCAACCCGGCCTGGTATTCATCGCAGGCCTTGCCATCGAGCGCCGCAAGCTGGCGTGCAATCAGGATCCGCCAGGTGCCGTGCTCCTCGTCCGTGTAGTGGATCCGGCCCTGCCCATCCGGTTGGCGGGCCGTGTAGAGACTTGCCATGAGTGCTCCCATCCTTCGGGTGCCAGCCGCCATCCGGGCGGTCACTGGCCGTTGAGTCATGGGATCACTGTAACGGTTTGCCCCTCAAAAAAGCAGCCGACCCCGGGGTCGGCTGCTTTTGACAATTGTAAATAATTTGTGACATCCCTATCGAACCCCAGCCACCTCACGACTTGTTGAGATAACCCGCCAACTGGCCGATCAGCCGCTTGCGCAACTCCCCCAGCTTCGGCTTCTCGTCGGCACACCAGGGGAGCGGGCGACAGGCTTCCATGGTACGCATCCCGAGGCGCGCGGTGAGCAACCCGGCCCCGACCCCTTGGGCGGCGCGGGCGGAGAGCTTGGCGGTCAGCTCGGCCCCCAGCAGATCCATTCCCACCTCGGTCACCAGCTCGGTGGCCCCCGCATAGAGCATGTTGCGAAACACTTGGCGGATGAGGCGGATGCGGCTCCAGTAGCCAAGCTCGATGGCGTAGACATCGGCGATGTCCTCGATCATCCGCAGGTTGCGCCAGAGCATCAGCATCATGTCGACCGTGGCGAGCGGGCTCAGGGCCACCAGCACGGCGGCCTCCCCCGACCATTTGGCGACGCGGGCCTGGGCCAGCTTGTCCCGCTCGGTGAGCACCAGCTGGCTGTAGAGGGTCAGCACTTCCCGATCGTTGTGGCTCTCGTCAAGCTGGGATAGCCAGGTGCGATACCCTTCCCGCCCCTTGTCACCGCTCTTCTCGGCCAGGGCCTCGCAGAAGGCCTGCCCCTGACCCACCCCCTGATGGGCCAGCAGATCTTCGGCTCTTGAGCGCACATCCTGGCGCCGCTTCAAGGTGCGCAGCCGCAGCCATTCGCGCCCCGCCACCCCGGCGGTGCCCACCGCCACCAGGCCAGAGGCGAGCAGCCAGGCCCCGCCCCAGAAGGGGGAGGCGGCAAACTGATCCACCAGAAAAGCGCCAAACTGGCCAAGGGACAGCAGCCCCACCCCACCCAGCCCCCAGGCCAGCAGACGATGGCGGCGCCGAGGCCTGACGTTAAGCGCGGGTTCCACCTCGGTGAGCTCGTCCAGCGCGTCCAGAGGCTCGAAGCTCTCCTCTTCCAGCCGCCGGGCCGGGGCGGGTGGCTGCGCTTCGCTTGCCACCGAGGGCGCGGGCTCCAGCGTCACCTTGCCTTGCAGGGGTGCGGCGTCATCGGTGCGCCATCTTGTCTGATCGTTCATCGCATTCTCTCCTGTGGGCGCCCCTCGAGCACAGCGGGCCACCCACCCGTTATTCGAGGTGATCCCCGAGCAGGAATTCCAGCGCCGCATCGAGCCGGATATGGGGGAGCGCCTGATGGGCGCTCATGGGCAACGGGCGAAAGGCCTGAAAATCAAACCCTTGAGTTTTCCACCACTGCGCAGGCGGGATCTGGGCAGGCACCTCCCCCGGGAAGAGCAGCAAGGGATCGCCCGAGAGGGTAGTGCCACGAATGGCGGGAAATTCCCGTCCGTCTGCCACCCCCTTGCCCACCTCGGTGGCCTTGATGGCGGCGAGCGCCAGGCATTCGGTCTCTATCCCCTCGAAGCGGGCCTGACCCCGGCCACGGCTCACCAGGTGCTGCAGGAGCGACACCAGAGGTCCGTGCTGCTCCGGCGTGACGTGATCGGCCTTGCTCGCCACAAACAGCAGCTTGTCGATGCGCGGGGCGAACAGACGGCGCCACCAGTTGCTCTTGCCGTAGGCGAAGCTCTCCATGATGCGGGCGATGGCCTGCTGCATGTCACCAAAGCTCGCGGCACCGGCATTGAGGGGCGCCAGGCAGTCCACCAGCACGATCTGGCGATCAAAGCCTGCAAAGTGCTGCTCATAGAAGCCCTGTACCAGATGCTGCTTGTACTGCTCGAAGCGCTGCTTGAAGGTGGTGTAGAGGGTGCCGTCTTCGGGGGAGTGTGTGGGCATCTCCCACACCCAGGGCACGAATTGCAGCAGCGGCGCACCGGCATACTCGCCGGGCAACACGAAACGCCCGGGCTGGATGAGGTGAAGCCCGAGCGCCTGCTTGCAGGCGTGCAGATAATCGGTGTAGCGGGCGGCCAGTTCGCTGGCGGCCCGCTCCTCGAAGGCTTGATCCGCCTGCCAGTGCGGCGTCAACCAGCCTGCCGCCAGGGCTTGCAGCTCGGGGCGGCACAGTTGCTCCCGCACCTGCTCGCTCCACTGCTCGTAGTTCAGATCCAGCAGCGGCAAATCCAGCAGCCACTCCCCGGGATAATCCACCAGATCCACATAGAGGGTGGAGATCTCACCCAGGTGCCGACGCAGCGGATGGCGGGTGCGATAACGGATCTCGAGGCGTACCTCGGCCACCCCTCGGGTCGGCGCGGGCCAGGCGGGCGGATCGCCAAACAGGGCATCGAGGCCCCGTTCGTAGGGGAAGGTGGGAATGTGGGCGTTTTGCTGGGGCACCCGGCGAGCACCGAGGATGCGTCCCTGGCGCTGGGCGTCCCAGAGCGGCAGACGACCGTCGATGGCCGCGTGCTCCAGTTGATTGACCAGCGCCGTGATAAACGCGGTCTTGCCACTGCGAGAGAGGCCGGTGACCGCCAGCCGGATGTGGCGATCCCGGGCCCGGTTCACCGCGTCAACGGCCTTGTGCTGGAGCACCGACCAGGAGTGTTCGAGTTTGTTGCGTATCAAGGCGGGTCTTTTTCTCCTTGTGATCACATCAGAGAGACGGCCGCGAGGCGGTATCCTCGCGGCCCGGCACGATTAGAGCTTGCTGAACTCCCGTTGCAGGGTGAACTCCTTGGAGGTCACCAGCTTCTCGATGCGCTGCACCCTGGGCTCCAGTGCATCCAGCTCCTGGCCGATACGGGCAAGGGCCTGATGAGGTGTGACGCCTGCCTGCCAGCTGCGCGCCTTCATCCGCACCTCGGCGAACTCGGCATCTTCCTGGGAGTAGAGGGTGACCGGCTTCTTGTCGAGCAGGAACCAGGCGGCAATATAGGCGGTGAAGGTGATGAAACCGGCGAAGATGAGACCACTGATGGCTAGCAGCCGCACGATCCAGGTCTCCACCCCGAAGTACTCTGCCAGACCGGCACAGACCCCGGCAATCTTGCCCCGCTGGGGATCCCGGTACAGGTTGCGCCCTTCACGACTGACACTGTTCATACCTTGTTCCTCCAACCGGGGACTTCCGCATCCAGAATCGACGCCAATACGGTTCCGGTCCGCTCCGGCTTTTTGCCACAGTCATGACATCTCTCATTGAAAACCGTCATACCTTGTTTCTCCAACCAGGAACCTCGGCATCCAGAATCGACTCCAGGGCGCCGACCCGTTCCTGCATCTTCTCGGCACGCACCAGCAAGCCCTGCAGCTGTTCACGCTCACCATCGGCAAGACCGGCGCCAATGCGTCCCTTGGCGCGGTAGTGCAGCACCAGCCAGATGGGGGCCACCACCACCATGAAGACCACCATGGGAACCATCAATACACCCAGCAGATCTTCCATCTGTTACTCTCCCTGTTTCGGTGCCGGATTGTGCTGGCCCAACTTCTGGCGCATGGCTTCCAGCTCGCGGCTGATCTGGTCGTCCGCTTCCAGCTCGGCAAATTGCTGGGCGAGCGCCTTGTCGGACTGCCCCAGATCGGCGCGGGCTTCCATCTCGTCGATGCGGCGCTCCATGCGCTCGAACTTGCTCACCACGGCCTGACTGTCGCCACGGGCCACCTGGCTTTGCACGTTGAGGCGGCTGCTGGCGGCTTCGCTGCGAATGGCCATCGCCTTCTGGCGGGCACGGGCGTCTTCCAGCTTGGCTTCCAGCTGGCGGATCTCCTCCCCCAGCTTCTCGATGCCGCTGTCCACCGCCTGCTGCTCACGAGACAGGGCGTCGGCAAGCTCCGCCTGCTTGCTCTTCTCGATGAGGGCGGCCCGGGCCAGATCTTCGCGCCCCTTGGTCAGGGCCAGCTCGGCCTTGCCCTGCCACTCGACGACCCGCTCCTGATGGCGGCTCACCTGACGGCCGATCTCTTTTTGATTCGCGAGGAAGCGGGCCAGATTGGAGCGCTCCTTCACCAGTTCATCTTCCATTTCCTGGATGATCAGACGCACCATCTTCTGGGGATCTTCCGCCTTGTCGAGCAGGGCCGTCAGATTGGAATTGATGATGTCGGCCAGGCGAGAAAAAATGCTCATGATTGTACTCCTGTGATAGGCATCGGGTTGTGTCTCCATTGACAATGGCAACTTGTGTGCCAATCTGGAACAATATTTAACTTGTTGATTTATATGGGCACTCAGAATGCAGTTCAAGTCCCGGGGAAACAAGTGATGATTAAAATAACCAACTTTTGGTAAGATTAACCAGATTTTTCAACTCACAGGGGCAGGGATGACCACGGCCACGGAAAGTCTGTTGGGTGAATCCAACGCATTTCTAGAAATCATCGAGCAGGCATCGCGCCTCGCGCCGCTGCGCAAGCCCGTGCTCATCATCGGCGAGCGTGGGACCGGCAAGGAGCTCATCGCCCACCGCCTACATTATCTCTCGGATCGCTGGGATCAAAGCTTTGTCACCATCAACTGCGCCACCTTGAGCGAGAGCCTGCTGGAGACCGAGCTGTTTGGCCACGAGGCGGGCTCCTTCACTGGCGCCGCCAAACGTCATCAGGGGCGCTTCGAGCGGGCCGACGGCGGCACCCTGTTCCTCGACGAGCTGGCCACCACCAGCGCCCGGGTGCAGGAAAAACTGCTGCGGGTCATCGAGTACGGGGAGTTCGAGCGGGTGGGCGGTGCCAAGCCCCTCAAGGTGGATGTGCGGCTGGTGTGCGCCACCAACGAGGATCTGCCTGCACTGGCAGAGAAAGGACGGTTTCGTCACGACCTGCTGGACCGGCTCGCCTTCGACGTCATCACCCTGCCCCCCCTGCGGGAGCGGCGCGAGGACATCCTGATGCTGGCGGAGCACTTCGCCCACGGCATGACCCGGGAGCTGGGGTATCCGCTCTTTGCCGGCTTCTCGCGCAAGGCGACCCAGCTGCTGCAAGATTACCCCTGGCCGGGCAACGTGCGGGAGCTCAAGAACGTGGTGGAGCGCAGCCTCTATCGCCAGGGCAACCCCCAGCTGCCGCTGGCGGAGCTGGTGCTCAATCCCTTTGACTCCCCCTGGCGCCCCCGTGCCCGAGGTGACGCCGCCCCTTCCACGGACGCGCCGACCTCGGCAGAGACGGCCCCGACCCCGACCCTGCCGCTGGATCTCAAAGGGGCGGTGGCGGAGTACGAGATTAATTTACTCAAGCAAGCGATGCAGCAATCCCAGTATAATCAGCGCAAAGCAGCCCAGTTGCTGGCCCTGAGCTATCACCAGTTCCGGGGGATGCTGCGCAAATATCAATTGCTGGACGGGGATGACAACAGTGGCAACCAGGAGGCGGGCTGATGCCTGGCACCGGGTCTGTGCGCGCGGATAACGCGGCGCACGTCACCCCCGACGGGAGCGCCTGCACGGCCGCCCCCCGCAACGCGCCCGCCCCCTGGCGGGCAACTTTGTCTGAAAACATGGTTCCAACATGAGAATGCTCACCCCCCTGCTGCTTGGTCTCCTGGTCCTGGTCAGCGGCTGTCAGAAACGCGATGAAGCCTCCAAAACCGGGCTCATCTATTGTGCCGAAGGGGCACCCCGAACCTTCAACCCGCAGCTTGCCAATTCGGATGCGACCCTGGATGCCAGTGCACGTCCCATCTACGATCGCCTGCTCGAGGTCAATGCCAACACCCTCGGCATCGAAGGGGGGCTCGCCACCCGCTGGCAAAGCAGCGAGGACGGCCTCTCCTATACCCTGACCCTGCGCAAGGGAGTGACCTTCCACCGAACCCCCTGGTTCAGCCCGACCCGTCACTTCAATGCCGACGACGTCCTGTTCACCTGGCAGCGTCTGCTGGACGAACACCACCCCTTCCACGCCGTCTCCGGCGGCGAGTACCCCTATTTTTACAGCCTGGGGCTCGGCAACCTCATCAAGCGGGTCTACAAGAAGGGGCCCTATGAGGTGGTGTTCGAGCTGAACCGCCCCGATGCCTCCTTCCTCGCCACCCTGGCCAGCGACTACGCCATCGTGCTCTCCGCCGAGTACGGGGAGCAGATGCTAAAGGCCGGCACCCCGGCGCAGCTGGACAGCCGCCCCATCGGCACCGGCCCCTTCAGCTTCAAGGAGTATCGCCACAACGAGTTCGTGCGCTACCTGCGTCACCCCGGCTACTGGGGCGGCGAGGCCAGAATGGAGCAGCTCATCTACGACATCACCCCCAAGTCCTCCAAGCGCCTTGCCAAGCTGCTGACCGGCGAGTGCGACGTGATGAGCACCCCCTCTGCCAGCCAGCTGTCGGTGATAGACAAAGACTCCCACCTGGATCTGTCGGTACAGTCGGGGATGAACGTCGCCTTCCTCGCCCTCAATACCCGCAAGGCCCCTTTCAACAAGGTGCAGGTGCGCCAGGCCCTCGCCAGCGCCATCAATGTGCAGAATCTGCTGCAGGCGGTCTATTTCGAGACCGGCCAGAGCGCCGCCAGCCTGCTGCCGCCCCTCTCCTGGGGTTACAACCCCTCCCTGCCCCAGCGCAAGCCGGATCTCACGCTCGCTCGCCAGTTGCTCAAGGACGCGGGCTACCCCAACGGCTTCGAGATGCAGGTGCTGGTGCAACCCGGCGCCCGTCCCTACAACCCGGACGGCCTCAAGACGGCGCAACTGATGCGCAGCGATTTCGCCAAGATTGGGGTGAGCCTCAAGATAGTGCAGCAGGCCTGGCCGGTCATCGAGACCCGGCTCGCCCATGGACAATATGACAGCCTGCTCTCGGGCTGGATCGCCGACAACGCGGATCCGGACAACTTCTTCCGCCAGTTGCTGAGCTGCGCCGCCGTCGAGCGGGGCAACAACTACAGCCGCTGGTGCAGCCCGGCGTTTGATCAGCTGCTGGACGATGCGGTGACCACCCCGCAGCTCGCCTTCCGCCTGCGCAACTATTACTATGCCCAGTCCTTGCTCAACGAGCAGTTGCCGCTCATTCCCCTGGCCCATGCCCTGAGAACCCAGGTGAGTCGCAGCGACATTCAGGGGCTGACCCTGATGCCCTTTGGCGGCACCACCTTCAACCAGGCCCATCGGGAGTGACCATGACAGATAACCACTCCATCGTCGGGCCATCGGCGCACCGTCCCCAGGAGGCATAAGCATGTTTTTCTATATCCTGCGCCGCATCACCCTGCTGGTGATCACCCTCCTGGTGCTGACTCTGGGGGCCTACCTCCTGGAGTTTCGCCTCATCACCCAGGTGCTGGATTTCTGGCACGGCTATCCTGACTTCCTCCAGCGCATCGCCGCCGGGGATTTCGGGCTCTCCAGCGTCTCCGGCCAGCCGGTCCTCGACGAGATCCGTCACTACTTCCCGGCGACCCTGACCCTCTGCCTCGCCGCCTTCGCCATCTCGCTGCTGGTGGGCATCCCCCTGGGCACCCTGGCGGCCCTCTATCAGGGGCGCAGCCCGGACCTCTCCATCATGGCCGCCGGCCTCGTCGGCTATGCCATCCCGGTCTTCTGGCTGGGGCTGCTGATGGTGATGTTCTTCTCCCTGGATCTTGGCTGGCTCCCCTCCTCCGGCCAGATCAGCCTGCTCTACGACGTGCCCTCCATCACCGGGATCGCCATCGTCGATGTGCTGATGAGCCAGGAGCCCTGGCGGGAGGCGGCCCTGCACGATGCCCTGCGCCATCTGGTACTGCCTTCCCTGGTGCTGGCCGTGGTGCCCACCACCGAGGTGATCCGCCACGTGCGCAGCTCCCTCATCGACGTGATGAAACAGAACTACATCAAGGCCGCCGCCAGCCGCGGACTCTCCCGCCGCCAGATCGTCTGGCGTCACGGGCTCAAAAACGCCCTGCCCCCCGTGTTGCCGCTGCTGGGGCTGCAACTTGGCAGCGTGCTCACCTCCGCCATGATCACCGAGGTGGTGTTCGACTGGCCCGGCATCGGCCGCTGGCTGGTGAGCAGCATCGCGCTGCAGGACTACGCCGCCATCCGCGGCGCCTTCCTGGTGGTGGCGAGCTTCGTCATCTTCATCAGCGTCAGCACCGATCTGCTGACCACCATCATGTATCCGGCACGGCGTAAAGAACTCTATGCAAGACAAGATTGATTGCGGTCTGTGGATGAGCCACGGCGGCCCATGGGTCACCGGCGCACAGACGTGCCCATCCCCTTGCGACCGGCACGGGAGCCTGCATCATGCACGATAAATCGAACATCTATCCGGAGCTCAAGATCCTCTCCCCCCTGGAGCAGACCTGGGCCTCCTACCGACGCAACCCGCTGGCCATGGCGGGGCTCTGGTGCTTCGGTCTGCTGCTGCTGGTGACCCTCATCGGTCCCCTGGTGATCCCCTACGGCATCGACGATCAGCACAGCAACCACCTGTTGCTCGCCCCCTCCTGGGCCAACAGCGGCAACATCGATTACTTCCTGGGGACCGACGATCTGGGGCGCGACATCCTCTCCCGTCTGGTGGCCGGGGCCAGGCTCACCTTCGGCAACGCCCTGCTGGTGGTGCTCATCGCGCTGGTCATCGGCTCGGCCATCGGCATCCTCGGCGGCATGAGCAAGGGGGTGAAGTCGAGCGTGCTCCATCACCTGCTCGATACCCTGCTCTCCATCCCGTCCCTGCTGCTGGCCATCATCGTCGTGGCCATCCTGGGGCCGGGTCTGTTCAACACCCTGATCGCCATCACGCTCGCGTTGATACCGCCTTTCATCCGGGCCACCTACAACGCGGTCCACGCCGAGATGCAGAAGGAGTACATCATCGCAAGCCGCCTCGACGGCTCTCCGCCCCAGCGGATCATGCGTCTGGCCATCTTGCCGAACATCGTCGAGACCCTGGTGACCCAGACCACCCGCACCCTCTCCGCCGCCATCCTGGACATCTCTGCGGTAGGCTTCCTCGGTCTCGGGGCCCAGTCTCCCCAGCCGGAGTGGGGTGCCATGCTGGCCGATTCGAGCGATCTTATCTATCTGGCCCCCTGGACGGTGACCCTGCCCGGGATGGCCATCCTGTTCAGCGTGCTGGTGACCAACCTGGTGGGCGAAGGCATTCGCGAAGCACTCAAAGAAGGGAACGACTGATGTTGCCAGCCTTGTTATCTATCCCCGCCCCCGGACGCCCTGAGCGACCCGGCTGCGCCCTGAACGGGGGACGTTGCTGATGCCCCTGCTCGACATACGCAACCTCACCATCGAAATCGACACCCCCCAGGGCAAGGTCAAGGCGGTGGACAGAGTCAGCCTGACCCTGAACGAGGGGGAAATCCGCGGGCTGGTGGGGGAATCCGGCTCGGGCAAGAGCCTGGTGGCCAAGGTGATCGTTGGCATCCAGAAGGACAACTGGACGGTGCGCGCCGACCGGATGCGCTTCAACGACATGGACCTGCTGACCATGGCGCCCAAGGAACGGCGCCGCATCATGGGGCGGGAGATAGCGATGATCTTCCAGGACCCCATCAGCTGCCTCGACCCCTCGGAGGAGATAGGCACCCAGCTCGAAGAGGCCATCCCTACCAGTGCCTTCACCGGCAAGTTCTGGCAGCGCTTCCAGTGGCGCAAGAAGCGGGCCATCGCCCTGCTGCACCGGGTCGGGGTCAAGGATCACCGCAAGGTCATGCGGGCCTATCCCCACGAGCTGTCAGACGGCATGTGCCAGAAGGTGATGATCGCCATGGCCATCGCCAACCAGCCGCGCCTGCTGGTGGCGGACGAACCCACCAGCGCCATGGAGTCCACCACCCACTCCCAGATCCTGCGGTTGCTGGACAAGATGAACAAGCTGGGCAATACCACCATCCTCATCATCAGCAACGACATCGCCGCCATCGCGAACCTGACCGACACCCTCAACATCATGTATTGCGGCCAGATGGTGGAAGTGGGGACCCGGGACCAGATCCTGGAATCCCCTCACCACCCCTATACGGATGCCCTGCTCAAATCCATCCCGGACTTTGACAAACTGGTGCGCCACAAGTCCCGGCTCGAGACCCTGCCCGGGGTGATACCGCCGCTGCAGCACCTGCCCATCGGCTGCCGCCTCGGCCCACGCTGCCCCTACGCCCAGAAGCAGTGCGTGCAGACGCCGCTGATGAGCAAGGTCAAGGGGCATCAGTTCAGTTGCCACTTCCCGCTCAACATGGAAGAACCGAAGAAATGAACCGGCACCAGACCCTGATCCGGGGCACCTGCCCGCCCCGTCAGCCCCTCTATCCGGCGAGCACACCCAAGGAGACCACGTCGTGACCGAACCTTCCCTGTTGCAGGTCAGGGGCCTGTGCAAGACCTACCAGAACCGCACCGGCCTGTTCAGGCGCCGCGCGGTGGAGGCGATAAAGCCCCTCTCGTTCGATCTCGAGGTGGGCCAGACCCTGGCCATCGTCGGGGAGGCGGGCTCGGGCAAGAGCACCCTGGCCCGCATTCTGGCGGGCATGATTGAACCGAGCGGCGGGGAGATCGCCATCGAGGGGCAACCCATGGTCCACGGCGATTACCAGACACGCTGCAAGCTGCTGCGGATGATCTTCCAGGACCCCAACACCTCCCTTAACCGGAAAATCCGGGTCGGCCAGATCCTGGAGACCCCCCTTCGCCTCAACACGGCCCTGAGCGAGGAGGAGCGCCGGGAGAAGGTGATCCAGACCCTGCGCATGGTGGGCATGCTGCCCGACCACGCCCTCTTCTATCCCCAGATGCTCTCCGCCGGCCAGCAGCAGCGGGTGGGGCTGGCACGGGCGCTCATCCTCAATCCCAAGATAGTGGTGGCGGACGAGGCGCTCTCGACCCTGGATATTTCGGTACGCTCCCAGATCATCAACCTGCTGCTGGAGATGCAGGAGACCATGGGGCTGAGCTATGTGCTGGTGGCCAACGATCTGGGGATCGTGAGCCACATCAGCGACGAGGTGCTGGTGATGCACGAAGGGCGTGTGGTGGAGCGCGGCAAGACCTTGCGGGTCTTCGCCGACCCCCAGCACGACGTCACCCGCCGCCTCATTCAGAACTACAACAACGAATACCGCCGCTGATCCCGCGGCGCGTTTCCCCTTGTGCCAGACATAAAAAAACCCGGCCTGATGTCTCATCAGTCGCCGGGGGATTGCGCTCAAAAAGTGATTGCGTCGCTCGTAGTAGGAACAGGGGAATGGTAGGCAGCCCCCGTCACCTCAACAACTGTCAGATCTGACAGGCAGTCCGCTATGGAACCGGAATTGCGGATCCGGCGAACAGATGAGCTCGGCCTCCAGGCGACCGAAGAAGGCCACCCGCTCGCTGATGTCTTCGTCTGCGAACGTCTGTGCCAGGGCCAGGTAGTCCTGATAGTGACGCGCCTCCGAGCGCAGCAGGGAGACATAGAAGCGGCCAAGCTCCTCGTCCAGATGAGGGGCCAGCCTGGCAAAACGCTCGCAGGATCGCGCTTCGATATAGGCACCGATGATCATCTTGTCCACCACGGCCGCCGGCTCGTAGGTGCGCACATGGGTCAGCAGGCTGCGGGCATAGCGGGAGGCGGTGACGGGACCATAGGGGATGCCCCGTGCGGCCATGATCTCCAGCACCTGCTCGAAGTGGTGCAGCTCCTCCTGGATGAGGCGCACCATGGGGAACAGCAGGGGATTGCGCTCCAGCTCGGCAAACACGCTCCTGTCTGATTCGCCCATGGTGCGCTTGCCGAGGATCTCCGCCTTCTCCGGCAAGGCATCGAGCTCCCGGTAGAAGGTCAGCTTGGGCAGCAGGTGACGCTTCTCCTTGGGCAGGCAGTAGCGGCGCACCAGGCTGTGGGCGGTGAGTGCCGCCTTGTTCTCGCAGTTGGCGTGATCGATAAGCAGGGTCGGCAACTGGGCGGGATCCCGCGCCATTTCCACCCACTCATCCGGGGTCTCGCAATGCAGGAACTGGCGAACGGGGGCTAACAGGTCATCCATCTGAACTCTCATCTGTTGATACGACACGCGGCGCCTGGCGCCGGGGGGCCTATGCTAACGGATCCCGCCCGGCCTGCCCACCGCCATCATGGCTCAGCCCGTCAGACGCCTGAGGGAGTCACGGCGGATCAGGGTGCCGCTGAAGGCGGGCAGTGCGTCCCGGCTCCCCTCCTCCACCATGGTGATCAGGCGGTTGATGGTCTCCTGGATCATCCCGTTCACCGGCATCTTGACGCTCGACAGCGCGGGAATGACGTAAGGGGCCAGGGGGATGTCGTCAAACCCCACCACCGAGACCTCGTCAGGCACCATCACACCGGCTTCGTGCAGCCGTTTGATGGCCCCGATCGCCATGTCATCGTTGCTGGCCACCAGGGCGCTGAAGCGAGCGCCTCGCGCCAGCAAGGTCGAGACGGCGGCCGCGCCACAGGCGGGGGTCCATTTGCCGGGGGCGATCAAGGTCTCCTGCACGGGGATGCCGTGCCGGATCAGCGCCTGCCGGTAACCGGCCAGGCGCTCGGCGCCGGTGGGGGAATCCGCAGAGCCTGCAATGAAGGCGATCTCCCTGTGCCCCATGGCCACCAGCTTCTCCACCACCGCCTCCGCCGCCGCCTGCTGATCCGCATAGACGCAGTGGGCCGGATGGCGGCTCAGACGCCGGTTGAGCACCATGATGGGCTGCTCATGCTGCTCGATGATCTCGTCCATCTCCTCCACCCCAAGAAAACGTGGATAGATGATGACGCCATCGCAACGGGAATCGAGCAGATACTGGATGGCCTGGCGCTCCTCGTCGGCGCTGTGCTTGCCGTCCGCCAGTATGAGCTGGCGCCCGCGATCCTCTGTCATCCGCGCCACCTGGGAGAGCAGCTCGCCGAAGTAGACGCCGTGGTAGAGGGTGTTGGTGACCACCAGTCCCAGGGTCCGGGTGTGCCTGGTCGCCAGCTGCCTCGCCACCAGGTTGGGGCGATAGCCGCACTCCTCGATGGCCTGCTGCACCCGGTCCCGGGTCTCCTGGCTGGTGTAACCGTTGCCCGACAACACCCGGGAGACCGTCGCCTTCGACACCCCTGCCCGCCTTGCCACCTCCAGCATCGTCGTCATTGTGTTCTCCCTTGCTCGTAACGGGGCGCAGTGTACTGCACCGCCCCCGGCTTGTCGTCGCACGAATGGCGTGCAGGCCCGGGTTCAGTGATGCCATTCACGGATCCGGACGCTCGCTGCACAAGATGCTTGTCTCCCGCGCTCAGGCCGCGCACTCTACGTGGAACCGGTTCCACACTCAGTTTCATGCGCGTTCCCGCCCTTCGCGGCGGCGGGGGCGAGCAGGCCCACTTGGTGAAAAGGATCTACCTCGATGTCAAAAAACTATGCGGCTCTGGCCGGTACCGTCATCACCGCACTCGGCGGCGCCGACAACGTCGTCGCCGTGACCCACTGCATGACGCGGCTGCGCTTTGTGCTCGGCGATCCCGCCCGGGTCAATGGCCCTGCCCTCAAGGCGATCACGGGCGTGCTCGGGGTGGTGCAGGCGGACAACCAGTGTCAGGTGATCATCGGCAACACCGTCTCCCACGCCTATCGCGAGGTGCTGGCCCTGCTGCCCCAGGGCGGCGGGCAGACTCCGCTTCCGGAAGTTTCCGCTGGCTGGAGCCTGCGCCGCATGGGCGCCGCCATCCTCGACGCCCTGATCGGCACCATGTCCCCCCTCATCCCGGCCATCATCGGCGGCTCCATGCTCAAGCTGCTGGCCATGGTGCTGGAGATGACCGGCGTGCTGGAGAAAGGCTCCTCGACCCTCACCATCCTCACGGTGGCCGGGGATGGGGCCTTCTTCTTCCTGCCCCTGATGGTGGCCGCCTCCGCCGCCGTCAAGTTCAAGACCAACATGTCCCTGGCCATCGCCATCGCAGGCGTGCTGGTGCACCCCAGCTTCATCGAGCTGATGGCCAGAGCCGCCGAAGGGGAGCAGGTGACCTTCGCCCTGGTCCCGGTGACCGCGGTCAAATACACCTACACCGTCATTCCGGCGCTGGTGATGACCTGGTGCCTCTCCTACATCGAGGGCTGGGTCGACCGCATCACTCCGGCGGTCACCAAGAACTTCCTCAAACCCATGCTGATCGTGCTGATCGCGGCGCCGCTGGCCATCCTCTTCATCGGCCCCGTCGGCATCTGGATTGGCACCGCCATCTCCGGCCTGGTCTACACGGTCCACGACTACCTGGGCTGGCTGTCGGTGGCCATCATGGGGGCGCTCTGGCCCCTGCTGGTGATGACCGGCATGCACCGCGTCTTCACCCCGACCATCATCCAGACCATCGCCGAGACCGGCAAGGAAGGCATGGTGATGCCCTCCGAAATCGGCGCCAATCTCTCTCTTGGCGGCTCGTCCCTGGCGGTGGCCTGGCGCACCCGTAACCCGGAACTGCGCCAGACGGCGCTCGCGGCGGCCGCCTCCGCCATCATGGCGGGGATCTCCGAACCCGCGCTCTACGGTGTGGCCCTGCGCCTCAAGCGTCCGCTCATCGCGAGCCTCATCAGCGGCTTTGTCTGCGGCGCCGTCGCCGGCATGGCGGGGCTCGCCAGCCACTCCATGGCCGCCCCCGGGCTCTTTACCAGCGTGCAGTTCTTCGATCCGGCCAACCCCATGACCATCGCCTGGGTGTTCGGCGTGATGGCCCTCTCGGTGGTGCTCTCCTTCGTGCTGACCCTGGTGATGGGGTTCGAGGACATCCCGGTCGAGAGCCCGGCCCCCCGCGCCGAGCCCGTGCAACCCGTCGCCACCAGCCAGGCACAGGCCGGGCTGTGACACCCCATTCAGACATGACAAGAGGTAACCAATGTCGTTAACAAGATTTCCCGAGGGCTTTCTCTGGGGCGGTGCCCTGGCCGCCAATCAGGCGGAGGGCGGCTATCTCGAGGGGGGCAAGGGGCTGACCACGGTAGACATGATCCCCCATGGCCCGCGCCGCATGGCGGTCAAACTCGGCCAGGAGAAGCGCATCACCCTGCAAGATGACGAGTTCTACCCAAGCCACGGGGCTATCGATTTCTATCACCGCTATCGGGAGGACATCGCCCTGATGGCCGAGATGGGCTTCACCGTGTTTCGCACCTCCATCGCCTGGGCCCGTCTCTACCCCAGGGGGGACGAGCGCGAGCCCAATGCCGAGGGCATCGCCTTCTACCGCGCGGTGTTCGAGGAGTGCAGAAAGTACAACATCGAGCCCCTGGTGACCCTGTGCCACTTCGATGTGCCCATGCACCTGGTGACCGAGTACGGCTCCTGGCGCAACCGCCAGATGGTGGAGTTTTTCACCCGCTACGCCCGCACCTGCTTCGAGCAGTTCGACGGCCTGGTGAAGTACTGGCTCACCTTCAACGAGATCAACATCCTGCTGCACAGCCCCTTCTCCGGGGCGGGGCTGGTGTTCGAGCAAGGGGAGCACCAGGATCAGGTGAAGTATCAGGCCGCCCACCACGAGCTGGTGGCCAGCGCCCTGGCGACCCGGATCGCCCACGAGGTGAACCCGGCCAACCAGGTGGGCTGCATGCTGGCGGGGGGCAACTTCTACCCCTACTCCTGCAAGCCCGCCGACGTCTGGACCGCCCTCCAGAAAGATCGGGAGAACCTCCTCTTCATCGACGTACAGGCCAGGGGCGCCTATCCGGCCTATGCGCAGAGGGTGTTTCGTGACAAGGGGATCACCCTGGTGAAGGAGCCGGAAGATGACGAGATCCTCAGGCACACCGTGGATTTCGTCTCCTTCAGCTACTACGCCTCCCGCTGCGCCGCCGCCGACATGAATGCGGGCAACACCAGCGAGGCCAACGTGGTCAAGTCCCTGCGCAATCCCCACATCGAGGTGAGCGAGTGGGGCTGGGGCATCGATCCCCTGGGCCTTCGCATCACCCTCAACACCTTGCACGATCGCTACCAGAAGCCGCTCTTCCTGGTGGAAAACGGCCTGGGGGCGGTGGACGAAATGAACGAGCAAGAGGAGATAGAGGACGACTACCGCATCGACTACCTGCGCGCCCACATCGAGGCCATGGGGGACGCCATCGAGGACGGCGTGCCCCTGATGGGGTACACCAGCTGGGGCTGCATCGATCTCGTCTCCGCCTCCACCGGCGAGATGAGCAAGCGCTATGGCTTCGTCCACGTGGACCGGGACGACGCCGGCCATGGCACCCTGGCCCGCCGGCGCAAGAAGTCGTTCTGGTGGTACAAGAAGGTGATCGCGAGCAACGGGGAGGATCTGGCCTGAGGCCCCCTCAGTTTCGCCGCAAGGCGCATCCATGCAACAGGGGGGCCGAGGCCCCCCTGTTGTTCATCACGCTGGCAATCTGAAAACGTTTAACTGCCTTCGTTGAAGATCTCGAGGTTGCTGGTCCCTTCCTGCCACTCGCGCACGGCCTTGTTGTCGTCGCTGCGCAGGGCATTGAGGTGGTCCAGATAACCCTGATCCACGTCGGAGGTCACATAGTGACCGTTGAAGACCGAGGTCTCGAAGTGGCGCAGCTCGGGGTTGATCTCCCGCACCGCCTCTTCCAGATCTTCCAGATCCTGGAAGATGAGGCCGTCAGCACCGATAAGCTTGCACACCTCTTCCACTTCACGGCCATGGGCAATGAGCTCGTTGGCGGTGGGCATGTCGATGCCGTAGACGTTGGGGAAGCGAATTTCCGGTGCGGCCGAGGCGAAGTAGACCTTGGCGGCCCCCGCTTCACGGGCCATCTGGATGATCTGCTCGGAGGTGGTGCCCCGCACGATGGAGTCGTCCACCAGCAACACCTTCTTGCCCTTGAATTCGGAGCTGATGGCGTTGAGCTTGCGGCGCACCGACTTCTTGCGCTGGGTCTGACCCGGCATGATGAAGGTACGGCCGATGTAGCGGTTCTTCACGAAGCCCTGACGGTACGGAAGGCCCAGGGTGTGGGCGATTTCCAGTGCCACGTCGCAGGAGGTCTCGGGGATGGGGATGACCACGTCCACGTCGAGATCGTCCCACTCCCGTGCGATCTTCTGGCCCAGCTTGCGACCCATGTTGAGGCGGGCGGCATAGACGGAGACCTTGTCGATGAAGGAGTCGGGACGGGCGAAGTAGACGTATTCGAAGATGCAGGGGTTCATCTGCGGGTTCTCCGCACACTGCTCGGAGAAGAGCTGGCCCTGCTCGGTGATGTAGATGGCCTCGCCCGGGGCGACGTCACGCACCGTCTCGAAGCCGATGGCATCGAGGGCCACGCTCTCGGAGGCGAGCATGTACTCCACCTGCCCCTGCTCGTCGACCCGGCGACCCAGGATCAGCGGGCGAATGCCGTTGGGGTCGCGAAAGCCGATGAGACCGTGGCCGATCACCAGAGAGACCACGGCATAGGCGCCGCGGATCTGCTGGTGCACCTTGCGCACCGCCGAGAAGATATCTTCCGGGCGCAGCGCCATCTTGTCGCACAAGTCCAGCTCGTGGGCCAGCACATTCAACAGCACTTCGGAGTCCGAGGTGGTGTTGATGTGGCGGCGGGCCACCTTGAACTGCTGCTCCTTGAGCTCCTTGGCGTTGGTGAGGTTGCCGTTGTGGGCCAGCACCATGCCGTAGGGGGAGTTCACGTAAAACGGCTGCGCCTCTGCCGCACTGGAGCTGCCTGCGGTGGGATAACGGACGTGTCCGATGCCGATATTCCCTTTCAGGCGCTGCATGTGGCGCACTTCAAACACATCCTTCACCAGACCGTTGGCCTTGCGTTGCCGGAAGTTTCCACTGTCAATGGTCACGATCCCGGCGGCATCCTGTCCCCTGTGCTGCAACACCGTCAAGGCGTCGTAGAGGGCCTGATTGACGGGGGTGGTGCCAACTATACCGACAATACCGCACATGTCTTTGCTACCTCGAAGTCACTGTACCTGTTGAAGAAAACTGGACGAGTTCATCATGAACCCGAAAAACCACTGGATCACCGGCTTGAACTCCGGCACCAGCCTGGACGCCACCCACCAGTCGCTCTGGGAGAGGCTGGTGAAGGTATCCATGAAAAACAGCAGGGCGCTGACGATCAGCACCCCGCGAATGGCGCCAAAACAGACCCCGAGCACCCTGTCGGTGCCGGAAAGCCCGGTCTTTTCCACCAGCAGGCCCACCACGTAGTTCACCACGCTGCCGAGGATCAGGGTCGCCACGAACAGGGCGGCGATGGCCAGACCGTTGCGAACCATGGCATCGGAGAAAGAGGTGAAATAGACGGCGAGATCAGGATAGAAATGGCTGGCAATGAAAAAGGCGACGAACCAGGTGACCAGAGACATGGCCTCCTTGAGAAAGCCGCGCACCAGGCTGATGAGGGCGGAGAAACCGACGATGCCGATGATGGCGTAATCAATCCAGACCATAGAAAAAGATGTCCTGCGAAATTGCGGCGCAGTCTAACAAAAACGATTGCGCAATGCTTGATAAAATTGTGTTACAGGCCCGAAGGGAGCTATCCCTTCCCCTTGCGGCGGGTTTCCCGGGCCCAGAATGCACAACGCCATGGCATGCCATGGCGTTGTCGTCTGCAACGAGCGCTTACCCGATGTGGGTCAGGCCGCCCATGTAGGATTGCAGCGCAGCCGGGATGGCGATGCGGCCATCTGCCTGCTGGTAGTTCTCGAGCACGGCCACCAGGGTACGACCCACCGCCAGACCGGAACCATTCAGGGTGTGAATGAGCTGCGGTTTGCCGTCGATGCGCACGCGAGCCTGCATGCGGCGCGCCTGGAAGTCGGTGCAGTTGGAGACGGAGGAGATCTCGCGATAGGTGTTCTGGGCCGGCAGCCACACTTCCAGATCGTAGGTCTTGGCGGCGCAGAAGCCCATGTCACCGGTGGAAAGCGCCATCACGCGATACGGCAGCTCCAGCAGTTGCAGCACCTTCTCGGCGTGACCCACCATCTCTTCCAGGGCATCCCAGGATTTTTCCGGGTGCACCAGTTGCACCATCTCGACCTTGTCGAACTGGTGCATACGGATGAGGCCACGAGTATCACGACCGTAGGAGCCCGCTTCGGAGCGGAAGCAGGGGCTGTGGGCGGTCATCTTGATGGGCAGCTCCTGCTCGTCGAAGATCTCGTCACGGGCCATGTTGGTGAGCGGCACTTCGGAGGTCGGGATGAGGGAGAACTTGCGCACCTTGCCTTCGTCTTCCCCTTCCCCTTCGATGCCGGTATTGAAGAGATCCTGGGAGAACTTGGGCAGCTGGCCGGTGCCGTACAGGCTGTCCGGGTTGACCAGATAGGGCACGTAGCACTCGGTGTAGCCGTGCTGCTGGGTGTGCAGGTCCAGCATGAACTGGGCCAGGGCGCGGTGCAGACGGGCAATCTGGCCCTTCATGACCACGAAACGGGCGCCGGAGAGCTTGACGCCGTTCTTGAAGTCGACCCCCTTGGCCGCCTCACCCAGATCGATGTGATCGCGCACCGGGAAATCGAACTCACGGGGAGTGCCCCAGCGGCGGACCTCCACGTTGTCGTTCTCGTCACGGCCCACCGGGGTGGTCTCGCTCGGCAGGTTGGGGATGGCGTCGGCGATCCCCTTGAGCTGGGCCAGCAGGGCCTCCAGTTCGACCTTGCTGGTCTCGAGCTCGTCGTTGATCTTGGTCACCTCGGCCTTGAGGGGGGCAACATCTTCACCACGACGGGCAGCCTCACCGATGGACTTGGAGCGGGCGTTGCGCTCGGCCTGCAGCTCCTGGGTGCGGGACTGCAGATCCTTGCGTTTCTCTTCCAGAACATTGACCGCCGCTACGTCCAGAACGTAGCCACGTGTCGCCAGACGAGCGGCAGCTTCGGTGATGTCGCTGCGCAGATATTTGGGATCCAGCATGGTTTACCTACTTTTTTTAATGGGATCTGGGCCCGGGTCATCGTGACCGGGTTGGGAAACAGATCCGGAAGTTAACATCGGTTGGCGCACCCCTTTGCCTTCGGAATCGGGCCTTCGAAATCAAGAAGATGGTGCAAGGCCTAGACAACCGGGGTCAGACGGGCAGTGTAGCAGACCGCCCCCCCGCCCGAACAGGGACTATTGCGCCCGTTTTTGCCGGGAACCCCCTCCCCTGATGCCCTGGCCGTGCCCTTTTCCGGGCAAGGAGCTTGGAGGCCTTTCCTATCGCTTGCGCGGGCTCTGCTTGTCCAGCTCATGCAGATAGTCGAGCTTCTGGGCTATCTGCTTCTCAAGCCCCCGCTCGGTGGGTTGATAGTACTGCTTGCCGGCAAGCTCCGGGGGGAAGTACTGCTCGCCGGCGGCATAGGCCCCCGGCTCGTCGTGGGCGTAGCGATACTCGGCGCCGTAGCCCAGCTCGCTCATGAGCTTGGTCGGGGCATTGCGAAGGTGCGGCGGCACCTCGAAGTCCGGCAGGTTCTTGGCGTCGTGAAGCGCCGCCTTCCAGGCGGTGTAGACCGCATTGCTCTTGGGGGCGCAGGCGAGGTAGACGATGGCCTGGGCGATGGCCCGCTCCCCTTCCGCCGGGCCGATGCGATGGAAGCAGTCCCAGGCCGAGAGCGCCACCTGCATGGCACGGGGATCGGCGTTGCCCACGTCTTCCGAGGCAATCGCCAGCAAGCGGCGGGCGATGTAGAGGGGATCGCAGCCGGCGCTCACCATGCGGGCATACCAGTAGAGGGCCGCATCCGGTGCCGAGCCGCGAATGGACTTGTGCACCGCCGAGATGAGGTCGTAAAAGTGATCGCCGCCCTTGTCGAAACGGGCCACGTGCTCCCCCACCACGGCGGCGAGCAGGGTACTGTCGATCACCCGCGCCCCTGAGCTGTCGGCCTCGGCCATGTCGGCCAGGAGCTCCAGATAGTTCAGAGACTTGCGCCCGTCCCCGTCCACGGCTTTCGCCAGCGCCTCCTTGGCCCCGGGGGCAAAGCGCAGGCTAGGGTCATTGAGACCGCGCGGGTCCTGCATCGCCTGATCGATCATGGCGAGGATGTCCTGCTCCTCCAGCCTCTTGAGCAGATAGACCCGGGCCCGGGAGAGCAGCGCATTGTTGAGCTCGAACGAGGGGTTCTCGGTGGTGGCGCCGATGAAGGTGATGGTGCCGTCTTCGATGTGGGGCAGGAAGACATCCTGCTGGCTCTTGTTGAAGCGGTGGACTTCATCCACGAACAGGATGGTGCGCACCCCGCGCCAGCCGTTCTCCTTCGCCTTGTCGAGGGCCGCGCGGATCTCCTTGATGCCGGAGGTGACCGCCGAGAGCCGCTCCACCTCCGCCTGGCAGTAGTGGGCAACCAGTTCTGCCAGCGTGGTCTTGCCGGTGCCGGGGGGCCCCCAGAGGATCATGGAGTGGCAGTGCCCCGCCAGGATCGCTTTTCGCAGGGGCTTGTCCGGCCCCAGGATATGCTGCTGGCCGATGTACTGCTCGAGGGTTTGCGGCCGCATCCGGGCCGCCAGCGGACGAAAGTCCGAGGAGAAATCCAGGGATAAATTGTTCATCTGCATTGACCTTGCATCTGATCGGTCATAAACAACACCCGGTCAGACGATAACGCCGGTATCGGCTGGCTCATCAGCGCTGGTCGTCCAGCTCGACCCCCTTCGGGATCTTGAAGACAAATTCGTTGCCCTTGAGCACCGGCTTGCGGTTGAAGCTGCTCAGAGTGAACTCGCTCCACTGCCCTTGCGCCTCTTTCACGTCGAAGCGACTGATGTTGTTCTGACGGTCGAAGGTGATGCGAAAGGAGGCGATCAGCTCGTCCTTGTTGCGGCTGGTGACGGTATAGACATCCCCTTCCTGGGTCACGTCATAGTTCTTCCAGAGGCTGTTGTCGTTGCCCGCGATGAGCACGAAGGGGGTGTTGAGCACCGCATCCTTCATCTTGAGGGCGGTGACCTGCTCGACGAAGGGATCGTACACCCACACATCCTTGCCATCGGCCACGATCAGACTCTCGTCCGGGGAGGTAGTGTGCCAGTTGAAGCGGTTGGGTCGCTGCACCAGCAGGGAGCCGCTCGCCTTTTGCAGCTCCTTGCCCTTGCTGTCATAGACGGTCTGGGCAAACGTCGCGGAGAAGACATTGACGGAGGAGAGCTTCTCCTTGAGATCGCTGGCCGCATCGGCCCACACCTGGCTGCTGGCAACCAGCAGAATGGAACCCATCAACAGTTGTTTTTTCATCAGGCTCTTCATAGGGAGGTTCTCGATAAAAGGCCACGCCCGCAGAGGGCATGGCCAGAATGATACAGGAGTTAGGCTTAGTCACGAACCGGCGGCGGTGCCAGCACGTCGCGCTGGCCGTTCCCGCCCGGGGCGCTGACGATGCCCTGGTTTTCCATCTGCTCGATGAGACGGGCCGCCCGGTTGTAACCGATCTTGAACTTGCGCTGGACGCTGGAGGTGGAGCCACGGCGGGATTCCACCACGAAGGCCACCGCCTCGTCGAACAGGGGATCGAGCTCTTCATCGCCGCCCCCGCCGAAGTCGCCACCGCCGCCCTCGCCGTCCGACTCGCCGGAGAGGATCTCGTCGATGTAATCCGGCTCGCCACGCAGTTTCCAGTCCGCCACCACCTTGTGTACTTCGTGGTCATCGACGAAGGCACCGTGGACACGGGTGGGGTTGGAGGTGCCGGCAGGCATGTAGAGCATGTCACCCATGCCGAGCAGGGATTCGGCGCCCCCCTGGTCCAGGATGGTGCGCGAATCGATCTTGCTCGACACCTGGAAGGAGATCCGGGTCGGGATGTTGGCCTTGATGAGGCCGGTAATGACATCCACCGACGGACGCTGGGTCGCGAGGATAAGGTGAATACCGGCCGCCCGCGCCTTCTGGGCGATACGGGCGATAAGCTCCTCCACCTTCTTGCCGACGATCATCATCATGTCGGCGAACTCGTCCACCACCACCACGATGTGGGGCAGTTTTTCCAGCTCCGGCGGCATCTGATCCATGGAGTCGCCCGGACGCCACAGGGGGTCGACCAGGGGATCTCCCGCCTCGATGGCCGCCAGCACCTTGTCGTTGTACCCCTTGAGGTTGCGCACCCCGACCGCGGACATCAGCTTGTAGCGACGCTCCATCTCGCCTACGCACCAGCGCAGGGCGTTGGCGGCATCCTTCATATCGGTGACCACCTCGGTCAGCAGATGCGGAATGCCTTCGTAGACCGAGAGCTCCAGCATCTTGGGGTCGATCATGATGAAGCGCAGATCCTCGGGGGAGGATTTGTAGAGCATGGAGATGATCATGGTGTTCACCCCCACCGACTTGCCCGAGCCCGTGGTACCGGCCACCAGCAGGTGAGGCATCTTGGCAAGGTTCACTACCACGGGTTCCCCCGCGATGTCCTGACCCAGCCCCATGGTGAGCGGATTGCGGCTGGCCGCGAACGCCTCGCAGTCCAGGGTCTCCCGCAGGTAGACGGTCTGGCGTACCCGGTTGGGCAGCTCGATCCCGACGAACGTCTTGCCCGGGATCACTTCCACCACCCGCACGCTGCTGGCAGAGAGAGAACGGGCGAGATCCCGGGAAAGATTGGTGATCTTGCTCGCCTTCATGCCCGGCGCCAGGTCCAGTTCGAAGCGGGTAATGACGGGACCGGGATAGACGCCCACCACCTTGGCCTGCACGTTGTAATCGGCGAGCTTCGCCTCCACCAGCCGGCCCATGCGCTCCAGCTCGTCCTTGCTCATCATCTGGGTCTTGGCGGGTGGCCTGTCCAGCAGATCGATGCTCGGCAAAGGGGCCAGACCGGGCTGGGGACGACGCTTGGCTTTCACCGGCGCCGCGGCAACGGGAGCATCGGGTTCATCATCCCCCTCCGCCCAGGGCAAGTCGAGGTCATCTTCTTCCTGGCGCACGGCGGGACGCGGACGGCCATTGGCCACGCGCTTGCCCTTGGCGGCAGGCGCCGGAGCCTCGTCCTCTTCGTCGTCAAACTGCGGATCGAACTGGAAGGTGTCTTCGTCAAGCTCCGGCAGCCATTCGTCAGCTTTTGTCTTTTGAGCGCGATTCTTCGCCTTGGGGTTGCGTGTCCAGCTGCCGTGGGGGTCTTCGTCATCCTCTTCCTGATCGAAACTGCCCACGCCCCCTTCCAGCAGGGGATCCGGCCCCTCATAGCGGGGCTGACGCCAGCCACCGGTGAGCCAGCGGCCAAGAGTGGTGGGGAAATGGTAGATGGCGCTGACTGAGCCGGTGCAGGCGGCACCGATGCGCTCGACTATGGTGAGCCAGGACCAGCCGGTAAAGAGGGTGATGCCGGTCGCCACGAAGCAGAGCAGCATCAGGTTGGCCCCCACGCCGCCAAAGAGCGGCACCACGGCTGAGGCGATCACATCCCCCACCAGGCCGCCGGCGGAAAAGTTCTGCAAGTCGTTGAAGTTCATGCTGGCGATGGCGGACATGCCGAGCACCGTCAGCACGAAGCCGATGATCCGTACCGACAGGGTGAGGTAATCCACTTCCAGCAGCTTGCTCGGGCGCCAGAACAGGCTCCAGCCAAGCAGCACCACCAGAGGGGGCACTAGATAGGAGAAGGCCCCGAAGGTAAACATGGTGATGTCGGCGAGCCAGGCACCGGCGCTGCCCGCGAGGTTCTTCACCTCCCCTTGCCAGGAGGTTTGCGACCAGCCGGGATCGGCGGGATGGTAGGTCAGCAGGGCAAGCAAAAGATAGGCAGCCATCAGGGTGATGGCGATCAAGACGGCCTCGAAGATCCGTTGTGTACCTGATAAAGGAGTAAACAGCTTTTTATCGGCCAAACTCCGGCTCCTTTGTGAAAACATGAATGCGGGGATAGGGGGCCTAGTATCCCTGAAAAGCCCACCGATTGTCAGCCAGTGCCTGAGGGCGGGCCTGAAACTCTCTATAAGAAGAAACGAGCGGACCGGCCGCTCGTTTCTGACTATCGTGACTCATCATGGAACTTGCAAGTCACAGCACAACCCCGCTTATCGGGTGCTGATCACCAGACGACTGCTCTGTTTGACCTCTTCCATCACCACGTAGGTGCGGGTGTCGTTGACGCCCGGCAGACGCAGCAGGGTTTCACCCAACAGGCGGCGGTAAGCGGACATGTCGCTGACGCGGGTCTTGAGCAGATAGTCGAAATCACCGGACACCAGATGGCACTCCTGGATCTCTTCGAGCACCTGAACAGCCTTGTTGAACTGCTCGAACACATCGGGGGCGCCACGATTGAGGGTAATTTCCACGAACACCAGCAGAGACGCGTCCAGATAATGAGGGTTCAGAATGGCGGCATATCCTTCGATATACCCTTGTCGCTCCAGGCGACGAACCCGTTCCAGACACGGTGTGGGACTCAGGCCAACTCGTTTGGACAACTCAACGTTCGAAATCCTGCCATCCTTTTGCAGTTCATTCAGAATGTTGCGGTCAATCCTGTCCAAATCCTTTAGCCGACTCTTAGCTTCCATCATTTAATTCCATCCTTTGGCTATTTTTTGGTAAGAATCACCAGTCACTTTATAATAATGGTCACAAATCCTGTCAATACCTGAATATACTAGGCGCAAATATCGCTTAACATCTAGGCAACATAAACCACCAATCGATAGACGAGGGATAGCATGATTATCGGTGTACCTAAGGAAATAAAAAACCATGAATATCGCGTAGGCATGGTTCCGGCCAGTGTACGTGAACTGACAGCACGAAACCATACTGTTTTCGTCCAAAGCGGCGCAGGAAATGGCATTGGGTTCAGTGACGCAGATTATCTGGCTGCCGGAGCCGAGATCCTGGCCTCCGCTGCCGAAGTTTTCGCCAAGGCGGAGATGATCGTCAAGGTCAAGGAACCCCAGGCAGTGGAACGGGCCATGCTGCGTCCTGGCCAGACCCTCTTTACCTATCTGCATCTGGCGCCGGACCTGGCCCAGACCCAGGATCTCATCGACAGTGGTGCCGTCTGCATCGCCTATGAAACCGTCACAGACGGTCGTGGCGGTCTGCCCCTGCTGGCCCCCATGTCGGAAGTGGCCGGACGCATGTCTATTCAGGCCGGTGCCCAGGCACTGGAGAAATCCCGTGGCGGCAGCGGCGTGCTGCTCGGTGGTGTGCCCGGTGTGGAACCGGCCAAGGTGGTGATCATCGGTGGTGGTGTGGTGGGCTCCAACGCAGCCCGCATGGCCGTCGGCCTGCGTGCCGACGTCACCATCCTCGACAACAACGTCGATACCCTGCGCCGTCTCGACAGCGAGTTCCAGGGGGCTGCCAAGGTGGTCTACTCCAACCGCGAGACCCTGGAGCGCCATCTGCTGGCGGCGGACCTGGTCATCGGCGGCGTGCTGGTGCCTGGCGCCACTGCGCCAAAACTTGTCAGCCGTGACCACATTGCTCGCATGAAACCCGGTGCGGCCATCGTGGACGTGGCCATCGACCAGGGCGGCTGTGTCGAGACCTCCCATGCCACCACCCATGAAGATCCCACCTTCATCGTCGACGAGGTGGTGCACTACTGCGTGGCCAACATGCCGGGTGCCGTGGCGCGGACCTCCACCGTGGCCCTGAACAACGCCACCCTCCCCTTCATCATCAAGCTGGCCGAACAGGGCTATCGCAACGCTCTGCTCGCCGATCCCCACCTGTTGCACGGCCTGAACGTGATGGCGGGCAAAATCACCTGCAAGGAGGTTGCCGTGGCCCACAATCTGGCTTACACGGATCCCCTGACCCTGCTGAACTGATCGCGTCCCTGCAAAGGGAGGTAGATGAGTGAAAATCCGCCCGCGATGGGCGGTTTTTTTATGCCTGCCATCCCCGGCTCACCCCTCTTGTTGGCGATTGCCCCAATCGATGCGCTGGCCTTTGACCACGGATCACGAATTACCTACAATCGCGCAAACTCATCACGTCTCGGAAATCACATCATGAGCCAAGTCACTCACAGCAAACTGCTGATCCTGGGATCCGGTCCGGCAGGTTACACTGCGGCCGTCTATGCCGCTCGCGCCAACCTCAATCCCCTGCTCATCACCGGCATGCAGCAAGGTGGTCAGCTGACCACCACCACCGAAGTGGAAAACTGGCCAGGGGACGCGGAAGGGCTGACCGGCCCGGCCCTGATGGAGCGCATGAAAGAGCATGCAGAGAAGTTCGATACCCGCATCCTCTTTGATCACATCAATGAAGTGACGCTGACCGAGCGTCCCTTCCGCCTCAAGGGCGACAACGGGGAATACACCTGCGATGCGCTGATCCTCGCCACCGGCGCCTCCGCCAAATACCTGGGTCTGCCCTCAGAAGAGGCCTTCAAGGGCCGCGGCGTCTCCGCCTGCGCCACCTGTGACGGCTTCTTCTACCGCAACCAGGAAGTGGCCGTGGTCGGTGGCGGCAACACCGCCGTGGAAGAGGCTCTCTATCTGGCCAACATCGCCAAGAAGGTGCACCTCATCCATCGCCGCGACGAGTTCCGCGCCGAGAAGATCCTGATCAAGCGCCTCAACGACAAGGTCAAGAGCGGCAATATCGTCCTGCACACCCATCAGACCCTGGACGAAGTACTGGGTGACGACATGGGCGTCACCGGCGTGCGCCTGCGCAGCACCCGGGATGACACCACCTCCGAGCTGCCGCTGATGGGGGTCTTCATCGCCATCGGTCACCAGCCCAACACCCAGATCTTCGAAGGGCAGCTGGCGATGGAAAACGGCTATCTGAAGGTGCGTGGCGGACTGGAAGGGTTCGCAACCCAGACCAGCATCCCGGGCGTGTTCGCCGCCGGCGACGTGGCCGATCACGTCTACCGCCAGGCGATCACCTCCGCAGGGACCGGCTGCATGGCCGCCCTCGATGCAGAGCGATATCTGGACGCACAATAATCGGAAGGATATAAAGGGCATGCCAGTTGGCATGCCCTTTTTTATTGCAAGGAGCAGGATGAAACGAAAAATAATGATAGTGGAAGACAGCCTGACGGTACGCCGCATGCTGACCCAGGCCATTGCGCAGCAGACCGGGCTGGAAATCGACGCCTTCGATACCCTTGAAGGGGCTCGCGATTGCCATGGGGAAGATTATGTGGTCGCCCTGGTGGATCTCACCCTGCCGGACGCCCCCAGCGGAGAAGCTGTCAATGTGCTGAGGGAGCGTGGGTTGCCGGTGGTGATCCTGACGGCCGACATCAGCGAAGAGAAGCGGGAAGCCTGGCTGGAAGCCGGGGTGCTGGACTATGTGATGAAGGATTCACGTCACTCCCTGCAATATGCCGTCGGTCTGGTGCACCGCCTCTACCTCAACCAGGCCATCGAAGTCTTGGTGGTCGACGATTCACGCACCTCCCGTCACCGTACCGCGGCCCAGTTGCGCAAGCAGTTGTTGCAGGTGCACGAGGCCAATTCAGCCCGCGATGCGCTGGCGCAGCTCGAGCAGCACCCCGCCATTCGCCTGATGCTGGTGGACTACTACATGCCGGAGATCGATGGCATCAGCCTGGTGCGAATGCTGCGCGAGCGCTACAGCAAGCAGCAGCTCGCCATCATCGGCATCTCGGTGTCGGACAAACACGGCCTCTCGGCACGCTACCTCAAGCAAGGGGCGAATGATTTTCTCAATCAGCCCTTTGAACCCGAGGAGCTGCAGTGCCGGGTCAGCCACAACCTGGAGGCCCTTGAGCAGTTCAACAACATCCAGGAATCGGCCAACCGAGACTACCTGACCGGACTTTACAACAGACGCTACTGGTTCAACGAGGGTCAAAAGTGGTTCGAGGAGCATCAGCGCCATCAGGCGCAGCTCTCCCTGTGCGTGCTCGATGTGGATCACTTCAAGCAGGTCAATGATCACTGGGGGCATGCCATCGGCGATCAGCTGCTCTGTCATCTGGCCAGGCTGCTCACCCAGTTCTTCCCGGATGCCATGATAGCCCGATTCGGTGGTGAAGAATTTGCCCTGATGGTGCCCCACTGCCCCGTTCCCGTGCTGCTCAAGCGACTGGAAGGGCTTCGTCTGCAAATGCGCCAGCAACCGCTGTCGCGGGAGATATCGCTCTTTGTACGCGCCAGTTTCGGCGTCATCAATGTCGGGCGGCTCTCCATGGACGAGGCGCTGAGCGAGGCAGATCGCCAGTTGTATCAGGCAAAGAATACCGGGCGAGACAAGATAGTCTGTCAGGACGTCTGAGCAAGCATCAGCAGAGACACTCCGTGTAGTACCGCCCGGCGCCCCTTGTGTGGCGGCCGCCGGGTCAATCCCTTCTTCACCGTTCAATAGGTCTTGTCGACCCGCACTCCATCGTTGAAATAGAGGATGCGTACCTTGTCGCCCTGCGCAAAGACCATGGCCGGATCGTAATCCTGGATCACGTTGATGAGCCCATTCTGCTCGTTGCGGATCAGCAGCTCCACCAGCTTGTTCTCCACCACGCTGCCCCCTGACTGAAACTGCTGCACCGCCGCCGCTCCCGCCAGTGCCCCGACCGCAGTGGCAATCTCCCGCCCGTGCCCACCGCCAAACTGGTTGCCGAGCAGCCCGCCAAGCACGGCCCCTCCCAGAGTTTTCCAGCCGGAATGCTCTGATTCCACCATCTGGCGCTGGGTGATGTTGCGCACCGCATCCACCTGGCCGAAGACCACCTGCTCCACCGGACGCGCCGTGTTGCGTTCATACACCGCACTCCAGGCCGGTGCCGTGACAAAGCCAAGCAAGCTGGATACTATCAGGATAATGGCCTTCATCTATGAACCTCTGCCTTATGTCTCGCTATCTTACCGAACTGGATGATGAGCTGTGCTGGTTTCCCTCCCCCAGCCATGCGCTGGAAGAGCCCAACGGGCTGCTCGCGATTGGGGGAGATCTCTCCCCCACTCGGTTGCTGGCAGCTTACCACAGCGGGATCTTTCCGTGGAATGAACCCCATCAGCCACTGCTGTGGTGGTCACCGGATCCCAGGGGAGTCATCGTGCCCGAGGAACTCCACATCGGCCGCAGCCTGCAGAAGTGTTTGCGCCGCACCCCCTTCGAGATTTACATCAATCGCGCCTTTGATGACGTCATTGCAGCCTGCGCCGCCCCCCGTCGCACCGCCAGCGGCACCTGGATAAGTGCCCCCATGATCGACGCCTATCGGCGCCTTCATCGCCTCGGTCATGCCCACTCCATCGAGATCTGGCAGGATGATCAGTTGCAGGCAGGCCTCTATGGTCTCTCCCTGGGTCGACTCTTTTGTGGTGAATCCATGTTCAGCCGCATCGACAATGGCGCCAAACTGGCCATGGTGGCCCTCTGTCGCCACTTTGCAGGGCACGGCGGTGCCCTCATCGACTGCCAGATGCAAAACGACTTTCTGGCCACGCTGGGCGTCCAGGAGTGGCCAAGGCAGCGCTTTCTGACCACCCTGGCCACCCTGACCCGGCAACCGTTGCAAGAGGGATGCTGGCAACCGAGGAGAATCAGCCTATGAGTGAAGAAGTGATCCTCAAGGTCGGGCTGACCCCCAGGCACCCGTGCAGCTACCTCGGTCACGAGCAGGAGCAGTTGCTGGTCCTGATGGACCATGAATTGCTCAACGCCGCCGGGTACGAACGGCTGCTGACGGCAGGATTCCGGCGCAGTGGCAACGACATCTATCGTCCTCACTGCCCCGCCTGCAGCGCCTGCCAATCCTTGCGCATACACAGTGAACGCTTCACCCCGAGCCGTGGGCAGAAACGCATCCGCCAGTTGAACCGAGATCTCGAACTCGTGCTGAGCTATGACGACAAGCCCGAGTATTACCAGCTCTATGAACGCTATATCCGTGAGCGCCATAGGGATGGCAGCATGTATCCACCGAGCCGGACCCAATACAAGGGGTTCCTGCACTGCGACTGGATGCCCCCCCTCTATCTGGAGATGCGCAAGGAGGGACGCCTCATCGGCGTGGCCACCACGGACCTGCTTCCCCACTCTCTGAGCGCCATGTACACCTTCTTCGACCCCGACTATGCCGACCGGTCGCTCGGCACCTTCGCCATCCTGAGCCAGTTGGAACTGGCCAGACGTACCGGTCGTCAGTGGCTCTATCTGGGGTATCTGGTGGAGGAGTGCCGCAAGATGAATTACAAGCGCCAATACCTGCCCCATGAGCTGCTGGTACAGGGCGAATGGAAAAAAATCGACACCAAGCCCGAGTAAACTTTACACATAGCCTTAAATCCGGCATGATCCAGCGGTTTTTTGTTGTGGCTTATCAAGAGGATTCAATGGCTAAAGAAGACAGTATTGAGATGCAGGGTACCATTCTCGAAACCTTGCCCAATACCATGTTCCGTGTGGAACTGGAAAATGGTCACGTGGTTATCGCTCATATTTCCGGCAAGATGCGCAAAAACTACATCCGTATCCTGACTGGCGACAAAGTAACGGTGGCTCTGACTCCGTACGATCTCTCCAAGGGACGTATTGTTTTCCGCTCTCGCTAAGCCAGGAATTCAGCAAAAAACCCCAGCCTCTCGGTTGGGGTTTTTTGTCATTTCCGGCCTTGCTCACAGTCAGTGAGAGACAGCTTCAACGTTGACCTGAAAATCAAAGCTGAGGCTGTTGTTCACCAGCTCGACCTTCACGATGCCGCCATCGACCAGGGAACCGAACAGGATCTCGTTGGCCAGGGGCTTCTTGAGGTGCTCCTGAATGACCCGGCCCATGGGTCTTGCCCCCATTGCCCTGTCATACCCTTTCTCTGCCAACCAGTGGCGCGCCTCTTCAGACACCTCCAGTGAAACGCCCTTGGCATCCAGCTGAACCTGCAACTCGACGATGAACTTGTCGACCACCTGATGGATCACTCTCATGTCGAGATGGTTGAACCAGATGGTGTGATCGAGCCGGTTGCGGAACTCCGGACTGAACGTCTTGTTGATCACCGCCATGGCATCGTGGCTCATGTCCTGCTGCTGGAAACCGATGGACTTGCGCTGGGTCTCCTGAACCCCTGCGTTGGTGGTCATCACCAGGATCACATTGCGAAAATCTGCCTTGCGCCCGTTGTTGTCCGTCAGGGTACCGTTGTCCATCACCTGCAGCAGCAGGTTGAAGACATCCGGGTGCGCCTTCTCGATCTCGTCAAGCAGCACGACGGAGTGCGGATGCTTGAGGACGGAGTCGGTCAACAGCCCTCCCTGCTCGAATCCCACGTAACCGGGAGGAGCCCCGATCAACCGGGACACGGTATGGCGTTCCATGTATTCCGACATGTCAAATCGCAATACCTCGACCCCGAGCGCCTTGCCCAGTTGCTGGGTCACTTCGGTCTTGCCCACCCCGGTCGGGCCGGCAAACAGGAAGCAGCCCACAGGTCGACGTTCGTTGCCAAGCCCTGAACGTGACAACCGAATGGCATCGGTCAGCACCTCGATGGCCTTGTCCTGCCCGAACACCACCATCTTGAGATTACGCTCCAGGTTCTTCAGCACTTCCTTGTCGGAGGAGGAGACAGATTTCTCGGGAATACGGGCAATCTTGGCAACAATGGCTTCGATTTCCGGCACATTGATCACCTTCTTGCGCTTGCTGACGGGCAAGAGGCGTTGCCCTGCCCCCGCTTCGTCGATGACGTCGATGGCCTTGTCAGGCAGATGGCGATCATTGATGTACTTGGCGGAGAGCTCCACCGCCGCCCGGATCGCCTTGACGGTATAACGCACGCCATGGTGAGACTCATAACGGCTCTTGAGTCCCATCAGAATGCGAGTGGTGTCGTCTACTGTGGGCTCGACGATGTCGATCTTCTGGAAGCGACGAGCCAGAGCCCTGTCCTTCTCGAAGATCTGGGCATATTCCTGGTAGGTGGTGGAGCCCACGCAGCGCAGCAAACCATTGGAGAGCAGCGGCTTGATGAGGTTGGCCGCATCCAGCTGGCCACCGGAAGCAGCACCAGCGCCAATGATGGTGTGGATCTCGTCGATGAAGAGGATGGCCCCCTCCTGACGTTCAATCTGCTTGAGCAGCACCTTGAGGCGCTTCTCAAAGTCACCACGATACTTGGTGCCCGCCAGCAGGGAGCCCATGTCCAGGGAGTAGATGGTGCTACCCGCAATCACCTCGGGCACATCCCCCTTGACGATACGGTAGGCAAGCCCTTCGGCGATGGCGGTCTTGCCCACACCGGCTTCCCCGACCAGCAAGGGGTTGTTCTTGCGGCGGCGGCACAATACCTGAATGGTGCGATTGAGCTCCTGATCACGGCCGATGAGCGGATCGATACGCCCCTCCAGCACCAGCTGGTTGAGGTTGGTGGCAAAGCTTTCTATCTGGGCAGAGGATACCTCGTCATCAGATTCCGCATTGTTGCCACCACTCTCGGGCTTGTTGTCCTTGCGCACCCCGTGGGACAGGAAGTTCACCACATCCAGGCGGCTTATTTCGGCTTTTTTCAGGAAATAGGCGGCCTGGGACTCTTGTTCGCTGAAGATGGCGACCAGGACGTTGGCACCGCTGACCTCGGTATTGCCCGACGACTGGACATGGAACACGGCGCGTTGCAGCACGCGCTGGAAACCAAGGGTCGGCTGGGTCTCTCTGTCTTCGTCATCACGGGGGATCAGCGGGGTTGTTTGATCGATGAATGCGCGGATCTCCTTGCGCATCTGCTCCACATCCGCACCACACGAACTCAGCGCCTCATGGGCTGAGCTGTTATCCAACAGGGCTAACAACAGGTGCTCGACGGTCATGAATTCGTGGCGCTCGTCACGGGCCAGCTTGAAAGCCTCGTTCAGCGTCTTTTCTAGATCTTTGTTCAACATAGGCACCTCCCCTCAGTACAGCAACAATGCGGTGTCGTTATCGCCATCAAGTCATCAGCTTCAAGCCTTTTCCATGGTACATAGCAGTGGATGTTCGTTGTTACGTGAATAGGTGTTGACCTGGACCACCTTGGTTTCGGCAATCTCGGCGGTGAATGTGCCGCAGACTCCCTTACCACTATAATGCACGCTCAGCATCACCTGAGTGGCCTTCTCCAGATCCATACCAAAGAACCTTTGCAGCACCTCCACCACGAACTCCATCGGTGTGTAGTCGTCGTTGTTCAGGACGACCTTGTACATGGGTGGCGGTTGCAGCTTCGTTTTCTCTGCTTCTGCAATCTCTTCATTAGCAAAGAGTTCTTTCTGCTTGCTCATAATTGCGCTTTGGTACCTCTAGATTACTACCGTCTCGTTCTCGATTGTCAATAGACTTGTTAACCAGATCACATCGGTTGTTAACAACTTCTTGACTCGCTTAAAAGTTGGACTAGATTGGTTACTTGCTAATCGGCGCCCGTCTGCTATGGGGTCATGCCCTAGTTATATAAGGCCGGCGCAGGTTACTCAACGACTTCAGGGTAATCAATAAAAGGATGTAGATGTATGGCAACCGGAACAGTCAAGTGGTTCAACAACGCAAAAGGATTTGGGTTTATCTGTCCGGAAGGCGGTGGTGAAGATATCTTCGCTCACTACTCCACGATTCAAATGGAAGGTTACAAGACCTTGAAAGCAGGTCAGGCAGTCAATTTTGAACTGCAACAGGGGCCGAAAGGAAATCATGCCTCTGTCATCGTGCCAAACGAAGCACAGAACATCTAAGAGTCAGACTGGATAAATTAAAAAACGGCATCCTGCAGGGATGCCGTTTTTTTATTGGGTTTGCTACACCGCAGAACAGGGAAGGCCAGACCTTCCCTGTTCTTTCGCAATATGCGCTCAGCGGGCCAGCAGGATGTTGAGCATGCGGCGCAGCGGCTCGGCAGCGCCCCACAACAGCTGATCGCCCACGGTGAAGGCGGCCAGGTACTCCGGACCCATGTTGAGCTTGCGCAGACGACCCACCGGGATGCTGAGGGTGCCGGTGACGGCCGCCGGGGTCAGCTCGCGGGCGGTAATGTCGCGATCGTTGGGGATCACTTTCACCCAGTCATTGTGGGCAGCCAGCAGGGCCTCGATTTCGGGGAGCGGCACGTCTTTTTTCAGCTTGATGGTGAAGGCCTGGCTGTGGCAGCGCAGGGCACCGATGCGCACACACAGACCATCCACCGGAATGGCGGCGCTTTCTAGCCCAAGGATCTTGTTGGTCTCCGCCTGACCCTTCCACTCTTCACGGCTCTGGCCGTTGTCGAGCTTGGTGTCGATCCAGGGGATCAGGCCACCGGCCAGGGGCACGCCGAAGTTGTCTACCGGCAGGGTGCCGGAGCGGGTCTTCTCGGTGATCTTGCGCTCGATGTCGAGAATGGCGGAGGCGGGATCCGCCAGCTCCACCGCCACTTCATCGCGCAGCATGCCCATTTGGGTGACCAGCTCGCGCATGTGGCGCGCACCGCCACCGGACGCGGCCTGATAGGTGGCCACGCTCACCCACTCCACCAGATCGGCCTTGAACAGGCCGCCCAGAGCCAGCAACATCAGGCTGACGGTGCAGTTGCCGCCGACGAAGGTTTTGATGCCGTCATTCAGTGCCCGCTCGATAACGTCACCGTTGACCGGATCCAGGATGATGACCGCGTCCTTCTCCATACGCAGGGAGGAGGCCGCATCAATCCAGTAGCCTTGCCACCCGGCGGCTTTCAGGCGCGGATAGACATCTTTGGTGTAATCGCCGCCCTGGGCGGTGATGATGATCTCCTGTGCGGCCAGCGCCTCGATGTCGAAGGCATCCTGCAGGGTGCCGGCATCGACGCCGAAGTTGGGTGCGGCCTCACCGGCCTGGGAGGTGGTGAAGAAGGTGGGTTGAATATGGGCGAAATCCTTCTCTTCCTGCATCCGGCTCATCAGGACCGAACCCACCATGCCACGCCAACCGACCAAACCTACTTTTTTCATAATGTCCTACCCTGGATAGCTGCTTATAGAAATCGTGTGTGGTACCCGTGACCCCCTGCCTTGGCGCCAGCCGTTTACAAGGGATTCACAATATATGAGTTGCAAAAAATGCGTCTGTCCACATTACGGATTGTGACGGCGGGCGCAAGTCGAATTGCGCAATATTCTGTGCCATTCGCTGCAATATCCGTCGGCCTGGCCGACCTGCGGGCAGCCGATTGGCATCCTGCCTCCAGTTGGGGCATCATTGAGACCGACCGGCAGCCCCGCTGCCCCTCGGGGACGGCCCCGAGGCCTCCTGATACGCAGGGACGACCCTGCTTCCTGCGGAATCTGCCTTATGTCGTGGTTGCTCCTGCTGTTGGCCGGCCTATTCGAGGTCGCCTGGGCCATCGGCCTCAAGTACACCGACGGTTTCAGCCGTCCCCTCCCCACCCTGCTGACCCTGATCGCCATGGCCGTGAGCGTGCTGCTGCTCGCCATGGCGGTCAAACAGCTGCCCCTTGGCACCGCCTACGCGGTCTGGACCGGTATCGGTGCGGTCGGCACCGTGCTGATGGGGATCTGGCTGTTCAACGAGCCGGCCACCCTGGCCCGGGTGCTCTGCCTGCTGCTGATCATCGGCGGCATTCTGGGGTTGAAAGTAATAGGTTAGTCACACCCCTGAGTGGCCGGCCCACGACCTGCTGGCTGGCAAGTGACAGAGCAGTAAAGAAGCCGCGGTCATCACTTCAGATCGCCAGCGGCAAGCGAGCATGCCGTCATGCCTCGTCAGATGCCCCTATCAGGGTCGTCTCAATCCTGGCCTCCGGCATCATCTGCAACAGTCCCGCCACCAGCCGATCGCCAGCTTCGTGCAGCGCCGCCAGTGGCATGGGAGGCAAGCTCTCCAGAATGAACCACATCTGGGTGCACTCCACGCTGAGCCGGGTCCGGATCCCCTGACGCCAGTTCCAGCGGCGGCAGGTCACCCCCCTGTCATCCCGCCACACCACTTCCCCGGGTTCAGGTGCCTCGTGGGCCGGCGCCCCTTCCTTTATGGTGTCAAAAAGCTCGCTGCCATCGGCGATCACCAGGCGTGGCGCGCCCTCATAGGCCGTCAGATTTTCCCCCCCCCACGGGAATGGCGTACTCAATGCTGACGGCATTGTAGAGATCGACCACGGGGTCGATGCTGGGCATGGTGCCATCGCGCAGCACCCGTTTACGCAGGGCCTCTGCCGAGCAGGGGGTGCGCTGTGGCTTGGCGCCAAAGCGTTTGAACACCTCGCCCCACTCGGCCAGATGGGCCTGGGCCCAGGGCGCAGGCTCGGTGTCGCACGCCCGTACCAGCGCCTCGGCGCCCACATGCGGGTTCGTCACGGGGGCCGCCTCCACCAGAATGCTGAGGGCTCTGAAACCGGGAGCAAGGGTGGCGATGTCGGGGTCAATACGGGGGATCATGAAGGGCATAACAACTCCCGGTCAGCCAGGGATGACCAATGTCAGTAATAAGGAGGGGTGAAGAGGCCAGATAAAGGCCGTGCAGCCGGCTTGGGCACGCGCTCTTCATCGAGCAGGGGCCATGATGGAAGAAGCCTTGGCACAATGACATCGACATTCTCTTAAGGGGGTTAAGCAAAACTGATACCCAGCCCTTCTCGCCTGCGCCGCCGTATTGCCCTGGCCGCTTTCCCCGTCACTCATGCTATTATCTGCGACCAAACATGAGCCCATTAAAATCAGGACATTGTGATGACCGACCACACCTTTATTCCCGGCAAGGACGCGGCGCTGGAAGACTCCATCGAACGCTTCCAGACCAAGCTGCAAGCCCTGGGGTTTGATATCGAAGAGGCCTCCTGGCTCAACCCCGTGCCGAACGTCTGGTCCGTGCACATCCGGGACAAGGATTGCGCCCTCTGCTTTACCAACGGCAAGGGTGCCAGCAAGAAGGCGGCGCTCGCCTCCGCTCTTGGCGAATATTTCGAGCGTCTCTCCACCAACTACTTCTTCGCCGACTTCTATCTGGGCGAACAGGTAGCGAATGGCGACTTCGTGCACTACCCGAACGAGAAGTGGTTCCCCATCGAGGGGGATCAACTGCCGGCCGGTCTGCTCGACTCCTTCACCCGCAAGTTCTACAACCCGGACGGTGAAGTGACCGCCGACATGCTGGTGGATTTGCAATCCGGCAACGAGGAGCGTGGCATCGTCGCCCTGCCCTTCGAGCGCCAGTCCGACCACCAGACCGTCTATATCCCGATGAACATCGTCGGCAACCTCTACGTTTCCAACGGCATGAGCGCTGGCAACACCCGCACCGAAGCACGCACCCAGGGCCTGTCCGAGGTGTTCGAGCGCCACGTGAAGAACAAGATCATTGCCGAGGCCATCAGCCTGCCGGAGATCCCGACCGAGGTCATCGCCCGCTACCCCGGCATCAAGGCCTCCATCGATGCGCTGGAGGCCGAAGGCTTCCCCATCTACAGCTTCGATGCGTCACTCGGCGGCCGTTATCCGGTCATCTGCGTGGTGCTGCTCAACCCGAGCAACGGCACCTGCTTTGCCTCCTTCGGCGCCCACCCGCGCTTCGAAGTGGCCTTCGAGCGTACCGTCACCGAGCTGCTGCAAGGCCGCAGCCTCAAGGATCTGGACGTCTTCGTGCCGCCGTCGTTTGACAACGAGCAGGTGGCGGATCACCACAACCTGGAGACCCACTTCATCGACTCCTCCGGCCTCATCAGCTGGGATCTGTTCAAGCAGGAGTCCGACTTCGAATTTGCCGACTGGGACTTCCGCGGCACCTCGCAAGAAGAGTTCGACCACCTGATCGGCATCTTCCACGAGCTGGAGCAGCCGGTCTACATCGCCGATTACGAGCACCTGGGCGTCTACGCCTGCCGCATCCTGGTACCCGGCATGTCCGACATCTACCCGGTGGAAGATCTGCTGCTGGCCAACAACACCATGGGGGCCCACCTGCGGGAGACCATACTGGCGCTGCCATCCCTGGAGTGGGACGCAGAACAGTACATGGCGCTGTTCGACCAGCTGGATGAAGAGGGTCACGACGAGCGGACCCGGGTGCGCGAGCTGCTCGGCATCGCCGCCGCCAAGGGCAGCGCCCTGCACACCCTGCGGGTCGGTGAGCTCAAAGCCATGCTGGCCCTGGCCGCAGGCGAGCTGGAGAGCGCGCTCGATCTCATCGACTGGACCATGGAGTTCAACCAGTCGGTGTTCCCGGCCGATCGCGCCGCCTACTACCGCGCCCTGCGCGCCTGCGTCGAGCTCTTCCTGGACGAGGATCGCGACCCAGAGCAATACCGTCCGGTGTTCGCCCGCATGTTCGGGGAGGAGACCCTGGCACAGGCCTGGGCCAACGCCCGCGGCGAGGCGCGCTTCCACGGTCTGGAAGCCGCCGATTTGTCGCTCTCCCAGTTCCCGCTGCACCAGAAACTGCTGGCCGCTTACGAGAAATTGCAAAAAGCCAAACGAATCCACACCTGGAACTGATATGCTGATGTGACGAAGGGGCCTGAGGGCCCCTTCTGTTTTATGGTCTACGCTTTGGCTGGCCGTGCCACAAAGATGAAATAAAAGACAAAAAATACCTCTTAGGGGGTTGTTAATTTGGCACTCATGGTGCAGCGCCGCCGCAAAGATGCCTTGCCGGTACTTTTTTAGGGGCGCTCTTTATAAGTTCTTAAAAATCATGAAATTAATAACAGACCTATTTATGTTTCACCTGAAACCTGGTGTAAAGAAACGCTTCCGGATAGCAAAAAATCCTGTAGTAAAATTACATTCACAATCTGTAATTCTTGATCGGTGTCAATTTTGGGGATCTGCCCCTTTGTTATGATTTCCACAGGCAAAATATGCAGGTAACGAGAATTGAAAGCAGAATCTCCCTTTGATTGTCTGAAGCCCGAAGCCATCGCCGCACTGGCCGAAGACATTACCTATGCCAAGGCCACCAAGCCCGCATACAAGACTATCCCTCTGGCCATCACGGCAGGCGCCTTCATCGCCATCGCCTTCGTCTTCTACATCACCGTCACTACCGGCTCGAGCGGCATGTCCTGGGGCATGGCCAAGCTGGTCGGTGGTCTCTGCTTCTCCCTCGGCCTCATCCTCTGTGTGCTGCTCGGCGCCGAGCTGTTCACCTCCACCACCCTGACCCTGGTGGCCAAGGCGGCCAACCGCATCAGCTGGGCTCAGCTGCTCAAGAACTGGGGACTCGTCTACTTCGGCAACCTCATCGGCGGGCTCATCATCGTCGGCCTCATCATCATGTCGGCGGAATACATGGCGGCAGATGGTCAGTGGGGACTGAACGCCATGAAAGTGGCCCAGCACAAGATCCATCACACCTTCTTCGAAGCCGTGGCCCTTGGCATCCTCTGTAACCTCATGGTGTGTCTCGCCGTGTGGATGGCCTTCGGCGCCCGCAGTGCCACCGACAAGGTGATGGTGATGCTGCTCCCCGTCGCCATGTTCGTGGCCTCCGGTTTCGAGCACAGCATCGCAAACATGTTTATGATCCCGGTCGGTATCGCCATTCACAGCGTCGCGGGCCCGGAATTCTGGCAGGCCATCGGTCAGGACCCGGCGACCTTTGCCGACCTGACCGTATCCAATTTCGTCTTGCACAACCTGATCCCTGTCACCATTGGCAATATCATTGGTGGTGGCGTCATGGTAGGACTGACTTACTGGTTTATCTTCCGTCGCCATCATTAAGGATGGCGGCAGACACATAAATACCTTGAGAGGTAATGAAAATGGCAGAACTTAACGAACAGTTCCAACAAGCATGGGAAGGCTTCGCAGCCGGTGAATGGCAGACCTCTGTCAACACCCGTGACTTCATCCAGAAGAACTACACCCCGTATGAAGGTGACGAGTCCTTCCTGGCTGGCGCGACCGAAGCCACCACCAAGCTGTGGGACAAGGTCATGGAAGGCATCAAGATCGAGAACCGCACTCACGCGCCAGTCGATTTTGATACCGACCTGCCCTCCACCATTACCGCTCACGATGCCGGCTATATCGATCAGGGCCTGGAGCAAATCGTTGGTCTGCAGACTGACAAGCCGCTCAAGCGCGCCATCATCGCCAACGGCGGTATCAAGATGGTCAAGACCTCTTGCGAAGTGTACGGTCGCCAGCTTGACCCCATGGTCGAGAAGATCTTCACCGAGTACCGCAAGACTCACAACCAGGGCGTGTTCGACGTCTACACCAAAGACATCCTGAACTGCCGCAAGTCCGGCGTCATCACCGGTCTGCCGGATGCCTACGGTCGTGGCCGCATCATCGGTGACTACCGTCGTGTTGCCCTGTACGGTATCGACTTCCTGATGGCCGACAAACTGGCCCAGTTCAAGTCCCTGCAGGCTGACCTGGAAAACGGTGTCAACCTGGAAGCCACCATCCGTCTGCGCGAAGAGATTTCCGAGCAGCACCGTGCCCTGGCCCAGATGAAGGTGATGGCTGCCAAATATGGCTGCGACATCTCCGTACCGGCCAAGACCGCCAAAGAAGCCGTACAGTGGACCTACTTCGCCTACCTGGCGGCCGTCAAGTCCCAGAACGGCGCGGCCATGTCCTTCGGTCGTACCTCCAGCTTCCTGGACATCTACATCGAGCGTGACCTGCAAAAAGGCCTGATCACCGAGCAAGAAGCCCAGGAGCTGATGGACCACATGGTCATGAAGCTGCGCATGGTTCGCTTCCTGCGTACCCCGGAATACGATTCACTGTTCTCCGGCGACCCGATGTGGGCCACCGAGACCCTGGCCGGTATGGGCGTTGATGGCCGTACCCTGGTCACCAAGAACAGCTTCCGTATGCTGAACACCCTGTACACCATGGGCCCGTCCCCCGAGCCGAACCTGACCATCCTGTGGTCCGAGAAGCTGCCGGTCGGTTTCAAGAAGTACTGTGCCAAGGTATCCATCGAGACCTCTTCCGTTCAGTACGAGAACGACGACCTGATGCGTCCGGACTTCAACAACGATGACTACGCCATCGCTTGCTGTGTGTCCCCGATGATCGTCGGCAAACAGATGCAGTTCTTCGGTGCCCGTGCCAACCTGGCCAAGACCATGCTGTACGCCATCAACGGCGGTATGGACGAGAAGCTCAAGATCCAGGTCGGTCCGAAGACCGAAATGGTCACCTCCGAGTACCTCGACTACAACGACGTGATGGACAGACTGGATCACTTCATGGACTGGCTGGCCAAGCAGTACGTCGCCGCCCTGAACATCATCCACTACATGCACGACAAGTACAGCTACGAAGCCTCCCTGATGGCGCTGCACGACCGTGACGTCTATCGCACCATGGCGTGCGGCATCGCCGGTCTGTCCGTGGCGGCTGACTCCCTGTCTGCCATCAAGTACGCCAAGGTCAAGCCGGTACGTGATGCCGATGGCGTCTCCATCGACTTCGAGATCGAAGGCGAGTACCCGCAGTTCGGTAACAACGACGCTCGCGTCGATGACATCGCCTGCGACCTGGTCGAGCGCTTCATGAAGAAGATTCAGAAGCTGAACACCTACCGCGGTGCCGTGGCTACCCAGTCCGTGCTGACCATCACCTCCAACGTGGTGTACGGCAAGAAGACCGGTAATACCCCGGATGGCCGTCGCGCCGGTGCGCCGTTCGGCCCGGGTGCCAACCCGATGCACGGTCGTGACCAGAAGGGTGCCGTTGCTTCCCTGACTTCCGTTGCCAAGCTGCCGTTCGCCTACGCCAAAGATGGTATCTCCTATACCTTCTCCATCGTGCCGAACGCGCTGGGTAAAGACATGGAAGCCCAGAAAGCCAACCTGGCCGGCCTGATGGATGGTTACTTCCACCACGAAGCCAACCTGGAAGGTGGTCAGCACCTGAACGTCAACGTGATGAACCGTGAAATGCTGCTGGACGCCATGGAAAACCCGGAGAAATATCCGCAGTTGACCATCCGCGTATCCGGTTATGCCGTTCGCTTCAACTCTTTGACTAAAGAACAACAGCAAGACGTCATCACCCGTACCTTCACCGCCTCTCTGTAATAGAGTCTCGGTGAGCAAAAACCGGCGCCCAGGCGCCGGTTTTTTTATGCCTGATAGTCAGGGAGCATGGCCTGAAAACCTGCAGGCAAGGCCGGCTCTCCCCTCCTCTCATCCCGCCTTGTTCAGGGTCGCTCACCCGCAGTCAGACGGCGGTTGATATCGGCGATGACCGGGGCGATGTCGGCCAGGGTGTCGATGACGTAATGCGCTCCCGCCGCCCGCAGTTTGGCCTCCGCTGGTGCGTGCCTCTCGGCGATTTCGGCTTCGCTCATGGCGGCGAACGCCTCCCAGGTGGCGCCAAATTCGTTGCCGGAAACCGACAATCCCACGGTCCACATGCCCGCGTTCAACCCTTCGCTGATGCCCGGCACGGCATCATCCACCTTGATGCAGCGATGCACGGCGCTTATTCCCAGCTCAATCACATTGGCCAGCGCCATCCAGGGGCCGGGACGACCGCCCGCCTTGAAGTCATCGGTGGCAACCCAGTGATCCGGTCGGTAGCCGTGATCGGCCGCCGCCGGTACCAGCGCCTCCATCACCGGACGGGGATAACCGGAGCAGGAGCCGATGCGCAGCCCCTGGCCCCGCAGTGCCTCCAGCACCGGCAGTACCCCGGGAATGGGTGCGGCAAAGCGGGTCACGGCGGCAATCTGCAGCGGCATAAAGGTGTGATAGAGGTGGTCCACCTCGGCGTGGCTCATGGGGTGGCCGAAGCGGGCCTGCCAGCGCGCATCCACCGAGGGCAGACGGCCGAGCGCGGCGATATGATCCCACTTGCCCAACCCCATGGGCTGGCGCGCCTCATCCAGAGTCACTGCAAAGTCATAGGTGCGGGCGAAGGCCTCCACGAAGATGGAGGTGGGGGCGAAGGAGCCGAAATCGACGACGGTGCCAGCCCAGTCGAGGATCAGCGCCTCTACGTCGGTGGTCGGGTCTGCGGCAATCTGCAAGTCAGTCATGGTGATCTTCCTGTTTCGGTGAAAGGGCGATCTCGCCGAGGGCGCGATCGAGAATGGCGATGGCGCGCACCAGATCGGCGCGAGCGATATTGAGCGGCGGCGAGAGCTGGATGACATTGCCCTGGGAGACCTTGAAGCTGAGCCCCAGCTCAAGACAGCGGTAGAGCAGTCGCTCGGCGGCCTGGCTGTTGCGGGTGCGACTCTGGTGATCGACCACCAGATCGAGCGCCCAGAGCAAACCTATGCCGCGCACCTGCCCGATCAGCGGGTGGCGTTCGGCAAGCGCTGCCAGTTCGCGCTCCATAAAGCGACCATCCTCCCGCACCTTGGCTAGCAACCCCTCTTCTCGGATGGTAGCGATGGTGGCGAGGGCCGCCGCGCAGCCAATGGGGCTCTTCTCGTGGGTGTAGTGACCGAGCGAGATGGCTGCCGCCTGGTTGAAACGATCCCGGGTGATGAGCGCCGCAAACGGCACCATCCCGCCCCCCAACCCCTTGCCCAGACAGATGATGTCGGGCTCGATGCCGAATTCTTCAAAGCTGAACCAGTGGCCGGAGCGCCCCAAGGCATTCGGGATCTCGTCGACAATCAGCAGCACCTTGTGGCGATCGCAGATCTCCCGCACCCGCTGCCAGTAGGCCCTTGAGGGCACCTGCACATCGGTGTTGCGGATGGGCTCGGCGATAAAGGCGCCGATCCCTCCCTCCTTCTCGATGACGTACTCCAGATAATCGGCATAGTGCAGGTCATCCCCCTCCCCGCGATACCAGACACCGCGATAGCGGGTGGGCGGCGGAATGCGCTCCACACCGGCCATCAAGGGGCCCATGCCGGCGCGAAAACAGGCCTCGCCGCCGACCGAGATGGCATCGAGGGAGGCGCCGTGAAAGGCATCCCACAGGGATACCACCTTGCTGTTGCCGGTGATGAAACGGGCAAGCTTCAGGGCAATCCCCACTACCTCGCTGCCACCGGGGGCGAACAGCACCCGGTTGAGATCGCCGGGGGCCAGTTCGGCCAGGGTGCGGGCGCAGTCGATGGCGACCTGATGGGTGTAGCGGCGGGGCGCAAACGGCAGATCGGCGAGTTGCTGTTGCACCGCGGCCACCACGTTAGGATGACCGTGGCCCAGCTGATGGACGCTGTTGCCGTGGAAATCGAGATACTGTTTGCCCGATACACTGGTCAGCCAGCTCCCCTGCGCGCGCTCAATCAGATCCAAACAGGGGGTGGAGAGCGCCTGATGGAGAAAGTAGCGGCTATCCTCCGCCAATCCGGCCTGTACCTCTTCGCTCATCACCATGCTGGTGGTGACCATCGCCTTTGGCTACGCCTATGCCCTCACCCGCACCTGCATGCCGGGCAAGCCCCTGTTTCGCCTCATCGGTTTGATCCCGCTGTTGATGCCCTCCCTGCTGCCCGCCATCAGTCTGGTCTACTGGTTTGGCAATCAGGGGGTCGCCAAGGGGCTGCTCGGCGGCGAGAGCATCTACGGCCCCATCGGCATCGTCATCGGTCTGGGCTTCTGGTGCTTCCCTCACGCCCTGATGATCCTTATCACGGCGCTCGGTCAGAGCGACACCCGCCTCTATGAAGCCTCCCGGGTGCTCGGCAGCAGCGGCTGGCGCACCTTTGTCACCGTCACCCTGCCCACCGCCCGTTATGGCCTGCTCAGCGCAGCCATCGCGGTCTTCACCCTCACCATCTGCGACTTCGGGGTGGCCAAGGTGATTGGCGGCCAGTACAGCGTGCTGGCTACCGACATCTACCGGCAGGTGATCGGGATGCAGAACTTCTCGCTGGGCGCCGTTGCCAGCGTCACCCTGCTGCTGCCGGCACTGTTGAGCTTTGCCCTGGAGCACAGAGTGCGCAGCAAGATGCAGGAGCAGAGCAGCACCAAGGCGGTGCCCTATCAACCCAAGCCCCATCGGCTGCGGGATCTGCTGGCGCTCGGCTGGTGTACCCTCTGGGCCCTGCTGTTTCTGGCGCTGGTGGGGATGGCCGTTTACGGCTCCCTGGTGCAGTTCTGGCCCTACAACCTCGCTCTGACGCTGGATCACTACGCCTTTGACAGCAACAGCGTCTATGGCTGGCAGCCCTTTACCAACACCTTGCGGCTGGGCCTCTATACCGCGCTGATCGGCACCGTGCTGGTGATGGTGCTGGCCTGGGTGCAGGAGAAGGGACGCCACTTCGCGCCGCTGCGCCAGCTGCTGCATCTGCTCGCCATGCTGTCGCTGGCGGTACCCGGCATGGTGCTGGGGCTCGGCTACATCTTCTTTTTCAACGGCAATCCGCTCTTTGGCGGCCTCTACGGCACCCTGCCACTAATGGTGCTCTCCTGCGTCATCCACTACTACACCGTGGGCCATATGACAGCGCTGACCAGCCTCAAGCAGCTGCCCAAGGAGCTGGAGCTGGTGGCCATCTCATTGCGCATTCCGCTCTGGAAGGCGTTCTGGCGAGTGACGCTGCCCGCCTCCCTGCCCGCGCTGCTGGAGATCTTCATCTATCTGTTCGTCAACGCCATGACCACCACCTCGGCGGTGATCTTCCTCTATTCGAGCGACAGCGTGCTCGCCTCCATTGCCGTGCTCAATATGGAAGATTCCGGCGACACCGCCGCGGCCGCCGCCATGGCCACCCTGATCCTGCTGGCCGCCGCCACCGTCAAGCTGCTCCAGCTCTTTTTGAGCCGCGCCCTGCTGGATCGCACCCAGCGCTGGCGCCATCAATAACCTTATCGAGGAGTCATCATGTCCACTCTCCCCTTCTGGCTGGCCGAAGCGCTCGCCGCCGAACAGCCCGCGCCCCCCACGCCACTTCACGGCATCCACGAGGCCGATGTCTGCATCGTCGGCGGCGGCTTTACCGGGCTGTGGAGCGCCATCGCCCTTAAACAGGCCGAGCCACACTTGCGCATCATGGTGCTGGAGAAAGATCGCTGCGGCAGCGGCGCCTCCGGGCGCAACGGCGGCTGTTTGCTCACCTGGTCGGCCAAATACCTGACCTTAAAGCGCCTCTTTGGCGAAGAGCAGGCCGCCTGGCTGGTACAAAGATCCGAGCAGGCGGTGCACGAGATCGCCCGCTTCTGCGAAACGCACAACATTGAGGCGGAGCTGAGGGTCGAGGGCACCTGCTACACCGCCACCAGCGAGGCGCAGCGCGGCCTGATGGAGCCGGTATTACGGGAGCTACAGCGAGCCGACCTTAACCAGTGGCAGGCGATTGCAGAGGGTGAACTGGCGAGCCAGAGCGGCTCCCACGTTCATCTGGAGGGGCTCTACAGCCCCCACGCCGGTTCGGTGCAACCGGCGCTGTTGGTGCGCGGCCTGCTGCGGGTGGCGCGGGAGCTGGGGGTCGAGGTCTATGAGCACTCCCCCATGCAGCGCCTTGAGGCGTGCCAGCCTGCACGGGTGCAAACACCGCAAGGTGAGGTGTGTGCCCGCAAGGTGGTGCTGGCCCTCAACAGCGCCATGGTGCAGCACTTTCGCGAGTTTCGCCGCAGTATCGTACTGGTCTCCTCCGATATGGTGATAACCGACCCCGCGCCGGATGCACTGGCTGCCCAGCAGCTTGCGCACGGCCGCTCCGTGGTGGATGGCCGCACCTTTGTGCATTACTACCGCACCACCGCGCAAGGGCGGCTGATGCTGGGCAAGGGGGGCAACACCTTCGCCTTTGCCAACCGCCATCTGGCCGAGTTTGATGCGCCGAGCCGTTATCTTGCCCCCCTTACCCGCACCCTGCGCCGCTTCTTTCCGGCGCTCAAAGAGGTGCCCATCGCTGCCAGCTGGTGCGGCGCCTCCGACCGCTCGGTGGATGGCCTCCCCTTCTTCGGCCACTGGCGAGGGCAGCCCAATATCGTCTATGGCCTCGGCTACTCCGGCAACGGGGTGGCGCAGAGCTGGATGGGCGGTCAAGTACTGGCGGCTTTGGTACGCGATGAGGTGCGGGAAGCGGACAAGCCGTGGCGCGACTGCGCGCTGGTCAGCGGCCCGCGCGGCTATTTTCCGCCCGAGCCGTTTCGCTGGCTTGGCGCCATGGCGGTACGCAATGCCATCCGGCGCAAGGAGCGGGCGGAAGATGAAAACCGTCCGGTGGCCTGGTATGACAAACAGCTGGCCAAACTTGCCGATGCGGCGGGCAAGGCGGACAAATAGACGCCTTCACAGCGCTTCGGAAAATCCAGAAAGCCGAAGGGGCAGGAGAGTGATGACTCCCCTGCCCCTTCGCGGTTGGTACGGCTCGCGGCTGGCCCGATAGACAGGCCTGGCGTTAGCTGGCCCAGGTAATGATGTGATCGATCCAGTCGCCGGCATCCACCTCGTGCACCACCTTGCCGCGCACCGACTGACCGGCCTGGTGCATGGCGCTGCGGCTACCGGTGATCAGCGGATGCCACTCTGGCAGGCCCTGCCCCTCCGCCAGCAGGCGGTAGGCACAGGTCGAGGGCAGCCAGTCATATTCGGCAATCTTGTCGTGAGTGATCTGCAGGCAGTCCGGCTCTTTCTTAAAGCGGTTGCCGTAGTCGGAGCACTGGCAGGTCTTGGTATTGAGCAGGTTGCAGGCCACGTTGGTGAACACCAGCTCCTCGGTGTCCTCGTCGATCAGCTTGTTCAGGCAGCACTTGCCACAGCCGTCGCACAGGGACTCCCACTCCGTCATGGTCATCTGTTGCAGGCTTTTTACCTGCCAAAAGGGGGCGTTCTGCACGGGTTCACTCTGCTGCATAAAAGGTGGCTCACTCAATACACTGACAAGCGCGTGGTTATACGCGCTATGGCCCGATTTTTCAAGGTTTGCGACTGAGGTTAATGTGAGCCTTGCTGGCTCAGCATTAACCTGCCACATCTGTAAGTTATGGGAGATACTCAGAAGTCCAACATAAGAAACTCTATTAAATCACCAAGTCCTTATTGGCGACACCAAACGGGATATGTACAGATGGTAAAATAGATGATGACTGTAGATGTAATTTTTGATCATCGAAAAATATGTGCGGCCTTAATATATTTAACACTTTTGACTTTTCAACCCCTCCCATAAAGAATGCCTCATTTACAGAAATCCCCCAAGAACGCATTGTATTGATAACACGCTTATGCGAGGGTGCATTTCTAGGGAAGGTGCGAACAAGTCCCTGATATGAGATCATGTTTGTCATCTGGAGCCATGAAAAAGGGTTCATCATGAGTCATCAGCTCACCTTCGCCGACAGTGAATTCAGCAGTAAGCGCCGTCAGACTAGAAAAGAGATTTTCTT
>NZ_JAGKRK010000039.1:0-6467 GCF_017939325.1 Aeromonas sp. MaB10011B | reverse complement strand
TTTGCGCTTTGGTGGCATCCATGAATATCGACTGGGAGAAGCTCCGCCACAAGTAACGGAGCTAACAGGAGACCAGCAGATCATTTTGGAGGTATTGGGTGAGCGCTATCGGCAAATTTATTCCTAAATCAGGTGCGGAATGTCGGCTTGACCCATCAGTTCGCGGCGATTCGCTAGCATGATGCCGCCCGTTGCCGTGGGCCATCGCCGCACCGTGCCGGTGTATGCCACCCGTTTTGGAGTCATACCATGAAGATTGTTCTGCCTTTGCTGTTTTCCCTCACTACTCTGACCGCCGCAGCGGGCGATCAGGGCAGCCGTACCCCGCCCAAGCCTCCGCACGAGCTGTCGGCCGAGATGAAAGCGGCGTTTGAGAGCTGCAGGGAGCATGGCAAACCGGGGGAGTCGGAATTTGACAACTGCATGTCAGATCTGGGATTTGAGCGGCCGGACGGCCCGGTACCGGCAGGTGGGAAGGAGGGGGGAGAATGAGGCCGAGTAAGCTGGTGCGGGCCCGTCGGTTAGGATGGGCCCGCACCGCTCACACCCGTTGCAGCGTCCCTTCGGTGACCAGTAAGGTGGTCATGCCGGCGGCCTTGCCCGCCTGAATGCCTATCCGGGTGTCTTCAAACACCAGGCAGTTGGCCGGGTTGGCGCCGAGCTGTTCGGCCACTTTCAGGAAGGTGTCCGGGTGGGGCTTGTGATTGACCACATCATCGGCACTCACCAGCACGGAGATGAAGGCATCGAGCCCGGTCTGACGCAGGATGTACGCCGCATGTTCCCGGGTTGAGCCGGTGCCTATGCCCATGGGCACCTTGCCGTGGTACTGCCTGACCAGCTCCCACATGGCGGGAAACACCCGGACGTCGTCGATCCGTGCCAGGTAGAGGGCCACCTTGCGCCGGGCAAAGGCTTCCACGTCGATGGTCAGCCCGTGCTGCTCTGCCAGCATGGTCACTATCTTGCGGGTGGGGATGCCGCCGTACTCGTTGAGCTGTGCCCGATCAAACGGCAGGCCGAACTCGGTACTGGTGATTTCCCAGGCATCCAGGTGCAGAGGCATGGAGTCCACCAGGGTACCATCCATGTCGAAGATCAGGGCGTCGTACTCGTCGAATCGGGGCTGTTCACTCTGGTGATGATCGCAGGGGGATGACTGGGGCATGGGGGGTGTCCTCTTCGGCAAAGACTCACCCTAGCAGATCCAGCGCGCAGATGTCGCGACCTTCATCATGGTTGGCAGTGGTTTTGACCATCGGCTAATGACATATGAGACAATAATGTGCCTTGCACCCCCTGTGCCGATATCTCATATGAGCGAGCCTGCCTATGTCCCCCAAAACCGTCTTCTCGAGCGTGGCCCTGGTGATCGCCCTGGGCTCACTGGAAAAGAGCATCGTCACCACCCCCTTGCCCATCATAGGGGTTGAGCTGAACGCCGGTGCCGCCCTCACCTGGGTCGTGACCGCCTATCTGCTGGCGGCCACTGCGGCCCTGCCCATCTATGGCAAGTTGAGCGACATGTTCGGCCGAGTACGCATGCTCAACATCGGTATCGGCCTGTTTCTGGCGGGATCAGTGGCCTGCGCCCTGGCCCAGGATCTGCCGACCCTGCTGGCCGCCCGCGTGCTGCAAGGATTGGGGGGCGGAGGGCTGATCGCGCTCGCCTTCACCGTCATCGCCGACTGTATTCCGCCACGGGAGGTGGGCAAGTATCAGGGGTATATCTCGGCGGTCTATGCGGTCTCCAGCATCGCAGGCCCGCTGCTCGGTGGCTATTTTACCGAGCAGCTCAGCTGGCGCTGGCCTCCCAGCTGCTGATATTCGCCGTGCTGGTCTACCTGCCGCTGCAGATGCAGTGGCAGAAGGGGATGGGGGCCGGCGAGAGCGGGCTTTACATGGTGATCTTCATGGTCTGCATCACGGCGGGGGCCTTCGTCGGCGGCAAGCTGATCGGCCGCACCGGTCACTACCGGCGTTTCGTGGTGACGGGCTTCGCCCTGGCGGCGCTGGCGGCGCTGGCGCTGTGGCAAATTCACTTCGATCTCTTTGCCAATCTGGGGCTGGGGTTCGCCGGGCTTGGCCTCGGACTGGTGCTGCCGGCCCTCTCTGTGGTGGTGCAAAATGCCCTGCCACGGGAGGATCGCGGCATCGGCATGTCCCTGTTCAACTTCGGCCGGGAGCTGGGTGGGGCGGTCGGTGTCGCCATCTGCGCCGTGTTGTTCCATGCCGCTCTGCCGGCAGGCAGCAGCCCCAATCTGGCCAGCCTGAGCCCGGCCGAACTGGCACCCGGTTTCAGCGCCACCTATATCGGCATGGCGCTGATCGCCACCGCCGCCCTGCTGGTCACCTTGCTGGCATTGAAGCGCCACGAGCTGGCCAGCAAGCACGCCTGATGGTTGCTATCGGATACAAAGAGGGCTCCCCGCGGGGAGCCCTCTTCATGGGATCAGGCTGGTGCCTTTCCTTCCGTGTCGTGGCCTTGTGCCACTCAGCCCGCTCATCGGGCGTCGTGGCGGGAAGGTGACCTGACAGGCTCGGGTTGCTGGCGCTCGGCCTGGGCATCGAGTTCCTTGCCGAGGAAGTAGTTCAGGAAGGTGCGGATGACCGCGATGATGGCGAGGCGCACCAGCTCCTCCTTGCTCGGTGCCACCGTGGTGGCAAGGATGTCGGCGGCGAGCTGGAACTCCAGCGCCAGGATGAGCCAGCTGCCGAAGCAGAGGCGGATACGGGGAAAGCCGGGCTCGTGATCCCGCACTCTGGCCGCCAGCCAGAGGGTCTTGCCAAGGCCGATGACCACGCAGGCGATGGAGATGATCTCCAGCAGCAGCTGGAACAACTCCACCCCGTGCATCATGCCCTCTTTCAGGCTCGCTATCTCGAACACGCGGGTTACCTCTCTGATTCAAAAGAGACACTTTTAACACGGCATGGGGGCCGGTTCCAACTCAGAGTCTTCTGAGCATCATGGCTATCTGGTCGATGAGCTGACGAGCGGCAGGGCTGATGGCCGCCAGTTGGAAGTAGCCATGGATGACGTCATGCTGCCGCTGGCAAGTGGCATCGACGCCAGCCTGCACCAGCTTGCCATACAGGGCTTCCCCTTCGTCGCGCAGCGGATCATATTCCGCCGTGACGATATGGGTCGGCGGTAATCCTGACAGGGCGGGATGGTGGAGCGGGCTGGCTTCGGGATTGCTGGGGGGCAGGCTGCCCAGGTAGGCGTGAAAACCGCTTGCGAGCATGTCCCGGGTAATGAGGTAGTCGTCACCGAGATCGCGGTAGCTTTGGCTCTCGCAGAGGGCATCCAGCATGGGATAGAGAAGCAGCAGGGCCTTGGGCAAGGGGGCGCTGGCAGCCTTGAGCCGCAAGGTGGTGACCAGGGCGAGATGACCCCCTGCGCTGTCGCCGGCAATGGCGAGACGTGCCGGATCTCCATGCCATTTCTCCACCTCGGCCATGATGACCCGCGTGGCGGCCAGCGCATCGTCGTGAGCCGCAGGATAGGTGTGTTCCGGGGCGAGGCGGGTGTGTACGGCGAAGATCAGGGCGCTGGCCCGGTTGCACAGCATCCGCATCTGGCGATCGTGGGTCTCGAAATCCCCGCTGACAAAACAGCCGCCGTGAAAATAGATCAGCACCGGATACGTGGGGACCGGTTTGTCTGCGGGCCGATAGCAGCGGATGGCGTGGTGATCGGCCTGCCACTCTTCGATGGCGCCCACCTCTTCCCGCTCACCGCCCAACAAGGCAGAGGCAAGGTAGCCGTCACGGCGCGCCTGCCAGCTCGCTGGCTCGCCTTGGGACGACCTGCGGCGATGAAGTCTGCCACCATGGCTGCGATGGCCGGTTCGAGTTGTTTTTCCATAAGACACCAATGACTGTATATAAAAACAGTCATTGTGCGCTTTTGGCCCGTGAGCGCAACCGGCGTTAGCTGAGGCAGCTCACAAAATCAGGCTTCAATCAGCACGAATTCAATCACATAGAGGGGCGGCAGTGCGGGGTAGATATCGCGGATCACATCTTTAAGCTCGGGGAGGGTCATGTTCTCCTGACGGGCGTGCTCGTCGCTCAGCGCCTCGAAGGCGACCGCCTGGACCGAGATGACTTCAATGGTGCCAAAAGGCTGGTGTTCCGGGTTGGTGAACAGGGCCAGGCGCTGGCCGGGCCGCCAGTTTGCCTCGCTCTCGTCGCGGATGGTGATGGTCTTTCGGCCAGCCTGGATGTCGGCGACAAAGCGGCTGAAGAAGGTGAATGCCGGGTAGGCCGGGGTGTGCTGGGTCATGTTGTCTCCGAAGGGCAAGGGGTGAGAGGGCGGCTCAGGCCGCGGCGGGCCCATTTTAGGAGGGGCGGGGGGAGCGTGCAGCACTTTTTACCCCGACATGTGAAGGGCGACCGACTGCGTTCACGGACCGGTAAAATGGCCGCAACTGAACCTGAATGTGAGATGATGCGGTCTCCTCTTTCTTGATATGTAACAAATCAAGGGGACGGGCTCTGTGGTCTGATGGCGTCCGGGGCCGGCCGTGGTTGACGTTGAACAAAAGGAGCAAGTGTGAATTCCGAGTTGATCTGGGTGCTCAGCATGCTGGTGGGTGCCATTCTCCTGTTTATTACCAACAAGGTACGCATGGACGTGGTCGCCTTGTTGATCATCATCCTGTTCGTGTTGAGCGGCACTCTGACCCTGCCGCAGGCGCTGGCAGGATTCAGCGATCCCAACGTCATTCTGATTGCCGCCCTGTTCGTGGTGGGGGAGGGGCTGGTGCGTACCGGCATCGCCTATCAGGTGGGAGATGCCCTGGTGAAGGTGGCCGGCAGCAGCGAAACCTGCATGCTGGTGCTGCTGATGGTGGCGGTGGCGACCCTGGGGGCCGTGATGAGTTCGACCGGGGTGGTGGCCATCTTCATCCCCGTGGTGCTGAGCGTGGCGAACCGGATGGGGATCCCGGCGGGCAGACTGATGATGCCGCTCGGCTTTGCCGGCCTTATCAGCGGCATGATGACGCTGGTGGCAACCCCTCCCAACATGGTGGTGAACAGTGAACTGATGCGCCACGACATCCAGGGGTTCGGTTTCTTCGGCTTCACCCCCATGGGCGTCATCATTCTGGGGATGGGGATCCTCTACATGCTGCTGATGCGCAACCGTCTGGTGCGTGAAGGAGAGGAGGGCAAGGGCAAGCAGATGGGACGCAGCACCATGCGGGATCTCATCCGTGACTACCGGCTGGCGGGGCGAGCACGCCGACTGGCGATCCGGCCCGACTCCCCCCTGATCGGCCAGACCCTCGACGAGCTGCAATTGCGTGCCCGCTTCGGTGCCAATGTCATCGGGATGGAGCGCTGGCGCAAGTTCAGGCGGGTGATGGTCAGTGTCACCGGGGTGACCGAGTTCCAGGCCAAGGACGTGCTGCTCATCGACATATCGGATCCCGAGGTGGATGTGCGGGAGTTTTGCAGCGAGGCGCGGCTCGAGCCCATGATATTGCGCGGGGAGTATTTCTCCGACCAGGCGCGGGAGGTGGGCATGGCGGAGGTCTCCCTCATCCCCGGCTCCCGGCTGCTCGGCAAGAGCATCCGCGAGGTGACCTTCCGTTCCCGTTACGGTCTGAGCGTGGTGGGGATCCGCCGGGATGGAGAGGCGCTGACCGGAAAGCTGGTGGACGAGGCGCTGCAGATGGGGGATACCCTGCTGGTGGTGGGGAACTGGAGCCTCATTCGTCAGTTGCAGACCCATCATCGCGATTTTCTGCTGCTGGGCCTGCCTGCGGAAGTGGACGAGATGGCGCCGGCCCGCAGCCAGGCCATCCACGCCCTGATTGCCCTCGGGGTCATGATAGTGCTGATGGTGACGGATCCCGTGCCCAACGTGATCGCGGCGCTCATCGCCTGCCTGCTGATGGGCAAGTTCCGCTGCATCGATCTGGAGAGTGCCTACAAGTCCATCCACTGGCCGACCCTGATCCTCATCGTGGGCATGCTGCCCTTTGCCCTTGCATTGCAGCAGACCGGCGGGGTGGATCTCATCGTCGGCGCGCTCATCTCGGCGGTGGGGGAGATGGGCCCCAGGGTGATGCTGGCCAGCCTCTTCGCGCTCTGTGCCGTCATCGGGCTCTTCATCTCCAACACGGCGACGGCGGTGCTGATGGCGCCCATCGCGCTGGGGACGGCCCATCAGATGGGGGTATCGCCTTATCCCTTTGCCATGACCATCGCCATCGCCGCCTCGGCAGCCTTCATGACGCCGGTCTCGTCGCCGGTCAACACCCTGGTGCTGGGCCCGGGCAACTACAAGTTCATGGACTTCGTGCGCATCGGCGTGCCTTTCACCTTGCTGGTGATGGTGGTGAGCGTCATCGCCATCCCCTGGTTCTTCCCGTTCTGACGACAGCAAACGATATGGCGGCCTGTGGGCCGCCTTTTTATTGCCTGCAGCGCTCAGCGAGATGAAAAGGGCT
>NZ_JAGKRK010000038.1:19690-40712 GCF_017939325.1 Aeromonas sp. MaB10011B | reverse complement strand
GGGACACGCCGTTTTAGCCTGTGGAGGCGTGGTGCAATCAGGCCGCCCGATGAAGCAGGAACCCGGTACTGCGCGAGCAGCTATCACCCAGTAATGGGAATCCCCCTCCTGTGACGCGAAGCGCTAAGGTGGGGGAGGATGTCAAGATGTAGTACTTGTTGATGAAGGGGGGCACGACCAGCACCGGGGTCTTGCCCACCGTCGCTGTGGTCGGGCTGTACTGGATGAGCTCAAAGAGCTAGGTGCGCAGCACTACCCGGCCCGGGGTGGTCGCCAGATCCCGGCCGAGCTCGAAGGCGGACTCGTCGGTCAGGCGGATGTTGAGGTGATCGGCGCTGCGCTCCAGATCTTCGGCCAGGAGCGCAAGGCCGCGCACCAGATTCTGGCCGTCGGACTCCAGGGTGAGCTTGAGCAGCTCCGGGTTGGTGGCCAGGAAGTTGCTGGGAGCCATGGCGTTGACGTACTGGCGGGTGAAAAAGCGCAGTCGCTCCCGGCTCTTCTCGGGCACGCCCTCCAGGGCATCCACCGCCGCCAGCAGGTGTCTTGCGGTCAGCAGATAGGATTGCTTGAGGTAGTCATAGAGGGGTTGCTCGCTCCAGGCGTCGGCCTTGAAGCGGCGATCGCTGCGATCCTGGGTGATCACCGGCTCGCTCGGCTGGCCTGCACTCTTGAGCAGGGTGTGCTGCATCAGCTTGAGCTGATCCTGCCACCAGTTCATCTGGGACTGGATCAGCTGCCAGGGCTGCTGGCTGCCCTGCTCCAGCACCTGGCCCAGATCGTCCAGACTGGTCTGCAGCAGGGCCTGGGCGGTGCGCTCGGTCTGGGCTCTGGCCATGGCCAGCAGCTTGTCGTTGTAGTGGGCCAGGGCCTCGAACAGCGGGCCGTAAGATGATTGGCTCATGTGTTCTCCTTCACCCACGCCCGGGGCGGGCACTTGCCCGTTCTGTCGAGTCGTGGGGAGATGTGGCTGCCCGCAAGACGGGCAGCCAGGGGTTATCAGGCCTTGCCCGTGCTCTTCTTGATGCCATCTGCGGTCAGGGCATCCAGTTCTTCCTTGAACTGCTGGCCGAGGGTGCTGAGCTTCTGGATGTCATCCAGCATCTGGCGGGAGAGCTGGCTGGCGCTCTCCAGCTGCACGGTGCCGAGGGCCGCCAGGCTCTGGGCATCCTGCACCTTGCCGACGGCCTGCAACTGGTTGAGCCCCAGTTCGGCGTAGGCATTGGCGGACGCCAGTTGCAACCGGGTCAGCTGTTCGATGTTGCTGGCCAGCAGCTGGTTGTAGCGGGTGAGGGGAGCGGCAAAGCCTTGCATCTGCTCGGTAAAGCTCTTGATCACGTCCATATTCATCATGGGTCTCCGGTTCGGCAGAACACTGTTTTTGCGGGTCAATCGACCCTTCTTGCGGGTACAGCACGTCATCCCTGTGTTACGTGTTGTTTGCTCTGTTCAAACACACGTTTGAGAATTCTGCAACCAATCCACCTTTGGTATAAATGTTAGTTTCTGTTTGAATTTTCCAATCCGCCGAGAGAGCCATCCCCGGGTTCAGACGAGAGGTGACGCAGGGCAGGGGGCGGGGTCTCGTTCCCCGGGGCCTGCGCTGGTACCCTTGAGCCACACCCTCTTCACAAGGAATCCCCGATGAAACCGTTCGCCCTGCTGCTCGGCTGTGGTGCCCTGACCCTCGCCGGTGTCGCCCAGGCCAGCACGCCGGTCCAGATCTCCCTGCCCGGTGTCAACCTGCCCTCGTCCAATCAGGTGGAAGGGGCAAGGGCTTCCTTCCTCTACGGCCGCACCGGCCAGGTGAAGGGGATCGATCTGCCGGTGTTCGCCCTCTCCGACGTGGATCAATTCACCGGCCTGCAGCTTGGTGTGTTCTTTGGCGCGAGCCGGGTGCGCCATCAGTTTGGCGGGGTCGCCATCAACGCCGTCAACTGGCACGAAGGGCAGGATACCGGCCTCAATCTGGGCTTCGTCAACCTGACCAACAATGTGAAGGGGCTCAACTGGGGGGCGGTCAACATCGCCCAGGGCAATGCCCTGGCCAACGTCGGCTTCGTCAACTATGCCGAACGCACCACGTTCCAGCTGGGATTCGTCAATGCCACCAAGCACCTGGACGGCTTGCAGATTGGCCTGGCCAACTACGCCGAGAACGGCATCTTCCCCATTCTGCCCCTGATCAACTTCAAGAAATCCTTCTAGGGACCAACTTGCCCTTGCTTTAGGAGGGGCAGCCATTACCCTGTGCTCCATCAAGGCTGCACAGAGGTAACAGGGGCATGACAACGGAACACATGGACGCCATCGGCATCGGCTGGGACGTGAGGGGCTGGCAGGGCAATGCCCAGGCGGTGGCGGTGGTGGGTTGGCAGGCCCGGGAGTCGCGTCTGCACTGGCTCGGGATCTCCCCCCTGTTTCGCCTGAGCTCCCGGGTCGCGCCGGATCTGGATGCCCTGCTGCGCCCGGCCCTGCAAGACGAGGTGGCGCTGATGCAGGTGCTGGCCTGCCCGCGCCTTGCTCTCGGCATCGATGCGCCCCTGGCCTTTCCCCGCGCCCTCGCCGATCTGCTGGCGGGGTGGGGGAGCGGCTTTCCCGTGCCCCAGCGGGAGATTGACAACCCTTACGCCTACCGGGATTGCGAGCGCTGGCTCTATCAGCACTATGGCAAGAAGCCCCTCTCCGCCACCTTCGACAGGCTCGGCAACAACGCCACCCTGGCCCTCTCCATGCTGCCGCGCCTCGGGGATCTGCAACTGGTGCCAAAACGGGCGAGGGCTGCCGGGCGCGCGGTGCTGGAGGTCTATCCCGCCCTGGCCAAAATGGGGGGCAAAGCCTCTGCTGTGCGGCCCGAGCTGCAACCCCACCTGCCAGCAATCCTCATCCCTGGAACGGATCCCTATGATGCCGCGCTCTGCGCCCTGATGGCCCTGCAATATGCGGCCGAAGGGGCCGTCACCTCGCTGCCTGCTCTGGTGGACCTGCCGGAGGAGATGGCACCGGACGAAGGCTGGGTCTACCACTTCGCCCGGGATTGAGACGCCCAAGCACCGCGCTCCCTCTGACGACTGCTGGCGACTCGCTGCAGTCACGGCACTGGTGACGTGACTTGCTGTCGCCACTGCGTATGGCTTGCCGTTGCCACGGTGTCAGGCAAGGGGAGGCCGCCTTTGTCCTGTGATCTTCCGACGTCTCCTTGACCCTTGCCCTTGTTGCCTTACTTTGCGACTGCCGACTGCCGACTGCCGACTGCCGACTGCCGACTGCCGACTGCCGACTGCCGACTGGCGCCTTTTCATCGGACCTCATCCTTGATCCCGACTGTTCATGGCTGGTTTAAAAATCACCTTGTATGCCATCAGACAAGAGACGTACAAGTACATTTATCACCCCGCAGCAGCGGGGAGATGGCTCCAGGGTTGTACAGAAACAGGGTAGCGGGGGTCAAATATGCGGCAGGTTAAGCCTGCAGAAGCATAAATAGGGAGTCAGGGCGTTAATTGCTGGAAGAGCCGTCTCTTCATCCGATATATTGCCTCTTTTCCTCAGGCTTCTTGTCCGGTGGTGTCGATGAAACGCATTCTCTCTATCCAGTCCCACGTGGTGTTTGGCTGTGCCGGCAACAGCGCCGCCGTGTTCCCCATGCGCCGTCTCGGCATGGAGGTGTGGCCCATCAATACGGTGCAGTTCTCCAACCACACCCAGTACGAGGCGGGTTGGCAGGGAATGGCAATGCCGGCGGGCCACATTGCCGCCTTGTGCCAGGGGCTTTGCAATATCGAGGTGCTGGCGCGCTGCGATGCGGTGCTAAGTGGCTATCTGGGCTCGGCGGAGCAGGGGGACGAGATCCTGGCGGTGGTGGCGGCGGTGAAACGAGCCAATCCGGCGGCCCTCTATTTCTGCGATCCCGTGATGGGGCATCCGGAGAAGGGGTGCATCGTCGCCCCGGGCGTCACCCGCTTTCTCACCGAGCAGGCCCTGCCGGTGGCGGACATCATGGCCCCCAATCTGCTGGAGCTGGAGACCCTGTGCGATGTCCATCTGACAACCCTGGCCCAGACCCGGGTCGCCGCACGCCAGTTGCTGGAGAAGGGGGTGAAGATGGTGCTGGTCAAGCACCTGGGTCGCGCCGCCAGCGTCCCCGGCCGCTTCGAGATGCTGCTTGCCACCCCCGAGGGAGACTATCTGATCGCCCGTCCCCTTTACGATTTCGCGCGCCAACCGGTGGGCGTGGGGGATCTCATCAGCGCCCTGATGCTGGCCAACCTGCAGGCGGGATATGATGGGGTGAGCGCCTTCGAGCGCACCAACGCCGCGGTGGATGCGGTGCTGAGACAGACCTGGGAGGCGAATGCCTACGAGCTGCAGCTCATCGCGGCCCAGAGCGCCTTTGCCGAGCCGCAGATTGCCCACAGGGCCGAGCGCCTGGCCTGACGCCATTGATCAGCCCGTGACGGGACGAGCTGATCAAGGTTCAGCTTGCGGCACTGATCGGTGTTGCATCCTGAAAATGTTCGACCCTGGGGAAGGGGTCGTAGAAGTGGTGCAGCAGGGCCTTCCACTCCTGGTACCGGGGGGAGCCCCTGAACCCCCGGGTGTGATCTTCCAGCCGCGCCCACTGCACCAGCAGCAGGTAGTGATGGGGATCGTCCAGGGCACGCTGCAACTGGTGGCCCAGGTAGCCGGGCATGGCGCTGATGATGTGCTGGGCTCGGGCGAAGGCCTGCTCGAAGTCAGTGGCCTTGCCGGGAATGATCTGCAGATGGGCGACTTCCAATATCATGATGGCTCCTTGCCGATGAGTCTGATTGAACCAAAAACCTATGTACGCCGAGCCTTGGAGGGGGCAAGACCGGCACGCTGTCCGGTCTTGCCAGGCCGTCTGCCTCAGAGCTGCTTGTAGAAGAACTGGGTGGCGGCGAGGGTGCCGTCCCCATTGCGGGCGAAGTCCGGGATCTGGCCGGCCTCCTGATAGCCGAGCTGGCGATAGAGGCTGGAGGCCACGTCGCCGACCCGGGTATCCAGCACCAGCAAGGTACGCCTGGCGTCCCGGGCCCCTTGCTCCATGGCGTTCATCAGGGCGCGGCCCACCCCCTTGCCACGGGCCTGGCTGTGGACCATCAGCTTTTCCACTTCGGCCCTGTGGCCCCCGTTGGCCTTTGTGCACAGGGAGAGCTGCAGGGCGCCCACCAGATGGTGCTGATCAAACGCCACCCAGAGCTTGCGCACTCCATCCGCCAGCTCCCCCTCGATGCCTTGCCAGTACGCCAGCCCCTGCTCTTCCTGCAGGGGAGGCAGAAAGCCCACCGAGGCACCGCTGGCCACGCAATCTTGCAGCAGGGCGATCAGCGCCGGTTTGATGCCTCTGGTGCTCTCGACCTCAAGGATCTCCATTGAATGTCCTCATCTTCTCTCTTGGCCCACGTGGGGGATTAACGTCTCGGGCGCGGACTCTCCTGCCGGTGCTATTATCATCCGGTCAGGTGCGCCGTCTCTTAATGGATCAGTCCCTGCGCTGCCAGCCACTGGAACAGCAGGCGGGAGACGGGGGAGACTTCGGCCAGGTGGCGGCTGTCCAGCCAGCGCAGCTCGGCGATCTCCGCCGAGGCGACGGGCGTGCCGTCGGCGTCCCCCGTGTAGCAACGCAGATTGACATTCACCCCTTGCGGCTTGCCGTCCGCCTGGGCGCTGAACTCGCAGGCGAACGCCAGGGTGTCGGGTTTCAGGATGACCGCGAGCTCTTCCTCGATTTCACGAACGAGGGCCGCCTCGTCGCTCTCGCCCGGCTCGCGCTTGCCCCCCGGAATGTAGTAGATGTCCTTGCCGTGGGAGCGGGCGCACAGCAGTTGTCCCTCCTTGAAGGTCAGCCAGGCGAGTTTGTCGATCATGGGCAGATTCCTCTTGTTGCCGCTTGTCAAAGGGGGGGCTCGCTGCTCGCACAGGGTGCGATAGGAGCGGGTTTCCCACATCTCGGGCGCCAGTCCCAGCCGGCTAGCCAGCGCCAGCAACTGCGCGCGGTAGGCGGGCAGGGCGGTCTCGTCGTCAGTCATGATGGCGAGCTCGGCAAAATCACCGACGCCTGCCAGGTGATCCACCGTGACGTGGAAGGCCCCCAGAAAATAGATGCTGCGCCGCTTGTCGATGGTCAGCACCGGCTGGTAGCCCAGGGTGCGCACCATGCTGGCCGCCTTGCCCGCATCGGTGATGTTGACCGCCTCGCAGCGATCGGGTCCGGGTCCTTTGACTATCCAGAGCCGGATGCCGCTGGGGGCCATGGTGCGGATGATCAGGCTCTTCTCTGCCCGGGCCAGGGCGCCATCTGCCGTGTCGAAGTAGCAGTCCTGCTCATGATTGTCCGCCACCATCACCTCGGGGCTGAGGGCCGTGAGGGTATGCACAAAGGCGGCGCTGTCCGTCAGGCGGTATTTGAACTCCACCTCGAAGCGCCCCTGAAAGTGGGTGGCCATGGCCTTGCGACGGCTCCCGAACGGCAAATGAATAGGGCAGCCTAGCAAAAGTGCCGGGCTCTCCCAAGCATCGGGATCACAGCTTCGCATCGACTGCCGACTTTATGACCAGATGGTGAGGGGAAATCCGCCCTGGTGCACAGCTTGTGGCCCGGTGGCTGGGCGCCGTACGGGGGCTGTGCTCTAATAAGCTCCCTCTTTGGCGGTATTTCCGCCCTGAACAACGACAACGAGGCGGCGGCCCCGGCCGCGCCAGTGGAGCCACAGATGCAGATCACCTCACAGCCCCCCTTTATCGGACTGGGCGTGGCGGGCAACTTCGCCGGTCACCTGGAGCAGGCAGGGGAGGCGGCGGACTTCGTCGCCGTCAAGGTTGACGACAAGGTCGCCCCCAAGGCGCTGTTCCCCTTCTATGTGCCGAACCATCCCGGCCAGCTCGGGGTCTTTCCCCTGAGCGGCGATGCCATCTTCCTGCCGGAGGCGGCGGTGAGCGGGGACGAGAAAGTGCAGATTGAACCCGAGGTGGCACTGTGGTGCGAGCTGGAGTACGCGGGGGAGCAGGTGGTGGCCATCCATCCCAAGGCGTTTGGCGCCTACAACGACTGCTCCATCCGTCGCCCCAATGCCAAAAAGATCAGCGAGAAGAAGAACTGGGGTGAAGAGAGCAAGGGGCTGGCCGCGAACCTGCTGCCCCTGACCCACTTTGCCGCAGGATGCGAGCTCGATGACTACCGCATCGCCTGCTATCTGGAGCGGGACGGGGAGCTGCACCCCTACGGGATCGACAGCGCGGCGGTGGACTACAGCTACTTCCACGGTCAGTTGCTGGCGTGGGCCATCGACAAGTTCAACCATCAGCAGGACGAAGGCCCGGCCGAGCATATCCAGGGGCTGCTGGCCCAGGCGGGGCGCCCGGCCCATGCGCTCATCAGCATTGGCGCCACCCGCTACACCCCCTTTGGCGAGACCCACTTCCTCGCTCCCGGTGACACCGCCTGCGTGGTGGTCTACCCCGCCAGTCGCTACAGCGAGAGCGACATTCGCGAAGCCATCGCGACCCGCCGCGTTGGCGCCGATGTCTCTGTCCTGCTCCAGGCGGTCAAGACCCGTTGATCGCGATGCCTTCCCAACCTGGGGAGGCATCTTCTTTCTCTATTATGCCTGCGCACACTCCATGCTGGCGTCATGCATGATCAGCCGAAAGAGGAGTGGCAGATCAGGTAGGTTGCCATGGTGGTGATCAGAGAGTGCAGGGAGCAGGATCTGGCGGCTTGCTCAGCCTTTACGCCGAGCTCAGACCACGGGATCCCGTGATGCCGCTTTCCATGGCGAGGGAGACGCTCGCGAGCCTGCTGGCCAGGCCCGAGGTGCGGATCATCGTGGCGAAGGTGGGCGGTGAGCTCGCCGCCACCTGCCAGCTCGGTGTGATCCCGACCCTGAGCAACGGCGGCAGGCCCTTTGGCATCATAGAGCACGTGGTAACGGCCTCTGCGTTCCGACGCCAGGGGCTGAGCCAGAAGGTGCTTGAACAGGCGCTCTCCCTGGCCTGGGGGCTGGATGGCTACAAGGTGATGCTGCTCTCGGGGGAAGGGCGCGATGAAGCCCATCGCCTCTATGAGAAGCTGGGCTTCAAGGCGGGCATCGAGAAGGGGTTTGTCATCAAGCAGGCAGAGGCCCAGGGCTGCACCTTGACGAGGTTCGGCCCCAAGGCTTAGCATCGGCGCTTTTGCCATAAATTGAGCCAACAATTCATGAAGATAGAACCAGCACAAACCGGGGATTACCCGGCCCTGATCGCTCTCTGGGAGGCCTCGGTACGCGCTACCCATCACTTCCTGCAAGAGGAAGACATCGCCACCCTCAAGCCTCTCATCCTCGAACACTATTTCGATGCCGTGCGCCTTTATTGCGCCAGGCAGGATGGCGTGATCGTCGGTTTTATCGGGGTGGCTGAGGGCAATATCGAGATGCTGTTCATCGCTCCCGAGGCGAGAGGGGGCGGGGTCGGCCGCCAGCTGGTGGACCACGCCATCCGTTGTCTGGGGGCGACTCGCGTGGACGTCAACGAACAGAATGCCCAGGCTGTCGGCTTCTACCAGCACCTGGGCTTCGAGGTGACGGGGCGCTCCCCCCTGGATGGCCAGGGCAAGCCCTATCCGCTGCTGCACATGGCCTTGGCCGCCGGTTAAGGGCGCTAGAGCATGAAAAAACCGCCCTCGGGCGGTTTTTTGTTGTTCAGGACGCAGGGCTCGCACCGTCTCACTCCTCGTTGGAGTTGTCCTGATAGTCGCCCCGCTGGGCCTTGGGCAGACGGCGCATGGGGGCGAAACCGATGTCCTCGCCCACTACTTCCCGCTTGCGGGACTTGTTTTGCGCAGGCTGAGCCGGCTTCTTGGCGCCATCCCCCTTGCCTTTCCCGGCGGCGGGTTTGCCCTTGGCGTTGGCATGGCCACGGGCGCGGGGCGGGTTTTGCACCGGCTTGCTGCCCGGCAGGGTCTGGCGGCTCGGCTTGCCGCTCGGCTCGTATCCTTCCAGGATCTCCACGGTCAGGGATTGGCCGATCAGCGCCTCGATCTCCTTGAGCTGACCCAGCTCGTCCTGGCTCACCAGAGAGATGGCCTCGCCGCCACGGCCGGCGCGGCCGGTGCGGCCGATGCGGTGGATGTAATCCTCCGCCATCTGGGGCAGCTCGAAGTTGATCACGTGGGGCAGTTGATCGATGTCCAGGCCGCGAGCGGCGATGTCGGTGGCAACCAGCACCCGCACCTTGCCTTCACGAAAATCCGCCAGCGCCCGGTTGCGGGCCCCCTGGCTCTTGTCACCGTGGATGGCGACCGTATCCAGGCCATCTTTCTGCATCTGCTGGGCGAGCCTGTCGGCAATCTGCTTGGTGCGCACGAACACCAGCACCCGCTGCCAGTTGCCACGGCCAATCATGTGGGAGAGCATCTCCCGGCGGCGTTCCCGATCGACCTGGATGATGCGCTGGCTTACCTGCTCGGCGGCGGTGTTGCTGGGATCCACCTCGATGAGGGTGGGATCCTTGAGCAGATCGTCCGCCAGCGCCTTGATGTCATTGGAGAAGGTGGCGGAGAAGAGCAGGGTCTGACGCTCCTCCGGCAGGGCCTTCATGATGCGGCGAATGTCGGTGATGAACCCCATGTCGAGCATTCTGTCCGCTTCATCCAGCACCAGCACCTCGAGGGCGCTCAGGGTCAGGGCGCCCTGGGTCAGCAGATCCAGCAGGCGGCCCGGTGTGGCGACCAGGATGTCGACCCCGAGCTTGATGGCGTCCAGGTTCGGCTTGATGCTGACGCCGCCATAGGCGATCAGGGTACGAAACGGCAGGTGGTGGGCATATTTGATGATGCTCTCGCCCACCTGGGCGGCCAGCTCCCGGGTCGGGGTCAGCACCAGTGCTCGCACCTGGCGACGACCGCCACGGCCGTGGTTGGCCAGCAGTCGATGAAGCATGGGCAGGGTGAAACCGGCCGTCTTGCCCGTGCCTGTCTGGGCGCCGCCCAGCACGTCCTGCCCGGCCAGGATGGCGGGAATGGCTTGCTGCTGGATGGGGGTGGGTTGTTCGTAACCCAGCTCCTTGACGGCCCGCAGGATGTGCGGTGACAGACCCAGTTCATTGAATGACATGTTCGAGGGACACTCCGAGCCTTGGGCTCAACGGGTGACGGCAGCCTTGGTCCGTCACGACATGGAAAATAGGGTGGGCCGCCATCGAGGCTGGGCCTGAGCCCGGCAAAGCGACCGCACAAGAGACAGTGGGCGCGTAATATAGCAGATGCGAGGCGCACGCGCAGCAGCCGTGTCGCGAGCAGGGTTGCCACGGCCATCCCGGCAGGGAAAGGCCAGGGGGCGCTAAGAGGGGCCCCCCTGGCCTCGGCGCACGCCCGTCAGAGCAGTCCCTCGATGGCCTGCACCAGATCCTCCGGCCTGGTCTGGGGGGCGAAGCGGTCCACCACCCGGCCTTCACGGTCAATCAGGAACTTGGTGAAGTTCCACTTGATGGCCTCGCTGCCAAGGAGTCCGGGCTTTTGCTCCTTGAGCCAGCGATAGAGGGGGTGGGCCCCGGCGCCGTTGACCTCGCACTTGGCCATCAGGGGGAAGCTGACAGGGTAGTCGAGCGAGCAGAAGCGGGCGATCTCCTCGGCATCGCCCGGCTCCTGATGGCCGAACTGATCGCAGGGAAAGCCCAGGATCTCGAAGCCTTGGGGGCCGAACTGGCGATAGAGGGCCTCAAGCCCGGTGTATTGGGGGGTAAAACCGCAGCGGCTTGCCACGTTGACCACTAGCACGACACGGCCCTGCAGATCGGCGGTGGACCAGGCCGTGCCATCGAGTCGTTGCAGGGGGATGAGGGGCAGGGGCATGGTTTCTCCTGATGCAAGAGGGGCGACAAGGCGCCCGGGGACAATCCTTGCACGTTAACGGGCCGAGGGCCGGGGAGCAAGGGGGAGGGCGTCTGTTCCCCCCAGACTCCTATTGATGGCGGGACTTCTCAAGAGAAGCAATCCGGTTTGTGCCGATGGTCCGAAGTCGCTACAAAGCGCACTCTCTCCCCTCGCTGCGAGCCTATCTTGGACTATCAAGCCGTCATGGATGCCATCTACACCCGGGGTTGGGTGATAGTGGATGATTTTTTAACCGCCGCCGAGGTGGATGCCCTCAAGGCCTGCCTGCCGGACGAGTGGCGACCGGCGGGGATCGGGCGCGAGACCCTGCATCAGGACAACCGCGATATCCGTCGGGATCAGATCCACTGGCTCGACGCCTCCCTCGGCGCGCCGGTGGCCGACTATCTGGCCCGGATGGAGTCCCTGCGTCTGGCCGCCAATCGCAGCCTGATGCTGGGGCTGTTCGACTACGAGGCCCACTTTGCCCGCTACCGTCAGGGAGACTTCTACGCCACCCATCGCGACGCCTTCGCCGGGCGATCCAACCGCCGGCTCACCTCGGTGTTCTACCTGAACAACGACTGGCAGCCAGAGGCGGGGGGAATATTGCGGGTCTATGACGACTGCGAGCAGTTTCTGATGGATGTCTCCCCCCGGGGCGGGCGGCTGGTGCTCTTCCTGTCTGAAGAGTTTCCCCACGAGGTGCTGCCCGCAAGCCGGGAGCGCTACAGCATTGCCGGCTGGTTTCGGGTCAACGGCAATGGCGCCGGGCGGGTCGATCCCCCCCGCTGAGCGCATTTCATCCTGTTTCTGACACAGGAAGAGACTTTTATCTGCCCGGGCAGGGGGAGGTGCGCCCCATCGGCTGACAAGGCTTCCCCTCCCTTGCTACACTGCCCGCACTTATGTTCGTTTCTGGCTTCGTCCGGTTTTCATGCGGTTGGGTTTGACATGGTGATGACGAAGCCACTTCTCCCAAGGGATCACATCTAATGAAGAACATGCATGTCTTGCTGCTGTGCGGCGGTGGCGGCTCCGAGCACGAAGTCTCGCTGCGCAGCGCCAATTTCCTCGAAAAACAGCTCGGGCTCCTGCCCGGCATCGAAGTGACCCGGGTCGAGATGTTTGCCGACCGCTGGCTCAGCGCCGACGGTCGCGAGTGCAAGCTGGGGCTGGACAAGCTGCTCTCGTTCGACAGCGTGGCCCGTCCGGTGGACTACGTGGTGCCCTGCATCCACGGTTATCCCGGTGAGACCGGCGATCTGCAATCCTTCCTCGAGCTGGCCGGCCTGCCTTATCTGGGTTGTGACGCCGAGGCGAGCAAGGTGTGCTTCAACAAGATCACCACCAAGCTGTGGCTCACCGCCATCGGCATCCCCAATACCCCCTACCTGTTCCTGACCGAGCAGGGCGAGGCGAGCCTGACCGAGGCGAAAGCGGCGCTGGCCAAGTGGGGCAAGGTCTTCATCAAGGCGGCTTCCCAGGGCTCTTCCGTGGGTTGCTACTCCGCCAGCAACGAGGCAGATCTGGTGAAGGGCATTGCCGATGCCTTCGGTTACTCCGAGCAGGTATTGATCGAAAAAGCAGTCAAGCCCCGCGAGCTGGAAGTGGCGGTCTACCAGTATGGTGACGAGCTGGTGGCCACCTATCCGGGGGAGATCTGCGTACCCCAGGACAAGTTCTACACCTATGAAGAGAAGTACAGCAGCGCCAGTCACACCGAGACCGCGCTCAAGGCCGAGGGGCTGACTCAGGCCCAGGCCGATGCCATCCACGAGTACGCCTTGAAGGCGTTCCGTCAGCTCAAGCTGACTCATCTGTCGCGCATCGACTTCTTCCTGACCGAAGAGGGGGAGATTTTGCTCAACGAGATCAACACCTTCCCGGGCATGACCTCCATCTCCATGTTCCCGAAACTGCTGGAGCACCACGGCCACAGCTTCGCGCACTATCTGGAGCAGATCCTGCGAAAGTCGGTCTGATGTCGCCAGACCCGGTTGCAACGGATGGTGAGTAGGGGCCTCAGGGCCCCTTTTTTCATGGGGGGAAGCGGGCAGAGCGCGGGGAGGGAAGGGGGCAGGGCGCCGCCCGGCAAGCCTTGCCGCCAGGAGGGCGCGCCGTTACAATCAGCCCCCTTTTGTCCCGCCACAGGCACCGTCAGAGCCGCGTTCCATGAAGCCCATCCCCGATCACGCCGTCAACCGCCTGCGCATCTGGCGCAAGAGCGTCTCGACCCGACCCTTTCTTGCCCGTGGCGGCAGCGTGCCACGCTGTGATGCCTGCCAGCTGCGCCACGACTGGTGTGCCTGCGACTGGCGCCCGGCGCTCAAGGCCGAGGCCGGTTTCTGCCTCATGATGTATGACAGCGAGCCCATGAAGCCCTCCAACACCGGGCGCCTCATCGCCGACGTGCTGCCGGACTCCACCTGGGCCTTTCTCTGGTCGCGTACCGAACCCCATCCCGAGCTGCTGGCCCTGCTGGCGGATCCCGCCTGGCAGCCCTACGTGGTCTTTCCCGCCTGCGAGAAAGCGCCCGACCGCCTGACCGGCGAGGTGGTACTGGCCCCCGGCAAGAAGCCGCTGTTCATCCTGCTGGACGGCACCTGGCCCGAGGCGCGCAAGATGTTCAACAAGAGTCCCTATCTGGACGGCTTCCCGGTGCTCGCCATCAAGCCGGATGCGCTCTCTACCTACGGCATGCGCGTCGCCCACAGCGACGAGCACCTGTGCACCGCCGAGGTGGCCGCCTGCGTGCTGGAAGTGGCCGGGGAGCTGCGGGCGGGACAGGCGCTGCAGCTCTGGTTCAATCTCTTCAGCAGCCGCTACATGGCTGGCCGGGTTAGCCGTGCACCCGGTGCTGATGAAGGGCCCATGCTGGAGGGGCTGGAGGCCATCAAGGGCCAGAGCCGCGCTCTGGATTAATCCTCATCAGCAGCCGCTACATGGCTGGCCGGGTAAGCCGTGCGCCCGGTGAGGATGAAGCGCCCCTGCTGGAGGGGCTGGAGGCCATCAAGGGCCAGAGCCGCGCTCTGGATTAATCCTCATCAGTAGCCGCTACATGGCTGGCCGGGTAAGCCGTGCGCCCGGTGCGGATGAAGCGCCCCTGCTACAGAGGCTGGCGGTTATCAAGGCGCAGGCCCTCTCGCGGGCTGATTGATGAAAATAAGGAATTAGTTGGCTGCCATTGTTTCGTTGGCTTCATGAGCCCGCCCTCGCTAGGATAGCGACCTGTTGACTCCTTCAGGCTCCAGGCCATGCCGGGCGCCGCCAATCACACGAGGTCTATGGATGGAACTGGAACTGCTCACCCTGGTCGCCCTGTTCGGGGTGGCCCTCATCGCCGGCTTTATCGATGCCATCGCCGGGGGCGGGGGACTCTTGACGGTGCCGGCCCTGCTGGCCACCGGCATGCCGCCGGCCCTGGTGCTTGGCACCAACAAGTTGCAGAGCAGTTTCGGTTCCTTCTCCGCCACCTGGTTTTATGCCCGCAAGGGGCTCCTTGAGTGGGCCATCATCTGGCCGGCGGTCATCTGCACCTTCATCGGGGCGGCCATCGGCACTCTGGCGGTGCAGACCATCGATGCCGCCATCCTGGAGCGGCTGCTCCCCTTCCTGCTGATGGCGTTTGCCTGCTACTTCTACTTCTCCCCCAGGGTGAGCGATGCGGAGAGCCAGCGCCGCCTCACCCCCATGGCGTTCGCCCTGCTGGTGGGCGGGGGGGTGGGCTTTTATGACGGCTTCTTCGGGCCGGGCACGGGGTCGTTTTTTGCCATCGGTTTCGTGGCCCTGGCGGGCTTTGGCATGGCGCGGGCCACCGCCCACACCAAGCTGCTCAACTTCACCTCCAACATCGCTTCTCTGCTCTTTTTCACCCTGGGGGGCAAGGTGGTGTGGAGCGTGGGGCTGTGCATGGCGCTGGGGCAGTTCATCGGGGCGCGCATGGGCTCCAAGCTGGTGCTCAAGAAAGGGGTGAAGCTCATCAAGCCGCTGCTGGTGACCGTCTCCCTGGTGATGTCCGCCAAGCTGGTGTGGAGCCAGTACCCCGAGCTCTTTGCCTGGTTGGGCTGAGCCGGTACCCCCATGACGAGGGCCCGATCGCAGATCGGGCCCTCTTGCGTTTCAGCCCAGTGCCGATAGTTGCCGGAAATGGGCTTGCAGCGCTTGCACCAGGCGGGCAATGCGATCGCGCTTGAGGCTGTTTGGCCGATAGACCAGGTGGAGCGGGCGGCCCAGTCCCGGCAGGGGGCGTGCCTGTGTCCCCTGCTCACCCACCAACGCCAGCAGGCCGGCGGGCAGGAGCACGGGGCCAATGCCTGCCTTGGCCAGTTCGATCAGCGCCAGGTAGGAATCGAGCTCCATGGCGGGGATAAGCCCGAGGGCGGCCAGGGGCTCGCGCAGATAGCGGTTGGAGGGGTTCTCCAGATCCATGGTCAGGATCTTGCGCACCTTGCCCTGCATCCCCTGACTCACGTCGCCTTCAGTCAGTTGCTTGCTGGTCACAGTTTCTTGCAAGGCGCTCTGGTGATCCGGCTGCGCCGCCTCATCCAGAGCGTCCCCCACCAGATAGAAGGGCTCCTCCAGCAGCCGTTCGGCACACAGCCCATGGCCCGGCGGCAGGCGACCGGCGCAGATCCCGAGCAGGGCATCCCCGCCGCGCACCCGGGCCAGAATGACCGGGGTGTGGTGGGTAGAGAGGGCAATGTGGGGATCCCGTTCAAGGTAGGTGTGCATGAAGCGGGCGAGGTAGCCCGCCAGCAGGGTTTCGGAGCAGGCGATGGACAGAGGGGTCTGATCCGTGAGGATCTGGCTGTCCGCCAGCACCCCCTTCATTTCGGCGAGGCTCGGGGCTACCCGGGCGAGCAGTTCACGGGCCTGGGGAGTGAGGCGGATATGACGGCCATCCGGCTCGATGAGCTTCTTGCCAAGGCGCTGCTCCAGCTGGGCGATGCGCTTGCTGACCGCCGACTGACTGATATAGAGGCGGCTTGCAACCTTGGCCATGGTGCCCTCGCTTGCCAGCAGGCAGAGTGTCTCCAGCCCTTCCAGTAACATGCGTCCTCCCTCCTCGTGTGTTGGACGCGGTTACCTTAGGGGCTGGTGGCATCAGGGGCAAGTACCGTTTGCGGCCCTTGATAGCGGCCAGCGCCACGCCTTGACGGGGGGCGCGAAGATCACCAGGTTGCCGATGAGGCTCACCACCACGCCGACGATGGAGACCGTCTGCCAGACAAAGCCTTCATAGAAGGTGGAGAGGGTGAGGGCCACCAGGGGGAAGAGCACGGTGGCGTAGGCCGCCTTGCTGGCACCGATGCGCCCCACCAGGGTGAGGTAGGCGGTGAAGGCTATGACGGAGCCGAAGATGGCCAGATAGACCATGGCGGCGAGGTAGCGCGGGTCGGTGGGCAGGGTGAGTGACTGACCGAGTACCGTGACCCAGCCCAGCAGCAGCGCCACGCCGTAGACCATGCCCCAGGGTACCATCTGTAATACGTGATAGCCCTGGCGCTGTCCCCGGGCGGAGACCAGGTTGCCCAGGGAGAAGCAGAGAGTGCCGGCGCAGGCAAAGAGCAAGCCCTTCCAGCCGTTTGCACCCAGTTGCGCATCCGCCAGCACCGGCCAGAAGAGCAGCAGGGTGCCAAGCAGCCCCAGCAACGATCCTTGCAGCCAACGCAGGCCCGGTCGTTTACCTTCGAACAGCCAGAGATTGAGGCCGTTGAAGATGCTGGCGCTGGCGAAAATCACCGCCGACAGGCCGCTCGGGATATAGAGGGTGGCGTGGTAGAAACAGAGGAAGTTGGTGGAAAAGAGCAACGCACCGAGCAGGGCAGCATAACGCTGGCCCGCCCAGGGCAGGCGCGGAAACTTGCCGCTCACCGTGAGCAGGGCGAACAGGGCCAGGGCCGCCAGGGCGAAACGATAGAGCACCGAGACCTCGATGGGGATGGGGCCGAGCTGCCAGGCGATGGCAATCCAGGTGCTGCCCCAGATGAGGATGGTGGAAACATAGAGCATCAGATTCATGGTGTGATCCCATCAAGAGAAGATGATGTGATCAGCATGAACCGTGAGGCGGGGGGCCGGCTTGCACCATCTTGCGGTTTTTTCAACGGAGGCGCAGCCTTTGACCATGAGGCGCGATAAGATGGCGACAGGAAAGGGGCGGCAAGTGCCAGAGAGGGACGCAAGCGTGCAGCATGCCATGCAGCAGACAAGACAGGCAGGGGTCTTTGATGCCCTGGTGAGCACCGGTGCCAGGCTGGAGGACTCCTGCTGGCTGGAGCCCGGACTCGGGGTGGCGAGCTGGTGCAACCGCTACGATCAGACCCGCTACCACAAGCCGGGCAACCACACCATCAGCGTCTACCTGCAGGGGGGCGAGCAGACCGAGCGGCTGGACGGCCCCGGTGGCCATGGCGGTGCCGGCAAGGTGTGCATCATGCCGGATCACCACAGGTCCGAGTGGCTGGTGCGCGAGGAGTTTCGCTTCTTCCACCTCTACTTCACCCCCGCCCACTTCACCCGTATCGCCGAGCAAGCGTGCGACAAGGAGGGGCGTCATCTGCAACTGGAAGACAAGACCTTCATCGACGATCCCCAGGCGGCGGCCCTGGTGCAGGGGCAATTGATGAAGCTGGACTGGCAGCACGGCATCGATCGCATGGCGCTCTCCCACGGTACCTGGATGCTGATGTTGCACGCCTATCGCCATCACACCCGCGAGGCCCCGGCGCTGCCGGAGGTGCGCGGCGGCCTGGCCCCGGCCGTGGTGCGCCGGGTGCAGGAGTATCTGCAGGCTCACCTGGCCGAGCCGATCACTCTGGGAGAGCTCGCCCGGGAGGCGGGTCTGAGCGAATACCACTTCGCCCGGATGTTCGGGCAGAGCCTGGGCTGTCCGCCCCACCGCTACCTGCTCGGGCTGCGGCTCAAGCGGGCCAAGCAGTTGCTGGCGGGAAGCGAGCCTCTGGCCAGCATCGCCGCCCAGTGCGGCTTCTCCTCCCAGGCCCATTTTGGTAACCGTTTTCGGGAGGCGTTCGGCCTGAGCCCGGGCCAGTGGCGAGCCCAGTTGTCATTCTCCTGTCACAGATAACCCTGAGACTCTGGGCAAAAGAGGTGTACCCTCTGTCTCTTGTCCATTGAAAGGAATGCCCATTGAATCATCGCAAACGTCAGACCCGCACTCGCCATCTCTGGTTCAACCACTGGAATGCCCCCCTCTATCGCGCCACCCAGCCGACGCCGCCCGAACCGCTCGTTCCTCACAGTTCCCGCTGAAAACGCCGTTACCCGATAGGATTTTTCCGGCAACTTTGCCACTATTGCGCCATCAGGATGGACTGGATATGGCCGCATGTTTCTGGAACGCATTGAAGTCAAAGGTTTTCGCGGAATAAATCGCCTCTCCCTCGGGCTGGACAACACCACTGTGCTCATCGGCGAAAACGCCTGGGGCAAATCCAGCCTGCTGCGGGCCCTCTGGTGTCTACTGGGGGATGCCGAGCCCTATCAATTTGGTCAGGATGATTTTCACCGGCCCGAAGATCCCGAGCTCGAACCCTCGCGCACGCTGCAACTGGTGCTCACCTTCAGCGAGTATCGTCCCCAGATGTGCCAGCACTCACGCCGTCTGGCCCGCCTCGGGGCGGCCTGGATCCCCCACAAGGACAAGTTCCACCGGGTGCATTATCGTGCCAGCGCCGAGTTGCAGGACGATGGCAGCGTGCTCACCACCCACGACTTTCTCGACGGCATCGGCAAGAGCCTGGCCATCGACAACAATGAGGCGCTGGTGCGTCTGCTCATTACCATGAACCCGGTGTTCAGGCTGCGGGATGCCCGTACCGCCCGGGAGGGCATCGAGCGGCTGCCCTGGGGGGATCTGTGCGAGCAGCGGCTGGACGAGCTGGCCGGCAAGCTCACCGACGAGCCCCAGCGCATCGGCGAGCCAGAACTCAAGGAGGCGCTGCAGGCGGTGCAGCAGTTGATGGAGCACTACTTCAGCGCCCTGGCGCCCATCAAGCACAAGCCTCGCAGCCAGCGGGATATCGTCAATCGCCCCATGACCCTGCGCAATCCCGGCAACCTGCAGGTGCTGCTGCGCAATGCGGATAACCGGGCGCTGCAACTGGCCATGGCGGGCATGGCGGCCATGCTGCTCCACGCCCGGGGCAACCGGGAGCTGGAGGAGGGGGCCAGACCCATATTGATGCTGGAAGACCCAGAGAGCCGCCTGCATCCCACCATGCTGGCCCTGGCCTGGGGTCTGCTGGAGCAGTTGCCCGGCCAGAAGCTGCTCACCACCAACTCGGGGGACCTGCTCTCCTCCTTGCCCCTCAATCAGGTGCGTCGTCTGGTACGCCGCCAGCAGGACATCCTCTGCCATCAGTTGGGAGGGGAGCGCTACAGCAGCGACGATCTGCGCAAGATTGCCTTCCATGTGCGCATCAACAGGCCCATGTCGATGTTTGCCCGCTGCTGGCTGCTGGTGGAAGGGGAGACCGAGATCTGGCTGCTCTCGGAGCTGGCCCAGATCTGCGGCTACAGCCTGCGGGCGGAGGGGGTGCGCATCATCGAGTTCGCCCAGTGCGGCCAGGCTCCCCTCATCAAGGTGGCCCGGGACTTTGGCATAGAGTGGCACCTGCTCACCGACGGTGACGAGGCGGGCGCCAAGTATGCGAGCTCCGCCCGCTCCCTGCTCAAGGGGGAGCGCGAGCGGGATCGGCTGACCCAGTTGCCGGCGGCAGACATAGAGCACTACCTCTACCAGAACGGGTTCGAGGGGGTGTTCCGGCGCGAGGCGGGGGTCGGGGGGCGCTCCACCCTCAACGCCGGGCGCATCATCGCCAAGGCGATCCACCATCGCAGCAAGCCAGGCATGGCCCTGGCGGTGGTGGAGGAGGCGGAGCGCCTCGGCAGCGAGCACATTCCCCCTGTGCTCAAGCAGATGTTTGCCCGGGTGGTTGCCCTTGCCCGGGGACAAAGCTGACCGGCGACGTTGGGAAGACGGAGGGAGTTTGGATATACTCCCTGCCTCTTGTCCTTCCTTACCCTGTGATGGGTGCACCCGCACCCGGACTGCTGCCGGAGACCCTATGTTCGTCCAACTTCCTTTTTGGCTCTTTCCCCTGACCGGTCTGATGGCCCTGGGGGCCCTGATCGCCGTGGGGCTCGTCCTGTGGCGCGGGGATCTCTGCCCGGGCCAGCGCTCGCGGATCACTACCCAGCTCTTCTCGGTCTGGGTGATCACCGGGCTCTCTCTGATGCTGGCGGTGGAGGCCAAGGTTGCGGGCTGGCTCATCTGGAGCGGGGGGGCCGCCCTGGTGCTCGGTATCGTGCTCTCCCTAGTCCAGTCTCGCCTGGAGGGCAAGCGCGCCATCCCCGCCACCCTGCTGTGGTTGCCCGCCATGCCGCTCGCCCTCTACGGGCTGGGTCTGATGCAGATCCAGGGCTGGCTCGGCGGCCTGCTGCAGATGGTGCTGCTGGGGTCGGCCTTTGCCCACCTGATGCTGCTGCGTGCCCGCCACCGCCTGCAAGCCTTCAATCTGCTGCTGCCCCTGGCGGGGCTCGTCTCCGCCATCCTGAGTCTTATCTGGCTGGCGGTGCTGGTGGGTTGGCAGGGGAGCAGCGCCGGGCTCGACCCGCTGATCCCCGGGGTAGTGACCCAGGCCGGCCTGCTGGTCGCAGCCCTGCTGCTCTGGTTCAGCCCCATCTACCGTCAGCAGGAGACGGCCCCCGTGGTGGTCTCCGTGACCCTGTGCGGCCTCATCATCGCCCAGATTGCGGCGACCAGCGTGTTGCACCAGCTGGCCTGATCCCGGCGCATCCTTCCGCCCGCACCTTGTCGTGCGGGCTTTTTTTATGGCAAAGAGGGGCAAGGCGGGGAGGGGCCTGAGGGGCGAGAGATCGCTAGCTGCCTGAAAAAACTGCGATTTGTTGCAAAAGAGCGCAGTATGTGACGGTTTAATCCCCGAATAAACTTTTTTTAGGATATTTACTTGCAATCTCAGCGTTGGCGCCTATTATGGGCGACCTCGGACGCGGGGTGGAGCAGCTCGGTAGCTCGTCGGGCTCATAACCCGAAGGTCGTCGGTTCAAATCCGGCCCCCGCAACCAACTATTTGTGTCCATGGCAAGCGCATAGCGCTGCGG